>DJYW01000053.1 GCA_002450255.1 Gammaproteobacteria bacterium UBA6968
CGACCACTCATCGAGCTCGACGAAAATGGTTTCATAGTTAAAGGGGAAATTGCCGAACCTATAACTTACGAGAGCCAATACACGCCCTAGGATCTCGTCTGTCTGTCTGGTCTTCCGTAACTTGCCGAGGCGCAAAAACTGGGGTTGTGGCGGGAATGACCTGGTCCATCTTAAAAACGAGTGCCTAGCCACCGCATCCACTTTTGCAATGCTCCAGGGGAAGTGAGCTCATGAAAAAACTATCGACCGCACCAGCTCCTTCATTCTTGTTTGGTTGTGCACACCAGTCAGCTGTTATGCCGCTAGCCGACGTCGATTACATGGCCGTCCGTTAAGGCCACTCTTTCCTGACACACATGCCTATGATGCGAGCGTTGGCGTTGCAGGATGAGTCTATGCACTGCGCAATTTAGCCCAGACAGCTCGCGATCATTCGGTTTGATGATTTGGAGGGTCCGTACATCGCAGTTATTTCCAAGGTACGACCCTTATATTTCGCTGCCAATGAAATTCTTCATAATAGTCACCCTGCTAATCCTAGCCCCGCTACCTTTGGGGGCGATCCCCAGTGCCCACTTGTGCAAATTGGACAGTGACTAAGAACTTCGACGAGGATTTATTTGCCTGGCAGACTGGTGAAAATGTGCTCGACAAGACAGCTGTTTGTGAGCTCGCAGCCTATTTATACGATGCAGAGTATTGCGGCGTAAGTTCTGCGCGCCATCGAGCAAAGGCGCGCGTTATATACGTCGATAAAAGCAGAAATCTCGAGTGAAAATCACACACACGTGAATTACCTCTATAAACCTACAAGTAGCTTCTAGCCCTCAGATTAGTAAGGATTCATTAGCCAGAGTGCCTCTTGTGTCCATCTGACATACCTTCAATGTTAAACCGCTCCCATATAAGATCTCTGCGTTTTACGGGCATATGCTTTCGAGAGAACCCCTGCATTATTTGGTAGATGATCCGGGGACTGGTAAGACAAAGAAAAATCAGGAACACTATCCGTCTGGTCAACTTTGGATGATGTCTGTTTTTGCCGACAAGGTCAGGTAGGGGGATAGGGGGTAATTTAGTGCAAGCTTTTATTGTCAGACGGCTCCTCGCTGTGATCCCGACACTCCTGTTTACCAGCGTAATTGTCTTCGCTTCCATTCGTCTAATTCCTGGGGACGTGGTAGACCTTATGCTCGCGCAGAACGATATCTCTACGGGCACCGATCGCGACGTCATCGAAGCCGCGCTTGGTCTTGATAAACCTATATACGAGCAATATTTCGTCTGGATATTTAATATTGTGCAAGGGGATTTCGGTTATTCTCTTTGGCAGAACACGCCGGTTGCAGAGCAATTATCACTCACGTTACCCATCACATTCGAATTGGGTTTGTTAGCTCTGATTGTAGCCCTATCGGTCGCTATTCCAATCGGCATCTATTCGGCCATGCGGCAAGACACTCTTGGCGATTACATCACTCGATCTTTCTCGTTGCTCATGTTGGCCATACCGAGTTTCTGGCTAGGTACCCTGGTAATGGTGTTCCCCTCCGTCTGGTGGCGATGGGCGCCACCGCTGCAGTACACGCCTTTTTCCGAAGACCCTCTCGGCAATCTCGCACACATGTTAGTGCCCGCAATATTACTGGGCTTATCGTTATCCGCGGTAACGATGCGTATGACCCGGACAATGATGTTGGAGGTGCTAAGGCAAGATTACATACGCACAGCGCGAGCGAAGGGGCTGAAAGAAAATCTCATCGTATTTAGACATGCACTGCGCAATTGCTTGATTCCCGTGGTCACGCTTATTGGGTTACAGGCACCACTTTTGATTGGTGGCGCCGTTATTCTGGAACAGATCTTCGTTGTACCAGGTATGGGCCTTATGCTGCTTGAAGCAGTATTCCAGCGGGACTATCCGGTGGTAACCGGCGTGTTTCTTATTGTTGGGCTATCGATTTTGTTTATTAACCTCATCGTTGATCTCACCTACGGCTTTTTAGACCCGAAGGTACGGCACTGATCGATGGGCGCAACAGCGGCACAAGCTACTCGCTCGAACTCGCTACTCGCTTTCCATAGCAAAATGCTGCGCGACAAGCCGTTAGGTGGCGTGGGCGGAATCATCTTTACTCTGTTTTTGTTTTGCGGCCTATTTGCAGATTTCCTCGCACCCTACGGAATGAACGAAACGGACATGCAACGGGTACTAGAGGCTCCGTCGTTGGCGCATTGGATGGGAACAGACCATATAGGGCGAGATGTATTTTCGCGGATTCTCTATGGCGCGCAGCTGTCGGTAATCATCGGTTTTCTAGCAGCCGGCCTCGCGACCATGATTTCTATCATTCTTGGGGTTCTAACTGGCTATTTTGGCGGGAAGGTTGACATGCTCATCCAGCGCTTTGTAGACGCCTGGATGACTTTCCCTGATCTGGTTTTGCTCATCGTGGTTGTTTCAATAGTCGGCCCCAGTATTAATCAAATAATAATCATTCTAGGCTGCCTATACGGGATAGCGGGATCTCGCATTATTCGCGGTTCTACAATTGCCGTGCGAGAGAATATGTATACGCACGCAGCCCAATCAATGGGCGCCACTACATTACATATAGTGTGGTTTCACGTACTGCCAAACGTCATGCCTGTGGTGATAGTTCTTTTTACAACACGGGTCGGGGCTGTCATCTTGGCAGAGGCGGGTCTGTCTTTCCTAGGCTTAGGCATCCCTCCACCAGTACCTACTTGGGGCAGTATGCTCAGCGGCGGCGGGAGAACTTACATGTATGTCGGGCCCTGGTTGGCGTTGGCGCCTGGTCTCGCGCTCACCGTGGTTGTCTACGCGATCAACGTCTATGGGGATGCTTTACGAGACATGCTAGATCCAAGGATGCGAGGAAGATGATGCGGTTTCTGCAAGCGACAGTCATGCTCTGCTTGAGTTTTTCGAGCTGGGCTGAAGATCCAACTTACGGAGGTGAACTTAATATAGGGACTGTGAACATAACCCTGTCGCCCTTGTCCTGGGATCCTGCAGATTGGGCTTGGAAGAGCAACCACGATCACGGCAGTGCGCGCGAGCAGTTGTTTGCCGGGGACCTTACAAAAAGTAAGCGTAACGGCGGGCCATATGCCTTTGTCGCCGATGCCTATCTGCCAACAGACTCAATGCGCGGAGAATTAGCTGAGAGCTGGTACTGGGAGGACCCTTTAACACTGGTGGTCAAGCTTCGAGAAGGAATCATCTTCCCCGCAAAAGCCGGAATTATGGAGGCGCGGGAGTTTGTTGCCGATGATGTTGTTTTTTCCTACGACTTAGTAAATGAGAGCCCCAAACGCATACCGACCTATTTTGATCATATCGAAAGACTTGAAGCGCGCGACGATCATACTGTGGTTTTCCATCTGCGATACTACAATGCTGAATGGCCCTACCGCTTTGGCTACGGCTACTATTCGGGTATCAGCCCCCGAGAAATGCAAAAGGTAGACAGAAAGCGTTGGAGTAACGTCACGGGCACCGGGCCTTTCGAGCTAGAACGTTACGTTCAAGCAAATGCACAGATTTATAAGAAGAACCAGCAATACTGGGACTCTGCGACTGTAGGCAATAACCGATATTCTCTGCCCTTCGTCGATAAAGTTGTGTATCGCATCATTAAAGATGAGGCAACTTACCTAACCGCCCTCCGCACCGGTCAACTCGACATCCTTGAGGCGATTCGGTGGATCGCTGTTGATCATTTAAAAGAGACTACCCCAGAACTGCAGTGGAATCGTTGGTTGAATACAAACGGGCAATTTATCGCGCTGCGCGTTGACCAAAAACCGTTTGATGATCTGCGGGTGCGCCGGGCTTTAAATCTCGCCGTGAATCAACCGGAGATTGTGAAGCACTTTTACGGGGGACACGCAGAGTTAATGGCTTATCCTCAACACCCTGAATTCGGCGCATACTTTGAGTCCCTAGAAGACATGCCAGAATCGGTACAACAACTATTCTCTTACGACCCTGACGAGGCGCGAAGGCTATTAAAGGAAGCAGGAGTTCCCGAGGGCTTTTCATTTGATATGCAAGTTTGTTCTTGCTCGCCCGCGCATATGGACCTCGTCCCATTACTCGAGAGCTACTTTTCAAAAGTTGGGCTAAAAACCAATATTAAACCTTTGGAATACGCTTCTTTCTTATCTGCTATGACAACCAAAACACACGGACCTGCATACCTTTTGTCTAGCGGTCACGTGAACCCCATGACGACTATTCGTAAGAGTTTTGTCACAGGCCAGACCTGGAATCCCTCTCAATACTCCGACCCGGATCTTGATGAGCAGGTTCGAATCCTGCATCTGACTCGGGATGAAGGTGAGCGGATCAAAATTCTTCGAGATCTTACTCGCGACATCCTGGAGAAGGCGCCTTACGTCTGGCTGCCGATACCATACAACCATACTGCATGGTGGCCATGGGTCAAAAATTATGGCGGTGAATTGCGCGCTGGTGCAGTTCGACCTTGGCCAATCTACGCCCAAATATGGATCGATCAAGAACTGAAAAAGCAAATGGGGTTTGATTAGTGGATCCTCTCTTAGCGATATCCGATCTGTCGGTCACCTTTGCTACAGACCGTGGCCATGTGCAGGCATTGGATGGCGTTTCGTTAGACCTTGTTGCGGGTGAGACGTTGGCAATCGTAGGCGAAAGCGGCTCCGGGAAAAGCGTGACGGCCTTAAGCGTCCTCGGTCTGCTGGGCGATTCAGGCCAAGTGAAAACAGGGAAAATCGAATTTGAAGGGGAAGATTTAACAAAAGTTCCTGCTTCCCGTTTGCGGGAGATTCGAGGAAATCAAATCGCGTTTATCTTTCAGGAACCAATGTCGTCGCTGAATCCAGTACTGACTATAGGAACGCAGGTTGCAGAACCAATATGGCTGCATCATAAGAAATCATGGCCAGAGGCTATTGCCGAGGCAGGGAAGCTATTGGCAAAAGTAGCAATTCCCGACGCGGAACAACGTCTAGAGGATTATCCACATCAATTCTCGGGGGGAATGCGGCAACGCGTAATGATCGCCATGGCCTTAGCT
This sequence comes from Gammaproteobacteria bacterium UBA6968, assembly GCA_002450255.1. GTDB lineage: Bacteria > Pseudomonadota > Gammaproteobacteria > Pseudomonadales > Azotimanducaceae > UBA4421. The sequence continues at coordinate 5,088 of DJYW01000053.1, forward strand.
TGCCAACCTAGGTTAATCATCGCGGACGAACCGACCACCGCACTTGACGTAACGGTTCAAGCGCAAATTCTGTCGCTGCTAAAAAACCTGACAAAAGAGTTAGGTTCGTCATTGATTCTCATCACTCACGATCTAGGCGTTGTCGCCCGCTATGCTGACAAAGTGGCTGTAATGTACGGAGGCAGAATTGTAGAAACCGCCAGTGCCCTAGATTTATATAAAAACCCGAAACACCCTTATACCAACGGACTGATGGCTTCGATTCCCAAGCTTGACGGAGATCCTGGCAGCCGACTATTTACCATAGAGGGGCAACCACCTGATTTGTCAGATCTTCCCGCAGGGTGCGCTTTCCACCCAAGATGTCCCCATGTGCACGAAGCCTGTAGAGCGGGGAAACCGCCACTTAGAAGCGTCGCGCCAAATCACGAATTAGCTTGTTTCGGTTATGACTAATCCTAATATCCTAGAGGTTGAGGACCTAAAGGTTCACTTCCCGATCACCGAAGGATTGCTGAAGCGGCAAGTCGGCTCAATAGCCGCTGTAAATGGAGTTTCATTTCATATTAGGCGAGGCGAGACCTTTAGTTTGGTCGGTGAAAGCGGCTGTGGTAAGTCAACAACAGCTCTTTCTGTTCTGGGTATGCAAGCGATCTTATCCGGACAGATCATCTTTGATGGTGAAAATATTACTGGCTGGACTGGAGCGCAAATGCGCCATATCAGGCGTAAAATGCAAATGGTGTATCAAGATCCTTTCGGTTCGCTGAATCCTAGAATGAAGGTAGGAGCGATCATTGGCGAACCACTGCGGGTTCACGGATTGGCGGGAGACAGAGAGAAATATAGGGCGAGAATAAAGCATTTAATGAGCACAGTCGGCCTACTGGAGGAGATGAGCGAGCGATATCCCCACGAGTTCTCAGGCGGACAGCGTCAACGCATCTCTATCGCGCGAGCGCTGGCGTTAGAACCCCAACTAATTATATGCGACGAGCCGGTATCCGCGCTGGACGTGTCTATTCAGGCGCAAGTCATTAATTTGTTGATGGAATTGCAAGAGCGGCTAGGGCTTACCTATCTTTTTATCGCACACGACTTATCCGTCGTTCGGCACATTAGCGATCGCGTTGCAGTAATGTACTTAGGCAAAATTGTTGAGGAGGCGGATAGAGATACATTATTCAAAACGCCGAAACATCCCTACACTAAGGCGCTTTTAGGGGCCGTGCCGGAGGCGGATCCGGAGTTAGAGGCGCGGCGCGCCGAGCAATTAATAATAGGCGAAATTCCCAGCCTGCGGTCACCGCCAATGGGCTGCACGTTCCATACTCGCTGCGCGCAAGCCATGCCCATTTGTTCAATTGATTCGCCTACTCTAAAGACCGTTGATGCAACAGCCTTAACGTGCCATCTGTACTAATAATTTATTTCTCGACCTAAAGACTAAGGCCACAGCATGAATAATTTGCCCTATCAGCTAAGTGGCAATATTAAAGGAGGCCAGGGTTTAGCGAAATTTGACGTCGGTATAAACGACGGGATAAGAATGCGCACTACCTTTATTATTTATTGAAAAAATAAGTTATGCATTTTTTAAAGTCGCTGCCGCCAACCAATTTTAGGTTCGAAATAACCCTTGGAATTACTCAGCCGCTACCCGAATCCCACCGTCAAGGCGTATGGTTTCGCCGTTCAGATATGGGTTTTCCACTATCTGTTCGCTTAGCAAAGCAAATTCAGTAGGCAGGCCCATCCTTTTAGGGTGTTGGACCATTGCTGTTAGAGAATCTCGAACCTGATCGGAAGAGGCGGCCATCATTCGTGTATCAAAAACACCGGGTGAAATAGTACATATTCTGACCCCTTGCCTGGAAAGATCTCGAGCTATAGGAAGAGTCATGCCAGCGACGCCTGCTTTGCTGGCTGAATAGGCAACATCTCCTATTTGGCCTTCGAATGCAGCAACCGAAGCAGTATTTATAATTACCCCCTTTTCTGACGATTCACCCTCCGGCTTATTCAATTGCATGAACGCAGCGCACTTGCTCAATACTGAAAAGGTACCGACGAGATTCACCTGGATAATGAAATTGAATTTGCTTAGGTCCAGTGCACCGTCCTTACCTACTGTTCTCGATGACGCCCCTACACCTGCACAATTAACGTTGATATGTATGGCCCCGAAATCACTTATGACGGCTGCAAGTGCTCTTTTGACTGAGTCATCATCAGTCACATCGACCTGGTAGGCTTTAGCTTCAATAAGTTCCGTGGCGGTTTGATCGGCCAGGTCTTTGTTTAGATCAAGCACAGCTACTCGACCGCCTTTAGCGATAATGCTTTTGGCCGTTGCCTTTCCTAGGCCGGATGCCCCACCAGTAATTACCGCGATTTTTCCTTTGATATTCACGAACAACTTTTCCTTTCGATCCTGAAAGCATATTGTGCGAAATCGTACCACGACAGATAGGCTATCTATTCGTCAATCTGAAGTGGGCTCATATTGCCCTTTCCCTCAAACTTATATTAATTGTTAGAAATCCCGCACTCGGCAAAACCATAAGCTGCCACTACAGCCTGCGATCACGTCTGCCGCCTTACTCTCAATTTGTACACATAGCCCTCCCAACAGTCCCATCAAAGTTCGGTGGTCGACTACCGCACTTTTGTCCCGATTGTCAGTAAAGCGATTTTTTGGAATTTTTAACTTTTCCGAAACTTCTTTATCGTCAACGTGAAATGCTGTTCGTCGAAACTTCCCCAAGGTCTAGGCACGTCGTCGTGGCCAAGTTGTTAAGGAGAGAATTAGATGACACACAACCTTGTCACTTCATCGCTATGGAAAAAAACGCTGGCTTGTGCGGTTCCGTTCCTGGCGCTGAGTATCGCAAGTATTGCCGCTGCAGAAGAAGAAATGGAGACGAGCACTGCGGAAATTGAAGAGGTATTCGTAGAAGGTAAAGCAATGTCTGCAGAAATTTCCGAGATTGCGTTAGATTTATCTGAATTCGGCACACAAGTCCAAGTGATTACGAGCGAAGAGGTCGTAACTGGTGGGTTTACCAACTTCGGTGAGTTAGCTGCGGGCTTGATCCGAGGCGCCAATATTGGGTATTCCCCTGACGAAGGCGAGTTCACGATTCGCCTAGATGGCGGCTATAACCGCGACACCCTGTTGTTACTTGATGGTGTCCCAACTTACGACCGTGGCACCCCGTTAGAATCCCTTTGGCCTGCAACTATGATTGACCCGCGAATGATAGAAAGCGTAGAGGTTATGAGGGGTGGACAGAGCTTGTATTTCGGTGGTAATGCGGGTGCTGGCGTCGTAAATGTCAAGTACAAAGAGCCTGACGGTACGGTTAAAGGCGATATTGGATTTTACGTTGGTTCTTTCAAAACGAGAGAGGCGTACGGAAATATTTCTTTCCCGATTACTCCCGACGGTAAGCACAGTGGTATGGCATTCGCGCGATCTTACGAAACGGATGCGCACGAGTTGTTCGACAAAGACGAATACGTAGACACGGTGTTGGCGCTTGGCGGTCACCACGAATTCCCATACTCATACAATCTCATCGGCGCGAAATATCTTTGGCAAATCGATGAAACCACGGAATTCCGAGCGACGGCGCAATATGCGACAGTCGACTTCCGAGATTCGTTCCCTTGGTTAACTGTCTACCAGCCTAATTTTACCGAATTCCCTTATTACGATATCAGCTTCGAAAAAGAATTCTCTGATCGGCTATATTTCACTGCAGAAGCCTATTACATTGAACCGCAGATCCATAATATAGAGTTCGATGTTCAAACTTGTAACATACCTAGAATGCAAGATCTGCCGCAAAATGTTCAAGACATCGCCGCAGCACAGGGAATCTCAGCATTCTCAGACGCGACTGCCTATGAGACGTTTGCAGACAGCGTCGACGGATTGGCAAGAGGTTGCGTTCTCAATCCGTATCACAACAACAGATCGCTGGCCGCAGTTGGCAGTAACAACAGCTACTATACCGACGAAAGCAATGTGCCGTACGGAACCCAAGACAATCCCTTTCCTATTGGTGCGCCTATTGGCTATGTGATTCAATCAATCGCAAGCAATGGATCGCGGCAGCCAACAAAAGGACTTGGTGAGCCCACTCAATTCTACGCTGGGTACACAGACTATGGCTTTAATACCCGCGCTAGGTATCGTATAAACGATACCTTTACTGTGGTCGGGGGAATTCAGAATACAACATATAAAGACAACTCCGATGAGGAATATGGTGTTGCTCAGGACAAGGTTGCGACCACAGGCGTATATGTGGATTTGCGCTTAAGCTTTCCCCAGTTACTCGATGGTCTTAATGGTTCAGTGGCTTTTCGCCATGATAAAAACGAAATGTTTGCAGATTACGATATGGTCAAATACGGTTTTCGTTGGGACCTTGGCAGGGGTGTCTACGCGAGGGCCAGCGGCGGCAACTCTTACAGTCCTCCCACCACCAGAGAAGTAGGGTTGTACAGCGTTACATCAAATTCAGGTGGAGTTGGACAAACTACGGCTACGCTTAACCCAGATGTCGAAACCCAGCAATTTCAGGGTGTTTACTACGGTGCGGGCATAAACGGCGAAATTTTCGGCGGTACGTATAATGTTGAAGTCGGTGCATTCGACAACACCATTAGCCACGTTATCAGAAGCGACGCGATCGAGGATGTTTGTCCAAACTATGCCGTCGCCCCCGAGGACTTGAATCCCGATATCATCACACCAACGGCTTTTTGTAATAACGCTGAAAAATTAGGTCTACCGGGAACCGCTACCTCGTTTTTCAACTTAAGAGATGAACGGGACATCACGGGTACATCATTAGATATTGCATACGACTCCAATTTTTTCCAAGTGGATTTTAGCTATACACAGGTAGAGAGCACCGAACCGAATCCGTATTACGGTAAGATGGCCATTCGCGAGGGTACAGGCGAAACATTAGACTTCGTCATACCGGGTTGGATCGGCAAATCGGAGCGTAGACAAGGCTGGGAACGACCGGAATGGATGGCTTCTTTGCTTCTCAGCTACACACCTAGCGAACGTTGGGTATTCGCACTTAACCCACGATTCCAAGGGCCCGAATGGGGGTACGGCAGAGGCAGGATGAATTATCTCGTAGACGAGAATGATCAGGTGATATATCCACCAGAGGATTGGGGTAGTTATACGATTTGGAATGGCTCGGTTCAGTATTATCTTGGCGAAAATCTCGAGCATAGATTCCAGTTACGTTTTGTCAACATTTTTGACGAGACAGCATACGAACGACAGTCCTCAGCGGATCAGCGACACTCAACAGCGGCTGTCCGACGCGAGATCGGCCAGTATGATGCTGAGTACTATTATTACTATCACTGGAACACCAAGCCACGCTCTGTCTGGTTGCAGTATTCCTATAACTTCTAAACTGTTTCGCTGGCACCTGAAGCCAGGTGCCAGCTTTTTTTTGGTTGAATATGATGAAATTAATCGTAACCCTTGTGTTGGCCTGTTTTACGGGATCAACATTTGCCGCCGAACCGTTGTTCGATTTTCCAAAATTGGCAGATGGTAGAGACATTGTTACCGCCGATTTACATACCCATTCTATATTTTCCGACGGTTTAGTTTGGCCCTTAGTTCGGGTGGAAGAGGCCGTTAGGGAGGGCATAGACGTTTTAGCCGCCACAGAGCACTTGGAATATCAGCGTCACGAAGGCTTCGTTAACAGTTCTGACAAAAACGCCTCCCATTCAATCGCGGTACAGAGCGCCGAGCAAGCCAATTTCCACGATATAATTCTAGTCAATGGTGCTGAAATTACTCGAAATTTCCCACCTGGTCACGTTAACGCGGTGTTTATTGATGACGCCAATAAACTTTTGTATCCACTTAGTCGCCAAAATTTAGACCCAGCAGAAAGAGCGATAAACCAGGAAAACGCTATGCGCGCGTTGGCCGCAGCGAAAGATCAGGACGCATTTATTTTTTGGAATCATCCTAATTGGATCCCGCACACTCCTAACGGAATAGCCAAGCCTACGCCGATGCACGAACAACTAATTGCCGACGGCAAGCTGCACGGTATAGAGGTCGCTAATGGAACGTTGGGCGAATCCTACTCCGAAGAAGCGTTTCAAATTGCTCTCGATTTCGGATTGACAGTGTTGGCTACATCGGACATCCACGGGCTGACCGCGTGGACTCATGATGTAGGCTCTGGCGGACATCGTCCGATGACACTGGTACTAGCCAGAAGAACAAAGGATTCGGTTCGAGAAGCACTCTTCGACGGCAATACGGTGGCATGGAATCGTGAGGATCTAATAGGGATAGAGGAGAATGTTCAGAGTGTTCTTCAGGCCTGTCTAAATATTGAGGCGCAAGAATACCTACCGAAATCTGCTGTTTTTTCAGCAATAATTAGAAACAGATGTCCGCTGCCATTTACGCTACTCAATATAAGCGAATTCACGTTTCAAAATGGTTCCGATTTAGTTCGAGTTTTGGCTCATGATCGTTTTCCAATAGAGATAAAAACCGGAGAGAGGCTCTCGGAGTTTTTGCTTACCTTTAGAGTTCTTAACACTCAGGTGAAACCAAGGGAAAATGCAACAATGATATTTAGCTTATCTGGTGAATAAGAACGGTATTTATTTAAGAGTTTAACGAAGCTGACTAGGCGTACTAATGCGGATTAGTACGATTTGGAGAACGCATAACTGCTCCAGTTATGACGCCTCAGCACCTTGCATTAGCGCTAACTCAAGTATCGGAAGAAAAAAAGGCAGATTAGGCGTTGGTTTTTTCGACACTTTAGCAGCGTCGTCCCAACGCCTTAATCGGAGAGATTCTCTCCAGAAGGCCCTGACTTCGAAACTCCTTAGTTGAGTTGCGGTCATGGGACCGCCTTGGAGAGCTAGGCTCAATTTTGTGTTATCCGACAGTTTTGAGTAATAACTTGGGTCGGAACCGCACAGATATCGCTTTGCTTCAACGTGTAATGCAATTGGACCTGTAATCGATTTTGACAGATACGGGCGAAGCACCCGACAAACGACGTTTTGGTGCCGAAGGTCCTTTTTCAGAAAAGAGGGAGCGGCCGCATGCTCGGATAGGAGCATGTGGCCAATGTCGTGGAGCAAAGCAGCAATAACCAACGACGAATTTGCTTTGTCACTAAGCGCGAGAGCAGCAGTTTGGAGTGCATGCTCCTTTTGCGTGACGTTAGAATCATAGCGGCTGTCACCGTAATGCTCGATAAAGTCGCAAATAACATGAGCCCTCGCGTTATGGCTTTCAGCAGAGGCAAGGTTCTGCGCTAGAGTTGCGTCTACATTTCTTCTACCCATAATTAAATTGTCTTTCCATTGAAGTGTTGGATGGTGCTTATCAGCTTTATGTTTTCGTGCTTAGCTGCTGCTAAACGCTCGTCCCTTTGAGAGTAGTATTCCGCTCTGAGATTGCCAGAGCTCGCTGGATTAAATGTCAGATAAAGCGCTCTTCTAGCCTCCTCACTTTTGTTTGTGGGACTGTAGTGAGGCGTATAAGAGCCAAAAAACAGTGCGTCTCTCGGATTTGTTAGCACGGGTTGCCAACGCATCGCTTCAGCGACGTTCGTCTTAAGGCATCTCCTGGAGTTAGTGGGTAAAAGACCGCACCGATGTTCGCCTTGGGCAAGAAATAGACAACCATTTTCTAATGAAATTGGTTTGGGTGCGATCAGACACGTTATATGGAAGTCGCCGAAATTATAAGCGGCTGCGTCCTGATGGGGATCGAAGCCGCCGCCGTCTGGGTACTTGTAATTGATTTTCTCTTTAAAAAGTAGCGCGCGTTCACCGAATAGTTGCTCGACGACTCCTATCATTTTGCCGTTGAGGATAAAGTTGTCTAGCCAACTTAATGAACCAATAAAACGTTCACTTCGCGATTTTCTTTTTGCGCCTCTAATAGCCTCATGGTAATGCAGTATTGCTTCATTAGGCGACATAGTGGTCGCTTCAATACGCTTGATGGAGTCTTCTAAATTAGTGACCTCGCCTTCGTTAAAAAGGTCAGGAACTTTCAAGTAGCCTTGACTTTGCCATGCGTTGATTTGCTCTGATGACAACGATGGCGCCGTTTTTTTTTGATCGTTAATTAGGACCATCGATTATCCTTGACCTAAAATGATTGCTAAGTATTTCCATTGCGACCACACAGATAAAAATAGCAAAAACAAGGGTCGTCACATGGTCGAATTGTCCAAGATCCCAGCGGCCTTTAAGCTCCATTCCAATTCCGCCGGCACCAACAATTCCTAAAATTGCTGCTGATCTTATGTTGCGTTCAAGTATGTATTGGCTGTAGGCCACCATTTGCGGAAAAACATGGGGAACAACAGCCCAGCGCATGACATGCCAATTGGATAAGCCAAAACTCCTCAACGTTCGATAGGGCTCTGGCGGCGAGTTTTCTATGTCGTCGGCGAGGAATTTAATAAAAAACCCAGAAGAGTGGAGGCCTAGGGCAATGATGCCGGCCAAGGGACCAAAACCGAATATCAAGACCAGCAACATTGCACTGATGAGTTCGGGGACCGCCCGATTAAAAGATGCAAATATGCGTGCAAGAGTACGAACGCTCGACGAGGGCGCAAACCCCGAGGTAGCGAGTGGCGCGAACGGTAGAGCGATGAGTATCGCTAAACCTGTTCCCCAAGCAGCCATTTCAAACGTCTCGAGTACTTTGACAGTCGTGCTGTATAGATAACCAAAAGGAATGACATAGACGGTTCGCTGGCCAACAATCGGGCGATTCGGGGCGTCTAAATCGAACTCGATTGTTCTCTCTGTTTCTGTATACGCAAACTTTTTCAACCATCCTGCTTTCGACGTAGAGAAATACTCTTGGGAGACTCTAATGTGCAGGGCGGGCGGGAATGCAGTGCGAATGAAATTGCTTAAGCCGCTGGCGCCCGATGATTTATCGCCTCGGATTGCAGTGACCAGTTCGCTGCCGCCGGTCATTAGACTCTCGGGCAAATCTAGGCGCACCGCAGACCACCCGGCGAGAAGCATTAGCAATGTGAGGCAAATGACAATGTAGCGGCCTTCTCGCTTGCGGCTTTCATGAATGACCCTGATTGCGGACTGATAAGCTTCTGCTTGCATTTTAATTGCAACCCAGCGGAGACGAGCGTTGAGCGCTCAGGTCTTCTAGCGAGATGACTTTTGTTGCGTACCTTTCCACCAGCGACTTTTGATGGCAGCTGAACAGCATTACGCTGTTGTGGTCTTTGGTAAACTGCACCATACGTTCGATGCAGGCCTCTGTGGTGGATGAATCTAAACTCGATGATGGTTCGTCGCCGAGCAGGATGTGTGGGTTGCGCATAAGTGCTCTCGCGATCGCCACACGTTGTTTTTGACCAACTGACAGATTGAGCACAGGTTGGGTAAAAGTCCGTTCTGGTAATCCCATTTCATTTAAAAGCGTTATGCCGCGCTCAATGTAATTAAGTGGAAAGGACCTAAAAACTGATGCAGTGAGACTCACTTGGTCTGCGATACCGCTGATAACGTTGTCAATTGCGGGTAGCCGGTCAACCAGCCCAAGCAGCTGAGGAATAAAAGATAGTTTCTTAAGATAGATGTTGGCATTGGAAGACGTAACCACCTCGCCACGCCAGAGCAGCTCTCCGGAGTCTTGCTCTAATTGTTTCGTTAGGACTTTCAATAGCGTAGTTTTGCCAGAACCGCTCGGCCCAACAAGTCCACAAATCTCGCCTGGCATCAGGTTAAAATTGATATTTGAGAGAGTGGGGGCATTTTGACCGAAGGAAACGCAGATGCCCCGGGCACCGAAACTCCCTGTATTCATGAGTCATCCCCCAGCGCCCGACGAATAAGCGCTTCTTTTACAGCGGTGTTAACGGTAGCTACAGAGCTGAGCGACTCGACGTAAGTGTCCTCGTCATAATAAGCATCGAATTTGTCTAGCGGCTTGCCAGCATAACCTCTAAGTTGCAGCGATTGGTTTTGGGTTTTCTTGTGAATATTGTGTATCGACCAACGTATTTGTTTCTTAAGTGGTTCATCGAGCCGAGGGTTTATCGCTAACGGTGGGTAAGGTATCGGTTTGCTCTTTGCTATGACCTTAAAGTCAGAGGCCTTGTTGGCAGTATTGTTTAGGAATCGCTCATAGCTGTCCGCGGAAGCAAAGGCAGCATCGACCACTCCTGCCGCAACCGCTTGAAGGGCGCTGGAATGATTTCCTAGGATGAGGACCTCACTGAGGTCCTTCGGTGGGTCAATGCCGGCGTTCATTAACATTTTCACTGGCACATTAAAGCTAGAGGTGGAGTTAACGTCGCCAAAAGCAACAGAACTTCCTACCAGATCGCTGATGGTTTCGATGTTCGAATCGGGGCCAGCCAAGAGCAAGCTAAAGTATTCGGATCGCCCATCACGCACGCCAACCGCTAATAATTCTGCAGCACCACGTTTTTTCGCCAACAAATATGATATTGGGCCAAAAAAAGCGACATCGACCTTGCCCGCGGCCATCGCCTCTACCACCGAAATGTAGGATGTGCCAACGGATAGTTTGAAAGTTACACCCGTGTCTTTCGCTACCGCATCAAATAGCGGTTGAAAGTCGGCTATAGCTCCGTCGCTGGTACCGCCGTCAGTCGGCACAACCATGACGGTGAGATTCACAGCATCGGAGTTCTGGGGGGAGCAGGAAGCTAGCAATACAGGAATCACTAAAAAAAAAGCCGTTACTGCAAAGAGCTTGCTCACGCTCGGTTACCTTGTTCGATTTTTATTATTTTGCAAATCATGGTGATCTTGAATCAGAAAAATTACAGGTCTGTTTGCGGTTTGTGTCTGTATGGTAAAACTAGTGTTTCAGAGTACTAATGTGTTGAAACTTATTTTGTACTTGCCAAGCTTTTAACGATTTCGCAACAGTTGGGAAATAACAATAAAACGCGACGGACTTAATCTCGAGCGGCGCTAACAATAGAGAAAACCCGATGCGCCAAGAAAAAAATCGCAAAAAGTTCAGCCGCCGTAAATTTCTTGTCGGCTCCGGCCAATTCGTTGCGGCGGGATCGGCTTTACCTGTTTATTCTGCCTCGGGAGCGGGAAATTATTTTTCTTTAGGCGTAGCGTCTGGCGCGCCGCGTCCTGACGGGGTCATACTTTGGACAAGACTCGCCCCTAACCCGCTGAATGGCGGTGGGATGTCGAATTTACCAGCGCAGGTTCGAGTGCGCGTCTATCAAGATCCTGAGTTAAGGGCAAAGATAATCGATGACGTTATTACCGCAACCGCCAATGAAGGTCACTCTGTTCACTATCATGCTAAAGGACTGTTCGCCGGTCGAGAATACTGGTACCAGTTTTCTTTCGATGATGTCGACAGCCCTGTCGGACGCACCAAGACAACGAACCCTAGAGATGATAGAGCAAAAATAGCGTTGGCCTATTGTCAAAATTACGAATCCGGATTTTTCTCGGCGTACAGAGACCTCGCGAATTGGACGCCTGATTGCGTAATTCATACCGGCGACTACATCTACGAGGGAGCTGCAGGCGAGTTAGGCGCCAGGATGCGGAGAGTAGCTGAGGACAAACGCCAATTGTTTGAACGTGTCCGCACACATGAGGGTGCTGAAATAACCTCTCTTTGGGATTACCGTAATCGTTACGCGCAGTATAAATTGGACAAAGATTTACAAGCTGCGCATGCGGCGGCGCCTTGGATTATGGCTATGGACGATCATGAAGTGGACAATAACTGGGCAGGCGCGATACCGCAGGATCCGCAAAAACAAACCCCGCTAGAATTTCGAGTAAGAAAGCTGGCCGCTTTCCGGGCATATTATGAGCACATGCCAATTGAGCGACCCCCTGCTTTGCAGGGTACAGACAGCCAGTTGCAAATGTATGGCGCATTTCGTTTTGGGCCAGCTCAAGTTCACCTCTTAGATACTCGACAATTCCGAGATGATCAATCATGCGGGGATCGCAGAAAAGTATATTGTGAAGAAACGTTAAACCCTGAAAGATCAATGCTTGGAAAGGCGCAAGAAACCTGGCTTTTCGATCGATTAAAAGCGTCTTCCTCCCCTCACAACGTTATTGCGAGCCAAGTATGGTTCACACCATACAAATTTAATGCAGAGGACACAGAGGCTGTAAGGAACCTTGACAGCTGGGATGGATACCCTGCTGCCAGGTCTCGGTTGTCAAACGTCTTAGCTTCAGGTGTAAACCGTCCACTAGTGTTGTCAGGAGACTGGCATATTGCTATGGCTTCTACATTGCATGCAGACCCACTCGACAGAAACTCGCCTAGAGTTGGGCACGAACTGGTAGGTAGCTCGATCTCATCGGGCTGTCCTTGGTCGTATCAAATGCAGCAAGTTCGCGATCAAAATCGACAGGTACAGTACCTCAATGGTGAACAACGAGGATATTTGCGAACGACATTTACTAAAGACGACTGCATAGCTGACTTCAGAATGGTCAAGGATTCTGGTTTACCTGATTCACCGGCCTATACGGACCTCGAAATACGCACAAGCGAAGTTTGAGTGCCTCGCGGAAACTTGCCGCGACTAAGCTGCAAATAGAGTGAACCGCCCCGGGTTTACCGGAGACTCCAAATCTTAGAGGATTGGAGTGATGAACAAATCAAATCGATATTCCCCAGAGGTCAGGGAACGCGCAGTGCGCATGGTGTTGGAGCATGAGAGTGAGTATCCCTCCCGTTGACAGGCAATCTGTTCGATAGCAGGCAAGATTGGCTGTTCACCCGATAGCCTGAAAGCATGGCTGCAGCGATCACAAATCGATGCAGGAGAAATCCCTGGCACAACGACAGAAGAACACGAACGCATTAAGGCGCTGGAGAAAGAAAACAGA
>DJYW01000119.1:0-3031 GCA_002450255.1 Gammaproteobacteria bacterium UBA6968
GCACCAGAAGAGAGCACCAGAAGAAAGACTTTAAAGAGATACACATGGAATAGTGGCCGGGTTTGAAAGCGATTTCGCGCGCCGTACGGACTTTTATAAGCTGTTCACGTTGACTTCACGGTGGAGTAGTCAAGGTCGTCAATGCGGTTGAGTGGTTGTGTCTTACCAATTCATTTATCGCAGTGGGCACTGTTAAAACGAATGTGCATCCGCTAACTGAATCCGTTTTTAAGGTAGGGGTAGCATGAAGAATTCTGGGAGACGAGTCGCAGAGACTATCCTGCAAAGAAATTCATTAAATCGCAGACTGCACTGGACGACCATCGCGAGTGAAAAGCTGCTTCTGTCCGTGATCGGTGTACTGGTACTCATCGCTTGTGCTCAGTCCTTGCTTGAGATGTATCAACGCCTCGAGGTGACCCTACCGGATCTGTTCCTTTTATTCATTTACGTTGAAATCATCGGCATGATAGGCGCCTTCTATTCCACCAGTCGCATCCCGGTGACCCTCCCTATTATTGTGGCTATAACAGCGCTGTGTAGGCTGATCGTTATGCACAGTAAAGAAATGGAGGCACTGGTGTTGTTGGCCGAGGCCGGTGCTATTCTGATTTTGAGTTTGGCGGCGCTGGCTATGAGCTTAAAAGATAAAATCAGTCTCGATAAACTTCGGTCTGAGGCCAATGATCCGGAATAGCCCTAATTTCACAGGGTTTAAACGGATTTTGATCTGCTAAGGCGACCATCGAAATCGCCATAAGTTCTGCTTTTAGCAGTAATGAGTAGGGTTCGAAGCTGGCTCTGAATCTAATGCCTTCGGCGGTAATACACCTCTTAAGTTATGCGCTTCATCCTCAGTTCTTGCGGAAAAAACCGAAAGGCGACAGCGTTAGTTAACGCTGGCTAGGTACAGCAAGAGGTTGGCTAAAACCGTGGGTCCCTAGCGATCGGCACCCTCTTGCTGTGCGACATAAAGCAAAAGGACGATGCTGAGGACGCGATAACTGATAAAAACCTCGGTGTATCCCGTGACTTCAACAGACCCTAAGACGAAGGTCGCAGCGATATCTCTGATAAGCCAGATACAAATATACGCAGCCGCGACTTGGCAGGTTAATGCCAGTGTTTTGCCGGTCGAAAGTGGATAAAGAAGCCATGTCAATCCGACTAACACCATTAGTCCCCTCAATTGCATGTGGGTTAACTGGGCTTCTGATGGCGCTGTGCTCTGCTGCAGCAAGTAAATAAAACACAAATCTGGATAAAACAGGGCAAATAATGCGTAAATCGCGGCAATAGAAAAAGCACACAAAGCCCATAAGCGCGTGACAGTTGGCAAATGGCGTAGCCAAATTCGCCGCTTTGATTTGGCCGTTTCAAGCGAATTAGATTCGTCCGAGCCAGCGACGAAGGCGAGAGCCTCGATTTCTTCGTATGACAGTAGCTTTTGTGATGTTGACACTTTTGATGCGCTCAACGTGATGTCTCCGTCCTAATTTTTTCTTGTCGTCTCTTTTTGTCGTCTGGCTGCCGCCTAGCAGCCTCTTCATAACCGATTAGCGACCGGTAGCTGTTACCGCGATGCCTTCAGGTTTCAATTGGTCGGACAAAAAACAGTAACCTCAGATACGTTATCGGCTGAAATTTGGAAAAGTGTTGCCGGACCGACCAAAGGTACAAATTTGGGTTTCGTTGGCGCTTGTGAAGCGGTCGAAGGAGAGGCTTTTTGAGATGGTTAAGGGGTCCCGGCCACTAACGCCCGGCAGGGAGAAACTTAACCCGTTTAGCTTAGCGTGTACTGCTTGCAGGCGCCGCATGCGTGCCGTGTTTGCAGGCTAAGGTTTAGACGATTAGGTCGTTGTGATTTATTGAGAAAGTTCGAGAGAGAAGGGGAGAACGCAGAGTGAGCGTAATTAGCGGCGGTTTCGGGTTTCGGCGACGCATGATTCTTTGGGTCGTGATCGTGGCTCTCTATAGCCTATTTTTCGGCTGGTATACCCATTTGGGCGGACCGCTCACTCAAGTAGAGAAAGAATTTTATATTGAGAAGCTAATGGTCCGCTCAAAGAATCCCGGAAGCTTGGCGGCGGTCCGGCGTTTTGTTGAGGCGGATGATGGCAAGGCTTTCATCATGGTCAATATCCTTGATCTGGCCAACAAGCCACCGGTTTTACCTGCGACTGGCTCGGACGCTCAGGCCAGTGATTTGTTAGCGCACTACATGGAACATATGTTCCCCGCGCTATTGCGGCGGGCCTGTCATCCGATATGGCTGGGCGACGGCCTTAATACGGCCTTGGAGGTTATTGGAATTGAGGACGCGACGCGCTGGGATCAAGCGGCCCTGATGCGTTATCGAAGTCGCAAGGATTTTCTCGAAATCGTTGTTAACCCGGCATTCTCTGAGCGGCATGATTACAAGCTTGCCGGACTTGATAAGACGATTGCCTTTCCGGCGGACAGCGGCTGGCTGAGCAGTGATCCCCGGCTACTCGTGGCGCTAATCTTAATGGTGATCGCCCTAATTTTAGATCGCCTGGTCTCGCGAACCCGGTCGGCCTAAGCATAGTTTTGGTTTTTGTTCCTGGCGTCGTTGAAGTCGCTTTTTCCGCCCGGGTCAGTATCTACTCCCCAATTTAGGTCGACAACTAGGGAAAATTGTAACGTAAGGTAACACTGGTATTGTAATCACCCCGCTTTTGAGTAGTATCGATACAGGAGGAGGGAACAACGAATCATAAGGAAGTGATATGCGATTGTTCTCTATCAGGCTACTCAGCTCTATCTTGCTCGTCTCTGCGCTCGCCACCGGGTGCGCATCAAACCCAGATCAAACACTCTCAATACGCGACGTCGCGGTCAGAAACATGGCTATGGCTTGCTATCAAAGCCGGGAAGGCGAGCGTATTTTGGCCGATAACGCTGGTCGCGTTTGGTTGAGCTGCCAATCGTGGGCCTCACACAGGGTCGACGGCCGACTTTCGAAAGTCTCTGAGATGTTTGCTCGTGCTGACCAAAACCAAAACCAAAA
>DJYW01000119.1:3358-6171 GCA_002450255.1 Gammaproteobacteria bacterium UBA6968
ACCAAAACCAAAACCAAAAGAGTCTTACTGACTAATAGATGCTTTGAGTTTGCTCCGTGATACGCGCTAGACAACCGGTGTGAAGTTAAATCGAGACCATTTGCATCGCTTTCGCTAGCGCGAGCATGGCTCGACCCTCTGCGTCGAATCCGAGCTCGATTAAGTGCAGTGACGTAGACAGGGTCTCAACATACCCCCAGCGCCAAATTGGTGTTTCTGCGCAACCGCTTGAGGCCGCGATGAAGCGACACCGTCTCAGCGCGACATCTGCTTTACCGATGGCGTCGCGCGCAACGTCGTACTCCTCGGGCCAGTTGCGCATCAGCATGCCTAAGTCATAGCTGGCTTCGAATCTTAGCCCCTCAGGATCGACAAGCTTAAATCGCTGGTCGTCCTCGCCGCCGCTTGCCAGCACGTTAAACTCATGTAAGTCGCCGTGACTCAGCACCCAAGAATCCGGTTGCCAGGCGCCGCGCCGGTCATCGATGAAGCGCAATGCGAGATCAACCAAAGCAGCAGAACAGGGCTGATCTAAAGCGTTCCAAACGTGAGGGATAAACTTGGCAAGCCAATCGGCTTTAACTGTGCCCGGAGTAAGTGAATGGAGGCTTTTAGCGCTACTCACAGCCGGGTCACTAGTGGCTTGCCAGCTGGTTTGCAGCGCCACGCAGATTGCTTCGACTTGCGCTTCTGTTGAAAGCCCCGCGTGAGCAATCGGTGCTCCTAGTCGTTCTAACAACAATGCCTTCCTGGCGTTGTCGTGTGCGATGAGTTTTACGTAGCCGTAACCAGCCGCAGCACGAAGCGCCTCAACCTCAGTTGTTGGCTCGCTTTGAGTTTTGGGCATTTGCATTTTGAGAACACAGTGTTTCTCCGAGCCATTCTGTGCTGAAAAAACCAAGCTATCGGAACCGTCTCGATAAAGCGCGCCGACTGTGATGTCCCATGCGGATTCGAGTTCGGCCACCGCGTCCGGTATTTGCTCCAACCAGGTTTGCGCTATCGGGCCGCGATGTTTCACGCGTTGGTGGACAGCATGCGGAATGGTTTCCGCAAATTTCGTTTTCATAATCCGTTTCTTCCGTAGCGTTGCATATTCGACAGAGGCCAATGATCTGCCTTAACGTGATACTCGGTTGCTACGCAAATCGAAGTTGGCAGTTGTAACAGGAGCCGGAAATTTTTGTGTTTACGCATACTACGACGTTGATCAGTTTTTTGGGGGTCTTTGCTAGGAATAGCGCTTACAATTAAACGCACGGTCCTAAAATGCAGGTACACAACCCATGGCTAAAAATCCGTCGGCTGGTTTTTACAGCGTTGCTTACAATCCTTTAGCTCGCGCGTTGGGCTTAGCAGGTCGTTTTGGCGTTTTAGCAAAAACATCAACGGTTGCCGCGTTATTATGGTTCGGTTTAGTTGCTTGCGCCGGGGAGAGAATGCTATTCGAGGATAGTCAGGGGGACTATATAAAATGTACGCAAACGGCGGTTCGGGATTACTGCGAAACACCCGGATGCATCGAACAGAGTGAAGATCGTTGCAGCAGTGAGGCCGTCGCTCCGAAAAGCGTGACCTCAGCCCCACTAAGCGCTGCCGGGCAAGCGTGTTTAGCCGCGATTCAAGCCAGACAATTGAGCGGTCAAGAGGCGATCGACGCGGCCGCCAGATGTCTTTTGCTACACTCGGAACGGGTGTCAGATGAAGCGGCTAGCGCTAAGCAATGATGCGCATAGACAAATCGAGCGGCGCTATAGTTTTGGTTAGGTCGCCAACAGAAATGTAGTCCACACCGGTTTTTGCAATCGCCTCGATGTCTTCTAAGCGGATCCCGCCGGAGGCTTCCAGCTCAATTTTACCATCGCTTAGTGCGACAGCTTTTTCGGTATCCGCGATGGAAAAGTTGTCGATCAGCGCAATGTCCGCCCCTGCGGCAATCGCGGTTTCGAGTTCTTCCAACGTCTCAACCTCGACCTCCACTTTAGCCTCCGGCTGAAGCGTTTTGGCTTCGCCTACTGCGGCCTGAATACCGCCTGCCGCGGCCAGATGATTTTCTTTCAGCAGGTACGCATCAAACAAGCCGATACGATGGTTCCAGCCGCCTCCGCAGTGCACGGCATATTTTTGTGCCAGGCGCAGACCTGGGATGGTTTTGCGAGTGTCCAGCAAGCGGGTTTTATAGGGTTTGATACATGCAACGTAGCGCGCGGTTAGTGTTGCTGTGCCGGATAACATCTGCAGGAAGTTCAACATGGTCCGTTCGATTGTTAACAAGCCGCGAGACAGCCCGGTTACGGTAAACAGTGTTGTGTTGGCAGCAACCTGATCGCCGTCGGCTGCAAACCACTCAATGGCAAGATCGGCGTCGAACTGCGCCACGATTTCATTGACCCAAGGCTGGCCGCATAACACGCCGGCCTCTCGCGTAATCACTCTCGCGGTGGATCGCTCCAGTGGATCGATAAGCTCAGCAGATATATCGCCACCGCCAATATCCTCCGCTAACGCGGCGGCGACTTGCTGCTGAATCATTTCAATTGGTAGGAGTGGCTTTGGAGAGCTCATTAAAATCCTCTTTGCGATCGGTCGATAGCCTAATTCCGGCACGGCATGAGCCTTTGACGGGTGGTGTGCTGGGGCGCAAACAGTGCCTCTGGGCGTAGAGTGAGTCAAGCTGGATTAGCCTTTGCGAAGGCAGTACACCGAATGTCTAGCTGGTCACCCGGCCCCTCATCCGGCTTATGATCCGGCCCAAGCTCCGGATGATTAGCCGGAGGATTGTGCGGAGCGGTATCCCGAGAATAATCACGGGA
>DJYW01000118.1:0-5368 GCA_002450255.1 Gammaproteobacteria bacterium UBA6968
TATGGGTTCAACTCCCGCCGCCTCTACCATATTTGCAGTACTGCTATAACTTTTAACAGGTTATGGCAACTCCACTTAAACACCTACTAACCAAACCTGTCGCTTGATTTAGTGTAGTAAATATTTCAAAGACCTATCGGTTTCCATCAAACGGTTTCTCAAGGTGATAGTGATGCAGTCGCAGTGAACGGTTTCTGGTGCCAAAACTTCTTCGCTTGGTAAGGCCCAAAGCCTACTTAATATCTAGGATAGCTCGCTCATTACGACCCAACCGCGCATAAACGTCTTTGTCGATTGCAGTGGGAACATCGGTAGAAGCTGGAATTTCCGAGCGACCAAAGAAACAATGCTGAGCTCGCCTCAATTTGCTCGTGCAATTCTGCGTGCCGCTGTGCCATAGATGTGCGTTATAAACAAAGCAGCAGCCAGCATCGCCGGTCAGCTTTATTTCGCCTTCTACGACCTCATTGAGATCTCGAGGCTGACCGTCAACTAAATCGCCAGTCGGGTGCAAACCGGAACGGTGCGTTCCGGGGACTACGCGTGTCGCGCCATTGCTGGTGGTAAATTCGTCGATCATCCAAACCGCATTAACCACCAAGGGTTTGCCTTTTACACCCCATAGAAAATCTGCGTGGATGCCTTGGTGACCATAGCCTGGTAGCGCGCAATGATAATTGGACCCAATAAACTTAAAGTGGATACCAAGGATATGCCGAACAGCGGCGAGCAACCGGGGATGCAAAAAAAGCGTGTCCAACAAACCATCGCTATTTATGGGTTTAACCACAATATCTACTAGCCTGCCTATACCTATCGATCCCACGTTCTCAGGTTTGCCCCCATCCTGCTCTATCGCGCTGTCATAACGACGACGCATAGCCACCAGTTGCTCTTCATTCAACAGCGGCCCAAGGTTGAGATAGCCCTCCTGATCAAGTTTGTTCTTCTCAGATGGAGACAAGACTGTATTGTGCTCATCCCGCAGTCCTAGGCTCTCTAGCGCTAACTCAATCTCTGTAAGCGGCAGACGATTTGCATCCTTACGCAAAAATGGTTCCATAAGTTCAACAACATCGGCGGCATCCGCACCTATATCGGCTCTAAAATTTGTTAAGGCTTGCAGACGGCCCTCGTTAGTATCAGCTGCGTTCCAAATCGCGGTGGCGGCCTTACACCTCTCGTAGCGTAGGCGACGCGACTCTAAGCTCAGTTTTTGCTGGTCATATCGAAGCACAGCAAGGTCTTTAGGCAGTGCTTCAATTTGAGCAGCGTCAAAGTAACTCAACACTTCTTCGTCTATATCCATAGGTTTGTTCCCATAACCGCCATAATTTCCAACGGCAATTTCTCTCGGACTCTGCGTGCACCGATGCGCTCTGAGCGATTAACACCTATGCTAGAGAACGGATAGTTTGAATACCGCCCAATCCCCGAGGCCGCATTAAGTACAGAATTATTGATTTATATTTTTAACGCAAAATTATGCAACTTTCGGTTTGGATAAAGACGGGGTGTCCCGCAACCGAAACTATTCTTACTCGGAGATCAATATACCAGTGAATTCATTAGCGATATCAGACGGATCAGTGTGGCTGTCGACCTATAGAGAGTTGGAAGCGGCCCTCATAGGATGGTCAAGTTCAGATACGTTTACGTCTCGAGGGTGAGCCCAATCACGATCGCGTGGTCGCGTATGCCTGTTTCTGTCCTTTGAATTTAGTAATCTAACGTAACGCAAAATCAGTTTTTAATGTAGCGTCGATGGAGCTTAAAGCCGTTTGGGGCAACTGGTTTCAAAAAACACACGCGCGAGTCGATTACGATTCGAGAAGCATGTTGCTTTAACCGCAACATAAAAGGCTGCATAGGGAAAAGGGGCGTTAGGGAGAGGTCGAATGACGACCGGCTATCTGGCCAGAGATAGGCTAAGCTTTCACGTTGACAAAAAAGACTGCGTAACCCAAACGAAGAGAAACAATGCCGCCTAAATCAATAGATTTTTATTTCGACTATATTTCTCCCTATGCATATTTTGCATGGCGAAATCTCACCGCCCTCGCTAAACAATACGACTGTCCGCTCTATGCGCACCCGGTGGTGTTTGGAAAGCTGCTGGATAAATGGGGGCAGTTGGGTCCGGCCGAGATACCGCCTAAAAGAAAATGGTTACAGCAATATTGCTATCGGTACGCGGCAATTAACGGGTTTGAATACAATCCGCCAAAATTTCATCCTTTCAATCCGCTGTCTGCTTTAAGAATGTCATTAAAGGAAGTTAGCGGTGATGACCAGCATCAGGTCATTGACACAATATTCGCAGCCGGATGGAGTCGGGGTGAAGATCTAGGCGACTTGCCTACGCTCATTTCTCTCGTTGAAGAGCGAGCGATCGACGGCGAACATCTTAGTCAGCAAATCGCCAGACCAAATGTAAAACAATTGCTAGTCAATGAAACGAACATGGCAATCGAATTAGGAGTTTTTGGCGTGCCTTCCATGATCATCGATGGACTTTTATTTTGGGGTAACGATCAAATGGCGCACATTGAACTATTGCTAGCAGGCAAAGATCCCTTAGATAGCAAACAGCTCGATACACCGGAAAGACCCAGAGCAATTGACCGCAGGGCCTTCAAAAACCGAGGTCAGGATTAAAAAGCGAGTGGTTCGACCAGCCTCTACCAAGCTGCTGAGCGACAATTCATTTTTGAGGTGGAGACTACGCCTCTGACTGATGATATTCGGGAACAGCGGAGCCGGAGATGAATGCTTTAATCATGTCGTTTACCGCTTGGGGTTGCTCTTGTTGTACCCAATGGGAAACGCCAGACAAATAGCGCACGGTAAGATGCTTTACATATTGATCCGTGCTGAAAGTCGTCGATTTTTCCAGGAAATAATCTTCTTCTCCCCAGATTAGCAGTGTTTCGACTTGCATCGGCTCAAATATTTGGGGCCGATGCCCTCCAAAATCCTCTCGAGATCCGTAGCGCATTGCCGCTCGATAAAAATTCAACATGGCCCTCATCGCACCGGGCTGTGACGCATTGCGCTTAAAAACATCCACAACCTCAGTTGGAAACGCGGACTCCTTTGCCACCGTTATCCGGAAAATTTCAGCAATGGCCCGCGCGTCACGAAAGGTATAGAGAAATTCTACTAACCAAGGTACTTGAAAAAAAAGCACATACAGGCTTTTCTTAAACTGTGCCCAACCAAATGCATCCGCGTAAGCACGAGGATGCGGGCAGTTGCAAACAATCAGTCTGGTTAAGGGCAACCGTTTACCGATTGCAAATGCCCAAGCAATGATCCCACCCCAATCGTGTCCGATAAGTGTCACTTTAGACTTATTGCTTGCCTCGATAAGTCGGACAACATCTTCTATCAATTCGGTTATCGCATAATCTTTGACTGCTGCCGGACGCGAGCTATACCCATAACCTCGCAAATTTGGCGCCCACGCAGTGAATCCCAAATCTGCGAGCATCGGCAGCTGATGCCGCCATGAGAAACTGTGTTCTGGAAATCCGTGCAGACACAGCGCCAGTTCTTCGCCGTCACCGCAATGATCAACCTCGAAGGTCAAACCATCTCTGACTGCTACCATGGAGGTTTGGATCCGCGAATCCTGCAGGCTATCTGGAACGATTGTCACTTGTTAAATCTCTTCTTGCGTTCAATCGATGATCGCTACACTTTACCGCTTGGAACTCAAAATCGATATGGCGCGTTTAATCTTAAGCTCGAATCGGATCGGCCGAAGTAATTAAGCTTGGCGCGCGGTACCTTAATGGTCGGTTGCAGAGCTTTAGAGGCCCGCAACAGCTTGGGAAACCAAGCCGTTGCATTCTAATCGCCAAACAGATGGCTCGCTTTTATTTTAGCTGGGAGCGCGCAAACTTAACCAGCTTTTCGCCGTACGGCGGCCGCATTCCCATCATTTCGGCTAGGTTAAGCTTGGTTTGCTTAAACACTGATTTGGCGTGGCTGAAACGCTTAAAGCCGTCGACGCCGTGATAAGAGCCCATACCTGATGGGCCAACGCCGCCAAAGGGTAACTCTTCTTGCGCGATATGCATGATGACATCGTTCAAGGTCACCCCTCCGGATGTCGTGTGGTTCACCACTTTGTTCGCCTCTGACTGATCGGAGCCGTAGTAATACAGTCCCAAAGGACGGTCGTGAGCATTAACGTAATCTATGGTTTCCTCCACCTGGGCATATGTCTTTACAGGTAATATGGGACCGAATATTTCTTCTTGCATAACCGCTAAATCATCGCTTGGGTTGAGCACTAATGTTGGCGCGATCTTGTGCGCCTGTTGCTGACGAAAGTCTTCTTCTGCGGGGTTAATCTCAACCACATCTGCGCCGGCACTTCTTGCCTCGTCAATATATCCATTGAGCCGCTGAAAATGACGCTCATTCACCACTGAGGTGTAATCGGGGTTGTCTACCAGAGTTGGGAACATCTTTTGCACCGAAGCCTTGGTGGACGCGACAAATTCGTCCATGCGTTCTTCTGGCACAAAAACGTAATCCGGTGACAAACAGATTTGCCCTGCATTCAGCATTTTGCCTGCCATCAAAGAATCCGTAGTGGGCGCCATGTCTGCGCTACGGCCAACCACAACGGGGGATTTACCGCCCAATTCCAACGTGACCGGAACCAGGTTTTCAGCCGCCGCTCGCATGACATGTTTCGCGACCGAGGTTGCGCCGGTAAACAGCAAATGGTCAAACGCGAGGCTTGAAAAGTCAGCGCCAGTTGCGGGACCACCGGTTACGACAGCTATTTCCGTGGCATCGAACTCCGCGGCAATAGCCTCGGCCATGGCCGCTGAAGTTGACGGCGTATATTCGCTGGGTTTAATCATGCAACGATTGCCTGCTGACAAAACACCAGACAAGGGCGCGAAAGTCAGGTTGACTGGAAAGTTCCAAGGGCTGATTACACCCACGACCCCGAGTGGCTGATAATCAATCCAGGCTTTGGCTCCAAATAGACCCAGAATCGCCGGCGTTACTTTGCGTTTTTCGCGCCTCATCCATTGCTTCATATGCTTTTGTGCATGCCGCAATGGTGTTACCGAAGACGCTATGTCGGTAAATAGAGACTGATGCTCACTGCGATGCCCAAAGTCTGCCGTCATTGCCTCGACAAAACGTTTTTCATTTTTTCGAACCACGTTAATGGCGCGTTCCAGCCGATCATGACGAGTCGCGAAAGATACTTCGCCCTCAGCAAGATAAGCCTTTTTTTGCGCATCCAAAAGCGCTTGCATGGCCGCTACCGTGGTGTCTCTCTGTTCGACGGTTTCATTACTCATAGGAAATCTCCGATAATCTAAAAAAGACGCTT
>DJYW01000118.1:5705-7011 GCA_002450255.1 Gammaproteobacteria bacterium UBA6968
GTTAATCGCACGCGGCGAGTCGCCTAAACGTTATAAGTAGCGCGACTTTACGCCTCAATCGGTCACGTCGCGCTTTCGCTTTCGCTTTCGCTTTCGCTTTCGCTAATCATTGTGTTCAGTGCCCGAAGAGACGCCAAGTAATACTCTAAACGGCAATCTAGGAGGTAGCACTGCCTAACTCACGGCTCTCAAAAAGGCCCGATAATTCAGTCGGCGAGTAAAAGCTAAACCGTTCTCAGCTTAGCCATGCGGGCGTAACCTCCTCTGTCGGGCGTCTGGATCATGGCAGCACCGGTAACTTAAGACAACTGGTGTAGAGCCGGTCCGATACAGCCAGATTAGGGTGCTGCTCGTGATCTACCGAGTAGGTTGCGGGACGCACAGCGGAACGACCCCGCCCGCGCCATACGCTGTTAGGATTGATCACGACCGAGAATTGCCGCGCAAGCATCACAGCGCTGCTTTGGGAGGCTGTACAACCCACGCGGGTCAATGCGTTAATGACTCCAAGTCCTATAACCCAAGGAAATACTATGCGGATGAAAGGCCTAATACTCCTATGCGCTCTTACCACAACCGTAATCCTTGCCGCATGTGCCACCGATAATGATCAGGCGGATATCGTTGTCAACAACGTTTCGGTTATCGACCCGATAGCAGCGATGCAAACCGAGCGCAGCGTGGTGATTCGCGGCGCCAAGATTGCTGGCATATATCCGGCGCTGTCTGGCGCTGCGGCGACGGCGCCTAACGTTGTCGATGCCTCCGGCCAATTTTTGATTCCCGGTCTGTGGGATATGCATGTGCACTTCCTGTACGACCCCGAGCTCACTGAGCCTATGGCTGACTTATTTTTACAATATGGTGTCACCAGTGTGCGCGATACCGGCGGCAACCTTAACGAGCTGGTGGCGTTACGAGAGCGTCTGTTGCAGAGATCGCGGCCGGCGCCAAGGGTTTACTTTTCTGGACCACTGCTAGACGGCAGATTTGTCGTCTATGACGGCAACGACCCGGCGCGTCCCCCGCTTGGTATTGATGTTGAGAATCCCGAAACCGCGAGAACTCGGGTGCAGCATCTCAAAGAAGCAGGCGCTGACTTTATTAAGATCTACGAGCTAGTGCAGCCCGCTGTTTACATGAGTCTGGTCGACGCCGCGCGCAGCCACGGTCTACCTATCGCCTCCCACGTCCCACTGATGTTTACCGCTGACGAGGCGGGGCCACTAGCGGACTCTATGGAACACCTGCGCAACATCGAAATCGCGTGTGCTAGCAATTGGCAGGAATTGCTGGCGGAACGACG
>DJYW01000115.1:0-4139 GCA_002450255.1 Gammaproteobacteria bacterium UBA6968
CCGCATTGGCTACTTAAGAATGCCCTAGCTCACTGCGTATGGCGTCATGCACGACGCCCAATTGATCGATGAGTGCATCAACGCTGCGAAATCCCGCCTGGAACATCGCAGTGGCATTGATCGAACCCCAGCCAAATCCGGCTTCGGAGACCGCGACGGCGCGGCCAATCACCGCATCCATATCTTTGTAAAAGCGTTTGCCTGCCGCATCTCTGGGCGGTACGTCCAGCATCATTTGCATGCCGATGCTAGCTGGATCTCTGCCAAATTCGGCGGCCTGCTCGCGAATACTAGCAATCAGCTGGGTGGCCTTGCTGACATCTTCGATGGCGGTAGCCAGCCAGCCGTCACCGAGTTCGGCGACTCGGGTTAATGCGCGCGGAGCTGCGCCGCCAATCCAGATCGGTAATTTTCCAGCCTGCGGGGACTTCGGCTCCATGGCCATGGCATTAGCGGTATAAAACTCGCCGTTAAAGTCTATTTGCGCGTCGGTCCAATAAGCACGGATCAGACGAATGGCCTCGTCCATCCGCTTCCCGCGATTGCCGAAATCTTCGTTTAACGCTTCGTATTCGGAAGCCTGCCATCCGCTGCCCACGCCTAAGCGCACGCGTCCGCCAGAGAGGGTGTCGAGCGTGCTGATTTGCTTCGCCACCAGTGTCGGTTGGCGCTGCGGCAGGATCAAAACTTCGCTGCCCAAGGTAACGCGCTCGGTCACCGCGGCGGCAAATGACAGCAGCACGAGTGTTTCGAGAATCGGCATTTGCGGCGGATACATGGGTCCCTGCCGTGTTGCAGTGGGATAGCCCATTAGCACATGGTCGAACATGTCTATGTGATCGAAGCCGATGTCTTCGATGGCCTTAGCCAGTTTCTTGACCTGCGCTGGTCCCTCCCGATACGCCACGCTCGGAAATTCTACAGTCAGTTTCATGATGCCCCCGTTATCCGCTTTGATTCCCGCCAATCCTGTAAACATCGCCACATCAGTCGCGTTCTCCCCAGAACGGTGCCGTGGCGCTCGCTATCGAGAAACCAGGCGACTGCGATGGCGGCCTAATCAGGGCCGCAGAAGCGAGGCGAGAGTATAGGAAAGGTTGACCGGCTAAATCCATCTTTGCGTTTTGTTGAGTGCTTTGAGTAGCGTTATGCCGAGCAGGTCCGCTGTTGGCCAAGAGCAGACGTTTTTTTGCTTCGCTAAAGCCGTTACCCTGAGTGCATGAATAAACCATTTAACCGGCCGGTCCAGCCGATTCGGCCTGCCGCTACCGTTATTGTGGTGCGTGAGGCCCAACCTGAGTTGCCCGTGCAAGATGCTTATGCTGCTCAGCGTGAAGAAGGCGGCTACGAAATTTTTATGCTGAAACGCACCAGTAAGGCCAGTTTTGCGTCGGGAATGTATGTATTTCCCGGCGGCCGCGTTGACGGCGATGATCATCTGCACAAGTACGATGCGCATCGCGAAGGGCCGTCAACTGCCCAGGCAGCGCAAGTGCAGGCGTTAGGGGATGAGTGGCGCGGCTACTGGATTGCAGCCATTCGTGAAACGTTTGAAGAAGCGGGCTTGATGCTCGCTTACAACGCACAAGGTGAACTGCTCTCCTACAGCGACGCAGCGGTTGCGCAGCGCATGGCCGCTTATCGCGATCCGTTGCACGACGGCACGGTTAGCTTGCTTGAAATTTGTCAGCGTGAGCGCCTTCGCCTTGCCGTTGATCAGATCCATTTCTACAACCGATTTGTCACGCCTTTTGGTCGTCCGCGACGTTTTGATACCCGCTTTTTTATTGCTTCGGCTCCCGAGACACAGCGGGGTAGCCATGATCAGACGGAGACTGTCGCGAGCACCTGGATCACGCCGCAACAGGCTCTGACAAGGCATCACGAAGGTGCACTGGAGCTAATGAATGTGACCCGGATTCAGTTGGAGTGGTTGAGCCGTTTTTCTAGCAAAGCAGCCTTACTTGAGTTTGCCGAACAGCAGCAGACATTTACCGTTAAGCGGCCAGTAGTGCCGCGCGACGCTTCATGAGCCGGTCTGCCTATGCCGACCGGGTAGGATTCTCGACCAACGACGAGCGCCGTTGGTGGCGGCTTTTGCCGGCATGGCGAGGTAACTGAAAATAGATCGGTAGATCACTTAAAGCTGGGCTAGCGTCTTAGACTTTGTTGTCGGTTTCGATTGGTATTTCGCAGGGTGGTGCGACTTGAGGCATTGGCAGGCGTCCGCTGAAGACAAGAGCCACTAGCGTTGGTCAGCCTCCACAAACAGCTGTTTCAGCAATCGAGGTCCACACAGATTGAGAGAAAGGACGAAACCGCGAAAAAGCACAAGCGCACAAGCGCACTAGCTCAAAAATAAGAACAGAATGGGCGGTATGAAGACGCTTTCCCGGAACAGTCTTCGCGCTAAGTCGGACAGATCTTCGAGTGCGAAAACGCATAGAAAGCGCTGGGCAAACGGGGTGAGAGTAGGGGATTGGAGGAGAATATTGGGATGTTAGACCAACCTAAATTCAGAGCATTACAGGGCGCATCAGATCAGGCCGAGGTGAAACGCATTTGGCGTGAGGTAGGCTGGATTACTGATGCTCAATGCGACAAGGCACTGGAACTCGGTTTTTCCGCCGGCAACTGGGCGGTTGCAGAGGTTAGCGGTGGCGTTGAATGCAGTGTGCAGACAGTGGCCGGCACGATGGCGTTAAAGCGCACGCCATTACCGACCTGCGTTGTGGCTGCTGTCACCACGGGCAGGCTCGGACGTGGACAAGCTTTGGCGCAGCGCCTCACTGCTCGACAAGTTGCACTGGCCGCTATGCAGGGTGATGCGGTTGCGACCTTGGGTATGTTCGACCAGGGGTTCTACGACAAACTGGGATTTGGTACGGGGGGCTATACGCAGGAATTTCAGATTGATCCCGGCGCTTTAGACGTGCCGTATCCATCGTCTCAACCACAGCGGTTGACGATGCAAGATCATGCTGCGATGCATGCCGCGCTGTCGACTCATCCGCGTAATCACGGCTCGGTGAGTATCCCGTCTCCAGCCTTTTTTTATTCTCATTTGGCATTCGAAGAAGAGTCTAATTTCGGCCTGGGTTTTTACACCGATTCGGTGCTTACTCACTTTATATGGCTGCGTCCAAAGGGCGAGAACGGGCCTTACTTCGTGCGTTGGATGGGCTATCAAAACGGTGCGCAACTCATTGAGTTATTGGGCCTGCTGCGTTCGCTGGCGGATCAAGTTTATGCGATCGCATTGATGGAACCACCAGAGATTCAGCTCCAAAGCATCTTGCAGCGACCTTTTCGGCATATGCAGACCACCAAGCACAGTGATTTTGCGGGCAGGCAAAAAGTGGATGCCTGGTATCAGCTCCGCATCCTCGATATCCCTCAATGTGTTGCGGCGATTGTCTGGCAAGGCACGCCGGCCAAATTTGTATTAGACGTGACTGACCCGATTGAAACCATCTTGCGAGACCAGGCTGTTGCTGACTCCGTGTCGTGGTTTGGGGTTGCGGGTCGTTATTTGGTTGAACTCGGAGCAACGTCAAAGGCGACCCGGATAGACGCGACCGACGCTGCTGCTGCGCCTGTAATGCGGTGTTCGGTCAATGCGCTTAGCCGCTTGTTGTGGGGCGTTAACTTGCCATCTTATTTGCCGAACTCGGATGACTTACAGGCGCCGGCCAGTTTGCTGTTGGCTCTCGACCCGATCTTTGCCGAGCGACCGCATCCATTTTGGGTTTATTGACAATTTTGCCACCGCTTGCTTCGAGAGCCTTGCGAAGCGAGGCATTCTTAGCGAGGTTTTATGACCAGTCCAAGCGCGGCGCGATCTAAGTTCTGTAGCAATAAAATTCGACGTTGGTTCTGACGGGTTTTGCTGGATGGAGGTTTGCGCCCAGTAATCGGCATTAGCGTGTTGTGGGGATTAGCGTGATAATCGCCAAATGACTCGAGCCAGTGTGTTACAGCCAGTACAGCAATTACCGGTCGCCATATGGCTGTCGAGCGCGCAAGCTGCAACAGACCATAGTCCGAATTGCTTTATTTCGAACCGCTTCGTATCAAAACACTGTGGACTAAAGCACATCGCTTTTGGCAGCTTTTTCTCGAATAGGCTTAGGCCAAAT
>DJYW01000115.1:4513-6063 GCA_002450255.1 Gammaproteobacteria bacterium UBA6968
CGGGCGAGAGTTGCGCGGGCGAGAATTGCGTGGACGAGAATTGAATGGACTGGTGCGAAAGGGATTGCGGCGACATGTGCAAGGGCGCAAGGCGTTGCGGCAAAGCTTGTCATAGTCAAATGCGCTACGGTGTGGAGAGCTTTAATTAAAACACATAGGTCAAAACTATCGGTGACTGATACTCACCCGGTCGATCTTTACGCGACAGATGCCCAGTCAATTTATGCTCAATCAATAGATACCCAATCAATAGATGCTCGAGCGACAGATGCCCGAGCGACAGATGCCCGAGTTATAAATAGCCGGGCAAAAAAACGACACCGTCTGCGTTTGGTCAACCGTTTTACCTTAGCTCAGCACGCTCTGACTGCGCGATGCCCACTTTCGGTTCCTGTCAGTCGCGGCAGCGTTGCGCTGCCATGGCGCAACGACAGAGGGTTTACGTTTTAATGGGTAGCAACGATATTTTGATGGATCTCGGATGGAATGCGCATTGGCAAAGCCTCTGGGAGGCCAGTCAAGCTGTCGATCGCGTTGTTTGTCGAGTAGTTGCCGTGCAGCGCTCTGGGTTGCTGTTGACGCCGCCATTACCGAATGGCCAAAACGAAATTTCCATTGGTGGAAAGTTCTTTCTCCGGCTAGAAAAAGACCGTCCTACAATAGGCGATTGGATTGTGGTCGAAGCCGATAGTGGCGCACTGTGTGAGATTTTACCTCGACTTAGCGTGATTAAACGTTTAAGTCCCGCAGGCGGTGGAGAGGTGCAGCTGATTGCAGCCAACGTTGATACGGCTTTTGTTGTGACTTCCTGTAATGCCGATTTCAGCGTAGCCCGTCTGGAGCGCTATATTTCCATGGTGTTGGATGCGGGAATTCAACCGGTCCTGGTGCTGACTAAGGCCGACCTGGCTGTCGACATTGAAACTTACCGCCATGCGATGGATGCCAACTTCAACGCCTGGCCCTGGTTTTTTGTCGATGCGCGTGCGGCAACTGATGTAGCCGCACTCGCGCTTTGGTGTGGGCAGGGCCAGACCATTGCGTTACTGGGCTCGTCAGGCGTGGGGAAGTCGACGTTGGTAAACACGCTAAGCGGCGCCACAGTGCAGCTCACGCAGGCTGTTCGCGAACAGGATGCGAAAGGTAGACATACCACTACG
The DNA here is from genome assembly GCA_002450255.1 of Gammaproteobacteria bacterium UBA6968. Taxonomy (GTDB): domain Bacteria; phylum Pseudomonadota; class Gammaproteobacteria; order Pseudomonadales; family Azotimanducaceae; genus UBA4421. The sequence goes on from DJYW01000115.1 coordinate 5,674, forward strand.
CATCGCTCGTTGCATTTTTTGCCACAAGGCGGTGTGATTTTGGATAGTCCAGGCATGCGCGAGTTTCAGTTAGCCGATACGGTAAGCGGCGTGGGCGCAGTCTTCGCCGACATTGAAGACTTGGCCCGATCTTGTCGTTTTAGAGACTGTCGTCACGGTGCCGAACCCGGCTGCGCTATTCGCGAGGCACTGCAGGCAGGCAGGCTTGATCCGGAACGGTTACAGCGCTACCTGAAGTTGATTGCGGAAGCGGCAGCAAGCAGCGAGGTGGTCTCACAACGGCAGGGGCGGGGTCGGGCGGTCAAGAAAGATCGGCCGCATATACCGCGCTGACTCGTGTTTTGCAGAAAAACGGAAAAAACGCAAAAAAAGTCAACAAAAAAGGGTCAA
>DJYW01000115.1:6441-17069 GCA_002450255.1 Gammaproteobacteria bacterium UBA6968
GCGCCGCGCCTAACTGAGTCCTGTCGAATTCATCACCCCGAGCCAACCTATGCAGGCCAATCAAGCCACCGCATGCATCGTTCACATCATTAAACGTGCGTGTTCAATCTTTGTGCATCGATCGACCACGCAACCGAGACCAGCGTCCGCTGCGATTGCGATGCCTTCAGGGCTAATAACATCCAACTGCAGCCACAGAAAGTCCGCGCCGATGGCGACTGCTTCAGCAGCGATAGCAGGTACAGCATCAGCTTGGCGGAAAACATCGACGGTGTGTACGGCATGAGGTACGGCGGTTAGTGTTGCATAGCACGGGCATCCCAATACTTCATCGCAGTTGGGGTTGATGCCGACGACGTGATAGCCGTGATCTAATAGATACACGGCGACTTCGTTGCTGGGTCGATGAGGGTCTGGCGAGAGGCCGACCACAGCGATGGTCTTTACCGTGAGCGCGGCTTTGATAACCGTCTCTGAGTTAGTTGTGTAGTGTGGCACGGTTGCTCCCTGTAATCGTGGGTTTGCTTACGCTAAGGCAAGCGACGATTATAAACGGCTGCTGGCCCGGTGACACCGAGGTGCTATGACGCAGCCGCCAATGTACTGGGCAGCGTAGCAAACCCGGCAAGAACCGCCACAGGACACGCTGTTAGAAAAACGTCGCCAGCGGTTGGCGGACGCGCCCGCAGCGGGCAAGCATGACGCGCGTAAAATCACTGGCATTAACCGAATTTTTAACCGGATGGTTGCAGCGGTTTTGTTCTGTGGGCTGTTGAACCGCCTTAAACAGTGGCAATGTAATAGAAGGGTGGTCGGCATGAGACAGGTTGTGGATACTAGTTCGAATCGAGACCGCTTGCTGATGGTTCCGGTTCGCATTGGGGAGTGGGTTTAAACACGTTTAACCAATCAGCGCGACGCGATTCGCACCGACTTTTGCTTGGTTCGGCGTCTGGTAAAACGGTTGCATGCGCAAATAAGAAAAAGACAGCGTTAAGGAGTCCGGGTGTACAAGATCATTGGGGGCATAGTGGGGCTGATTGCGCTGGCGATCAGTGGCTATTACTTCTTGAATCAAAGCAGCGTCATGGTGACAGCGTCCGAGCCAGGCGCGCTGGTTCGCATAGACGGTAAGCTGGTCGCCAAGACGCCAATGGAGCCGGTTAGCGTTGCTGCAGGTACTCACTTACTCGAGGTCACGCACACGCATTTCGCACCCTACAGCGAGCAAATCCAGGTAGCGGCGGGTGAATCGGTCAGCCGTGACGTGCAACTGGCGTTAGGCGAAGGTGAACTATCCTTGCTTTCTAACCCGCGTGGCGCGTGGATAGAAATCGACGGCGAGCTTCTCGATGCCGTCACGCCAACCCGCCTGACCCTGCGATCTGGGCCTCACACCATCACCATGGGCCAAGCGGAACGCCGCCCAACCATTAAAGAAGTGGTGTTGATGCACGGTCAAACGCTGCCCGTGAACCTGGAACTCAGCATGGATCCTCATGGCACCTTGGTGCTGAAAACGCGCCCTAATCGAACGAACATAGCCTTCGTTGGCAGCGATCTCACCTACTCAAGCGGCATGCGATTGCCTATGGGTGATTATAACGTCCGGGTTTCTGCGACGGGTTATGAGAGCCGAGTAGTGCCAGTAACGGTACGCTACGGCGATAATGAACAGGCCATTACTCTGCGGCGCGCCTATGGGCAGTTGGCTGTCAATGTGAAGCCGGCAAGTGCCCGAGTCATCGTGAGCTACGGTCGTGGCAGCCAGGCTGTACGCAAGGTTTATACAGAGCCCTTACGGGTGCCTGTAGGCAAGGTAAATGTGCAGGTCCGCGCCATGGGCCGACGCAGTGCCTCACGCCAGATCGATTTATCAAGCAGAGGTAGTACGCTGAATTTTAATCTGCAGGTAATGACGGCAAAGGCCGGCGAAATCTTTGCCGACAGCTTCCCCGAAGGCGGTGCTGCACCGAGTTTGGTGGTGGTGCCTGCGGGTACTCTACGCATGGTCGACGCGCAAGCCACTAACCCCAGCGAGCGAAATGTCGAGTTTACGCAACCGTTTGCGATTGGCCGCTATGAGGTGACGGTGGCGGAATACGCTCGTTTCGCCGCAGCGACGGGACGAGGTATGCCGCGCAAGCTGGAGAACCCAAAGGATGTCGAACCGGTGCGCTTTGTGCGTCCGGCTGATGCGTTGGCCTATGTGCAGTGGCTGAGTTCACAGACAGGCAAAATTTACCGTCTGCCTACCGAGGCAGAGTGGGAATATGTCGCTCGGGCGGGAACGCAAAGCACCCATTTCTTTGGTGACGATCCAACCGAAATTTGTGTCTACGGCAACGTGGCCGATCAGACCACTAAAAAGGTTTATCGCCAGTGGGATGTCGTGGCCTGCGACGACGGACACTTGCGGCCCGCCGCGGTTGGCAGTTATGCCGCGAATGGATTCGGTGTGTTCGATATTTACGGTAACGTGTCTGAATGGGTAGCTGATTGCGGCGATGGCAGCTACGCCTTGGCCCCAAGTGATGGCACGATAGCGGCCAAATATGTGGCTTGCGATCGTCGCGGTTACCGCGGCGGGTCTTGGGATTCGGGCGTTGCAGAGTCGAGTTCGTTATCGCGAAATTCCAGTAGTGGCGCCAGCGACGATCGTGGTTTTCGAGTGCTGCGGATGCTTTAGCTCGCGCTTACGCTAGTGTAAAGTTTCGGACTATCGCGGCCTGAGGGGATCAGGAAGAACGCACGATTGATCAATTGCTGAGGGATCTGTCTAGCATGGCAACTCGTTACAGCATCGATTGCTAGGTCCAGGCGAGACCATTTCCCGGTCCAAGCGATATAAGGTCGATTTAAATAGGGTCAAACACGCATCTAGATACACAGCGCGCGACGCAGTTGGGCGCTGGTTTAATGGTGCTAACGGACATTACACAGAGCGTTAAGCACCGTGCCGTGAGCGGCTGGCCAGATGAGCCAGTTGGTCTGACAATAGATTCACAAATTCAAAATAGAGCTGATAAGACTGACTAAAATAAGGTTTAAGGGGTCACTACATGTCTAATTTACAGAGCTTTCGCAAAGAAACCCGCAGCTGGCTAGACGCAAACTGTCCTGATTCTATGCGTACGCCAATGCCTGCCGATGAGTATCCTGGCGGCGGACGCCGCGCGAAGTATAAGAACACCGACACTCAAGTGTGGATGGAGCGCTGTGCGGAAAAAGGCTACACGGTACCAAGCTGGCCTAAAGAATATGGCGGTGCGGGCTTGTCGAAAGAAGAAAGCGTTGTGTTCCAGGAAGAAATGCGGCGCGTTAATGCTCGTCCACCTTTGGTTGGTATGGGTATAAGTATGATCGGGCCAGCGCTCCTCGAGTACGGCAATGATGTGCAAAAGGCAGAACACTTACCGAAAATCGCTAGCGGCGAAATCTGGTGGTGTCAGGGGTATAGCGAACCGGGGTCAGGTTCCGATTTGGCCAGCTTGCGTACTTCAGCAGTGGAAGACGGCGACGACTTTATTGTCAACGGACAAAAGATTTGGACCTCTGGCGCAGATAACGCGGATTGGATGTTCTGCCTGGTTCGTACCGACCCAACCGCGCCCAAGCACGAAGGCATTTCCTTTGTCTTGTTCGACATGGAAACACCGGGGGTTACTGTTAAGCCGATTTTGCTTATTAGTGGTATGTCGCCATTTTGCGAGACCTTCTTCGATAACGTGCGGGTGCCGAAGCGCAATTTGGTATTCGAATTAAATAAGGGCTGGACGGTTGGTAAGCGCCTTTTGCAGTACGAGCGCGCCTCAATCGGCGGCATTGGTGGGGGGCAAAAAACCACTTCTATTGAAGAGTATGCGACTCAATATGTCGGTACCGATGAAAATGGTAAAATCGCTGACGCAAGCCTACGAGGACAGATTCTGCACCATCGTATGAATGACCGGGCTTTCGGACTAACGATTAATCGTAGCGTCGCAGAATCGGCGACGGGTGCAGCACCTGGCGCGGTATCATCGATGTTTAAGTACTACGGTACCGAGCAGAACAAAGGCAAGTACGAGCTTTTGTTATCGATTTTAGGCACGCAGTCATTGGGATGGACTGGCGAGGCCTTTAGTGACGATGAATTGACGACTACCCGCGCGTGGCTACGCTCGAAGGCGAATTCCATTGAGGGTGGTACCTCTGAGGTGCAGCTCAACATTCTAGCTAAGCGAGTGCTCGATTTGCCGGAATAGAGTAAACGTAAGCAATTAGATAGCCTCTTTGGTTGAAACAGAGAGGCTTTTTTTTTGCTTTTTTGCTTTTTTGCTTTTTTGCGCCTGAAGTATTGAGTGAAATAGGATTTTTAACGAAATATCTGCTCTCGATGGCCAATATGCGTTTGCCGGTTTGGGATTTGCGAGACCGGTTTGCTGTCGTAAGCGCCATATAACTTCTTTAGGTCAGTGTCCTGCTCGGTGCCGGCGCTCGCCGTAAACTTTTCTTCGTCAGCCACACGGTTGCACTGCCAGAGTCCACTTAACTCCGCTCGTTAGAAGAATCAGGATTTCTGTCCGTATACGGACGCATAACTTATTAACCGCGTACTCAATAGCAAGGTTTAGTCTCCGGACTGACGCTATTACCGGCTTCTACCTCTTTCGATGAATTCAGGCCTTTGTCGGAGCAACGCTCACCGTTGTGTTGGGCATGACTTGAACTGATATTGGCGAGCCAATCGTCCGGTTTTAAATACCGCTGGTCCTCAGCTGAAGAGACTATTCATCCGCATTGCATAGAGTACGGCTTTCTCGTGAGCGCGCCTAGATCTTTTTTTTCTGTGAGTAAAAACAGGCCTCTGGTTTTTTTAAATTCATCTTATTCGCACCCACGTTTCGTTTTCTTTTTGTAACAACGATTTAGCTGGGGTGAAAAAAAACCAACAATGATAAGGGTTGGATCGTAAACAGCGGCTGTGCGGCTTCGAGATAAGCAACCCTAAGTTAACTTTGGGTTTACTAATAACGGTTTTTATTAGGATTTTTTGTCAATGCGGTTAAGTGTCTATTGGGTTTTCTTTGCTCGCGATAGCAACGCATTTTCAAGCTCTGACTTGTTCCTACATCGCTGGCTTTTCTTTCGCGTTTTTTTGCAGGTCTCTGGCTGTTTAATAGCTTGCGGTTGCTTGATAGCTCGTGGCGCTGTATTCGCTCGCGGCGGTTTATTAGCTCGCGGCGGATTATTAGCTCGCGGTGAGTTGGGCGGCGGACGTGGTTGGTTTCGGGTGCGCGAACCTGGTGCACAGAGTGGGTTTTTCCAACGCTTGGGCTTAGCCTGCGCGCTGTCTGTTCTGTTTTTGTCGAGCGTAGGTTGCATCGGGATTGCTCGCGCCGATGCATCCGCCAAAGTAGCATCGCAGGATTCGCGTTCAGCGTTATCGAATCAACAATCTACAGCGAATGCTGCGTTTAAAAGTAATGGGCCGAGTGGCCGAGCCTCTCGTACGCCTATTTCGCGAGAAGCGGCTAACTTTCTAATCAGTGAGCCGATTGCGTTTGCCGACTCCGATTTAGACGAGTTGAGCGAAACAGGTAACAGGGCGAATGAACGCCAATTTATTTCCACTCGTCCTGGGTCTCATCGGTTGTCTGAACGGCATGGCAATAATCAGATCACCTTGCAGAATCTCATTCGCAGTGCGCGCGCCAACTATCCCTCTATCCGGTCTGCACAGGCTGCTGTTGAAGTCTCTGGTTACGAAATAGATATTGCGCGCTGGCAGTTTTATCCCACGCCTTTTGTCGAGTTTGAAGGGGCATATGCAGACGAAAGCGATCGGTCTTATCAGGGTGATACCAAAACGACCAAACTCGGCGTAACGCATACGCTTTGGACCGGCGGCAAACGTCGAGCCGGAGTAGATAAATCGTTAGCTAGTAGTGACGAGGCGATAGCCTCGCTTCGTTCGGCGGAGCAAAGCCTAGCTTTGCGAGTGATCGGTTATTACGCCAATTGGTACGGAGCATATTTGCAGGGTGCGGCATTGGAAAAAAGCCGAGTTACTCATCAGACCCTGAAAGATCAAGTTGAATATCGTGCTAATCAAGGCGTTGCTACCGGCAGCGATTTGGCTTTGGCCGAGGGAAGACTCGGTTCTGTGGTGGCAAAGATTGTGGCAAACGATGCCAGCAAAAACGCGGCGCTGATCTTGCTACGTGAGGTCACTGGATTGCCGCTAAATGAAGAAGGTTTATCGAATGGGCTTAATTTCAGGCCACTTAAGAGCTTAGACGATACAGCTTATTTTCTGCAGAAAGCGGAAACGGCATCTCCTGAAATTGCAGCCGCGCTAGCGCGTCTTGCGTGGGCTAAGGCAGACAAACAAGAGCAGAAAGCAGGTTTGATTCCTGATCTTTATTTGCGTTTGGAACGTCAAATTGGCAGCTATCAGTACCTAAATAGCGATGGTGATACTCGCGTTTCTATTGGTTTTCGTAGCCAGTTCAGTCCTGGTTTTTCCAACCGCACCGCGCTGCGCGCGTCCAGCCAAAAAACATTCGCGGCGGAAATGATGTTAGCAGCCGAGCGCCGCGCGTTGAGCGAGAAGATCCACAGTGATTTAACCCTTGGGCTGGCGTACCAAAAACAACTGGAAGCATTGCGATTTAGTTTGGCGACTTCTGAAGAAGTCGCGGCTTCCTATGGAGAGCAATTCTTGGTCGGTCGCAAGAGCTGGCTGGACGTGATGAACACTGTTCGAGAGATTCAACAATTAGAAGGCGAAATTAATAGCTCGCTGGCTGCACAGGTCCGTCTGCACGAAAGTTTACGCATTCTTATCGGGAAAATGCCCGAGCAGCCTACGGATAAATCGGAGCGGTAATAGATGTTGCACAATATTGAGCGAGCTGTGGCCTATCTAAGCCAATTGGCTCGGTTGCAATCCAAGCCACTGGATGCGCTCAATGCCCGCGAAGCTTTAGCGGCGAGTGCTGAATTTGACACGTTTGGCAAACAATTAGATTTCGTCGTGCGGCGTCTGGATTTACCGAAAATCAGTTGGCGGCGCATACCTAATCCCGATGATTTGCCGGTGTTGTTCCATACGCACGATCAGCAGCTCTTTCTAATTTCCGGTAAAGATGCGCTTGGTAACTGGGTGCTACTTGAGCTCGATGAGGAAAATAAACATTGGCAAGAAACTAAGGTTGCGAAACTGCCTGATGGGCGCAGTGCCAAGGTTAATTTCACGAAGGCTTTTCGGCGTAAAGACAGTCAGGTTTACGCGCTGATTCAAAATGAGTTTTTTAGCCATAAAACCGTCTTGTTGGAAGTGCTGCTGGGCTCCATTCTGATCAATCTGATTGGTCTGGTGACGGCTTTCTATACGATGCAGGTCTATGATCGCGTCGTACCAACGGGGGCCCTGGAAACTTTGCGGGTACTGACCATTGGTGTTGCGATAGCTGTGTTGTTTGACCTCATCGTTAAAGAAGCACGCTTGGCATTAAGTAATCGTTTGACAGACGTAGTGGATCAGCGGCTTGCTCGTGCAACTTATACCCGTTTCCTAAATCTGCGCCTGGACCAATTGCCCAGTAGCGTTGGTTCCCTAGCGGGCCAGATGCGTGGTTACGAAACGGTGCGAGCGTTGTTCTCTTCGGCGACGATTAATATCTATGTGGATTTACCCTTCGCGCTGATTTTTTTATGGCTCATTTTCATGATTGTAGGGCCGATCGGTTTAGTGCCCGTTGCATTTTTTATCGTGTGTTTGAGCGTGGGTTACTACTACTTTAGGCGCGCGGACAAGCTGGCTGAAGACATTAACGTGGCGGCTAACCTCAAAACAGGGCTACTCGTTGAAACCGTGGAGGGTGCCGAAACCATCAAGTCTGGTCAGGGCGGGTGGCGTATGTTGGCTAAATGGATGGCAACCACCGATACCGCTCGCGTTCACGAAATTGATCTGCGCGAGGTCGGCGAGCGCGCCAAACATGTTATTGCAGCGTTACAACAAGCGGCTTACCTCAGTCTCATCGCCCTAGGGGCTATGGCGGCGAGTCGTGGTGAACTGACTTTAGGCGCGTTGATTGCTTGTTCTATCATTTCAAATCGCATTTTTGCCCCTGCGGCAGCACTGCCTAGCTTGATGATTCAGTGGAGTCACGCCAAGGCATCGTTGCGAGCGTTAGATGCTATTTGGAATCTCGAGGATGACCACTCTGGGCAGGAACACCCGATTAATCTGAAGCATGTTCGAGGCGACTACGAGTTCGAAAATGTGACCATGCAGTATCGCGAGAAGATGGCTTTGCAAGTAACGAATTTGAGTATTCGCGGAGGCGAAAAAATCGCCGTCCTTGGACCGGTTGGCTCGGGTAAGACATCTCTACTACGGCTGTTATCCGGCATGTACAAGCCGCAGGACGGGCGCATTACTCTGGATGGCATAGATATCGCCCACATTAATAAACCAGTGCTTTCGGAAAACATCGGATTTGTGCAGCAGGACGGGCGACTGTTCTACGGTACGTTGCGCGACAATCTGGTGCTAGGCCTGATCGACCCGGGCGACGACATGATTATGGAAGCGGCGCATAAGATTGGTTTGATGACCGCGGTTGTCACGCCGCATCCAAAGGGTTTTCAACAAATGATTAATGAAGGCGGAACGGGTCTGTCTGGTGGCCAGCGGCAGCTCGTAAATTTAACCCGAGCTTATTTACGCAATCCGAAAATATGGTTGTTGGATGAACCGAGCGCGTCTATGGATAGCGGCTTAGAGCAGCAGGTCATAACTAGCATAAAAGAGAAGTTAGATAGTAACGCGACGCTGATTCTTGTTACCCATAAGCAAAATATGCTTGAGCTGGTCGACCGTATTATCGTCATTAATCAGAACAAGGTTGTGTTGGATGGCCCAAAGGAAGAGGTGATCGCTCGGCTGCAAGGTGGGGCTGCATCATCAATTGCAGAAGCTGAGGGTTCCGCATGATCTAAAGAAATACAGTTTTTTGGCTTGTAGCGTTTATAGGGTGCGCGCCGACGTATGCGTTCACGTGCGTACATCAGTACATCAATAGATTGAGTTTGGCGTAGCGCCAACGGGGTTTGGGAGAATGAAAATAGAAACAAATGAGTCCGAAGGTGTGACGGCGTCGGATCGGGTGATCGTTGCAGGAGAAGTTTGCGTCGTGGATGACAGCGAGGCGCAAGCGAGCGCTGCAGAAGGCCATGCATCGGGTGCGCAAGAGGCATTGTCTGGGGCTACTCAGGATCCCGCTGATTTTGGTTTAGGCGGTGCCGGAGTTGACGGTGGCTTGCCGCCGCAAGCGGTCGAATCTGCTAACTCCCCAGTCACACTTGAAGTTAAAGGGGGTATGTCTTCATCCATCATCCTGATCGGCGTTTTGTTTCTAACTGTGTTTGTCGCTTGGGCGGCCTATTTCGAACTCGACCAAAGCGTTCGTGCGATGGGTCAAGTGATTCCGATGGCGCGGACGCAAATCGTTCAGGTGGCCGATGGCGGCGTGCTTGCTGAGTTACTAGTAAAAGAAGGTGAGCAGGTTGCAGCGGGGCAGCGTGTCGCCGTCCTTGAAAAAGACAGAGCGGCAGCTGGAGTCAATGAGGTTATGGCGCGCATCGCCGGCCTTCGTGCTGGGTTGATTCGAACCCAAGCCGAGGTGGCAGGGAGCGCGCCGATTTTTGGTCCGGAGTTTGACGCCTATCCAGGCTTTACGCGCTCGCAAATGGACTTCTACCAATCGCGCTTGCGTACACTTAAGGATGAACAAAGTAGCCTTCAGGATGGTTTGGTACTCGCCGAAGAAGAACTCAAGATGAATGAATATCTGCTGTCCGTGAAGTCGGCTAGCAGGCTTGAGGTGCTGCGTGCGCGACGTGAAGTGATCAAGCTGAAATCCTCTCTAGATCAAGCTTGGAATAAATATGTGCAAAAGGCGCGGGAAGAAGGCGTTCGGTTAGAACGTGATTTGGCGGTTGCCGAAGAGAGTCTAGCGGAACAGCTTGATGTGCTACAGCATACAGATATCCTCGCGCCAACGGCGGGAGTGGTTAAATACCAGCGGATGAATACGGTTGGAGGCGTGGTGCGTCCCGGCGATGAGTTACTGCACATTTCACCCACTGAAAGCGAGCTGGTATTTGAGATCAAAATTGCACCTAAAGATATTGGTGAGCTAAAGTCGGACTCCGCATTGCCAGCTATAATCAAGTTAGACGCGTTTGATTATTCCATTTACGGCAGTCTTGAAGGACAACTGACCTATGTCAGTAGCGATACGCTGACAGAAAATAAATCCGGGCAGGAGCAAAAGTACTACCTTGCCCGCGTCACTGTGAACGAAAATTACAAAGACGTGAATCCTAAGTTTGCTGATCTCGAGATAAAGCCTGGTATGACCGGTAGCGTTGATATCAGAACGGGTAAGCGGACTGTGCTGCGTTTCTTAATGAAGCCGATACTGCGCGGCTTCAGTGGGGCACTCACGCAAAAGTAACTGCTTGCGGCAAGGCCACTAAGTAGTCGGTCGAGAAATCGAAAGGCTGGCTCCAAGCCGAAATGATGGTCGAGAGCCAGCGCGAGACGGGGATAGACAAGGATAGACAAGGAT
>DJYW01000115.1:17395-17558 GCA_002450255.1 Gammaproteobacteria bacterium UBA6968
TAGACAAGGATAGACAAGGATAGATGCGTTGCCAGGGACAACTTCGCAGATGGCATTGGCAACGTCCATGGCATCGCACAGCGGAATTTCGGCGTGCCGCGTTACAATCCTAAGCTGTAGCCGACCGCGAACGGGAGCACCAACACCGCCAGCAGCGTGCTGA
>DJYW01000136.1:0-4265 GCA_002450255.1 Gammaproteobacteria bacterium UBA6968
ACAGGATTAGATTCAGTATTAGGGAGGTTGCAGCTCGCTTCCGAAGCGTCAGTAGCGAGCTATCACCGTATGCAAGGAGCCTATTCCGGTAGGCCGAGAACTCGCTTAGAAATAATGTTTGCTTGAATCTCGTTGCTGCCGCCATAAATGGTCGTAGCCTTGGTATGCAGCCATTCCTCCGCAGCAGTCAACTCGGCATCGCTGAAGCCCTCAGGGTCGTGAGCGCCGAGGCCACGAAAACCCATGATTTCCCGCTTCAGTTCCGCACCGTCTTGTTGCAAAGCAGCACCATAAAGCTTAAAGATTGAAGTCGCCGCGCCGGGCGTGCCTGACTTATTCTCTTCGTTAGCACGCTGCGCGGTTAGGCGAAACGCAGCACGATTCATATTTAGGTCGGTCACTTGCTCGCGCACGGCAGAGTCAGCAATGCGGCCCGCTTCTTCACCCAAATAAGTTTTTGCTAAATCTGCGATGCCGGGACCACTCTGGGCAGCGCGGGCGCCACTTAAGCCGCCAATGCCTGAACGTTCAAATTGCAGCAAGCGTTTGCCAACTGTCCAGCCTTTGTTAAGTTCGCCAACCAGGTTCGATTTGTCGGCGACTGCGTTGTCGAGAAACGTCTCGCAGAAAGGCGAAGAACCGGAAATCAGGCGGATCGGTTTTACGGTGACACCGGGTTGATCCATGGTGAAAAGTACGAAGCTGATGCCTTCGTGCTTAGGCGCCTTGGGGTCGGTTCGCACAAGGCAAAACATCCAGTCTGCCGTCGCGGCACCCGAAGTCCATATCTTTTGGCCGTTAATCACGTAATGATCGCCGTGATCGTCTGCACGTGTTGCCAGCGCTGCCAAATCTGAACCGGCATTCGGTTCAGAATAGCCCTGACACCATTGAATTTCGCCGCGGACAATCTTCGGAATATGTTCGGCCTTTTGAGCTTCGGTCCCGTATTCAAGTAACGTCGGTCCGATCATTGTCATGCCCATGCCAACCAACGGTGAGCGGGCACCAATGTTTGCCATTTCTTCATAAAGTACTCGTGTGAGCGCAGGGCTTAGGCCGCCCCCGCCATACTCAGTAGGCCAGGTCGGCGCAGTAAAACCGCGTTCCGCACACCGTTCCAACCAAAGCGCGACGTCTGGTTCCAATTTGATTTTACTGCTCCCCATGGAAATCTGGCCTGGACCTTTAGCCCCGTCCGGACAATTCTCTTGCAGCCAAGCAGACACTTCGGTTCTAAATTCGCTAACTTCGCTCATGGTTCCCCTCCATTAACTTCTATCACGACTGACTTGTTGGTGCGCTAGGCCGAAACCGGTGAGTATCGGCAGAGATGCGCAGACATCTAAAGACTACTCGTTCGTAAGGTAGATGGACAAGTCGCGATTGCAGACGCGTATCCGATCTTTACTCCCAGCATTAAGATACGCCCACCGCAAAAACTAGGTTCGCAATAGTGGCCTGATTAGAGAAAGCAAAAAGAGTAGCAAGACGAGAGGCCAAAAAGTAAGCGGGCGGGTTGCGGTCTTGCGGGCGATGCAGACTAAGACACGCATTCTCAGCGTAGATACGGTAATCTCCGTCGCAAGGAAATGGTGTGGGTTGTCGCAGGGGCGAACTACAGGGGCCAACTACATTGGTCAACTACAGGGGCCAACTACAGCTGCCAACTACAGGGGTCCACTAAAAAGGCCTAACTTAGGTGCTGGGGGATAGTTGGACCCGCTACGGGACAGGTCGGTCCGATAAGGATAAAGGGGAGCGGTTATGAGCGAAGATACCACGACTTATGATTCAACTTCGGGTGGCGCTCTGGAGGCGTCTGGCGACGACATTACAGCCCAGTTGGCCGCACCGTCATTTAAATTGTCGAATCTTCACGGCGATACGGTCACACGAACCGGCGACCGCCCTAGCGTGCTTTGTTTCATAAAGGAAGATTGTCCCACCTGTATCGCAGTGTTGCCGGTGCTTAGCGCTCTGCATAACAGCCTGGCTGAGCATATTGATGTTTATCTTATCGGCCAAACGGCGGACGGCAATCAGCGTATGACCGAGCAATATGATCTGCCTTTTAGCCTGCTTGATGATTCCACGTTACACGTTTCTTATGCGAGCAATATTGAGATCGTGCCCACTCTGATGGTGACCGAGGCGGACAATCAAATCAGTGACGCCTTGGTTGGATTTCAACGCGATGAATGGCAAACCCTTTTGCAGAATGTCGCAGGACGCCTGGGTACTGCTGGGCCAACGCTTGATTGGGACCGGCTGCCTCTGTGGCGACCGGGTTGTGGCTCGTTGTCAGTCGATCCCACCCATGCCGACAGGCTGCGTGCAGAGGCTGAAGACAGTCCTATCCGCGCTCGGAATATCGAGATCGGCCAGCTCGACGATCCATTTGAATTTATGTTCGATCAAGGGTTTACCGACGGTTTGCCGGTAGTCCCGCCGACTGCTGAGCGAGTCCTGCGCATGCTTGCTGGTACCCGGCGCGAGGCGCAGGAAGTGGTCGCCGTTATGCCGCCTAATATGGGTGAGGTGACCGTAGAAAAAGCTGCAATCAATGCGGTGATGGCCGGCTGCAAACCCGAGTATTTGCCGGTGGTGTTGGCTTTGGTCGAGGCCATTTGCACCGACGACTTTAATATCCACGGGGTTATGGCAACGACTATGGGCGCCTCGCCTGTCGCGGTGGTAAATGGGCCTATCCGCGAGCGCATTGGTATGAATATGGGGATTGGTGCGTTGGGCCAGGGTAATCGAGCAAATGCGACCATTGGCCGTGCTGTGCGTCTGATCGTTCGTAACGTGGGTGGTGCAACGCCCGGCGGTACAGAGCGCTCGACGTTGGGAAGCCCGCTCAAGTTCACTATGTGCTTCGCTGAATGGGAAGAGCGCAGTAACTGGGATCCGCTCCATGTAGAGCGTGGATTTGAGCGCGAGGATTCAGTGGTCACAGTCTGGGCGATGTCCAGCGGGCCGAGTCTAATCATCGATCAAGAATCTCTCGACGGAGACCAACTTGCCGGCACAATGGGTAAGACCATGGAGACCATTTTCAATCACAAAGCCTATAGCCACACCAATACGTTGCTGGTGATCCCGCCGGAGCATGTCGATACATTCGCTCGTAGCGGCTATACCAAGGCCGACATTCGCGAGCGCATTCAGACCGTGACGCGCCGTGATATCCAGGATCTGGTGGCGGATGAAACGGCTGGGGTAGGTATCAAACCGGAGCTCGCGGAAAAAATGGCAGCGGGTGCGCCGGGTCTACAGCTTAGCAAGTTCGCTAAGCCAGAAGACGTGCATATTGTCGTCGCGGGCAGTGAAGCGGGTAAATTCACCGGTTGTTTCCACGGCTGGGTGGCCGGACCGAAGGGGTCGATTCCGGTGTCGCGAAAAATCGAAGAGGTTTAATCTGTAAACCAAGGCAGACTGCGGCGAGGCCAGTGGTAGATAAAAGAATCTGCACAGATCTGGGGAGAGCGTAATGGAAAATATTGAAACAGTTAGTTTATGTAGAGAAGATTAAAGAAAACCCAAGAAAACCCGAGAAAACCCAAGAGGAGGCAATAATGAGCTTCAAGATTTTAGACCCAACTAACGAGGCAGTGCCCGTTACGAGGCAAGTCACGCCGAGACCGGAGAAACTGACCGGACGGTTGGCGTTTTTGGATATTTCCAAGCCGCGCGGCAACGTCTTGCTGGACCGTTTGCAGGAGGCGCTAGAACAGCGTTTGCCGCAAATTGAAATCACGCGTTATACGAAGCCGACTTTTTCTAAGCCAGCGCCGGATGCGCTGCGTGTGGAAATTCAGCGTGATAACGACTTTGTGATTGAAGCGCTAGCCGACTGAGGCTCTTGTACCACGTGCAGTTTGCATGACACGGTATGGTTTGAAATTCAGGGCACGCCCGCGGTTTCAATTGCTTCGACAGAGTTTATAGATGCTGCTACTGCACAGGCTGAGGCGCTGGGTATGGCAACGGCAAAGAGAGTGTTTGTAGAGCACCCGATTCAGGATGCGAATGATCAGCAAATGCAAGTCAAAGCAGACGCGATTGTCACCGAGGTGATCGCCGCGCTAACCGCTTAGGCCGGGCACACTATCCTGACCGCTGCGCTTAGCTTGGGCAAAGGTATTCGCAGCGGTTTGCGTTGACTGTGATCTAGGCAGGCTTAGATAGACAGAACCACTCGAGAGGTCAGTTCTCACGCTCCTTTGGTGGTGCGCGCTAGAGAAGCCAGCTAGAGAAGC
>DJYW01000136.1:4601-6320 GCA_002450255.1 Gammaproteobacteria bacterium UBA6968
AGCTAGAGAAGCCAGCTAGAGAAGGCAGCTAAAGTTCCCCATCAAGGTGCTTCAAAAAGGTCTTATTGGCTTGTGTAGCGTGAGTGCTTCACGTTTTCTTCCAAAGCGCATTAAAAGCAGGCGGTTAAGGCCGTGCTCTTATGCGTTTTGAGAACGCTTTGAGACAGGAGAGAGGGGACGGCTCAGCAAAGGGGCACGTCGCGTATCTTCTGAATAACATAAGCTGGCCGCCTGCTAAAAGGCTCCGAAAACGCGGTCCTGTGAGAACGACCCCGCTAAGCATACATCGGGCCAGATCCACGAATGCAGTTAAATCGTGATGTTGCGACATCGCGTGCTAAGGAGCTTCGCTTGCGCACACCGCTTTACTATGGCTACTACCTTGTCGCAGCGGCGTTCGGTGCACAATTTGTCGCTATGGGCGTGTACAGCTACGTGTTGGGCTCGTTCATGGAGCCCATGGTTGCCGAGTTGAATTGGACCCGAGCAGAATTCACCCTCAGCCGCACCATCAGCCAAGTTGTAATGGCGTTGGTTGGCATCTTTGTTGGCGTCAGAGTCGACCGTCACGGTGCCCGTCCCATTATGCTGATTGGCACCACACTACTCGCGATTACTTTAGCCCTACACAGTCAGATCCAAACGCTCTGGGGTTGGCTTTTTCTCAACGGTATTTTCGCAACGATTGGCTGCGCTATGTTGGGCAACCTGGTTGTTAATGTCACCTTGGCAAAATGGTTTGTTGAAAATCGCGGTCAAGCCGTTGCAGTCGCCGCTATGGGCGTCTCCTTCGGCGGCATTTTGTTAACGCCGGTGATCACTTGGGGTATCGATACCATCGGTTGGCGTGACGCCTGGATTGCACTCGCTATTGGGACTGCCGTAATGATGTATCCGATTGCCTTAACAATGCGCCGTGCGCCAGAAGACTACGGCCTAAATCCAGACGGCAAAACCGATGTGCAAATCGCCGCCGGCCAGGGCGAGCGCGCAGCGCTGGACTTTGCTCAGTCTTTTACCCGAGCGGAGGCCATGCGCACGTTTTCTTTTTATGCGTTGGTAATCGCGTTTGGATTCTTTTCGATAAACATTTTTGTGTTGTTGTTACACACTATTCCTTATCTGACAGACAGCGGCGTGAGTCGTGCGGATGCGGCCTTTACTTTAGTGGTGGCGTCAATTCCGGCTTTGGTTTCCAAACCCATCTGGGGGTATCTCATTGACCGTACACCAGCGCAGCCTTTAGCCGCCATGTCAGCGAGTGTGACCGGTATCTCACTGTGCTGCATTATTCTGGCCGTACAGAGTGGGCAGATGCTTTGGATACACGGCGCATTCTTTTTGTTGGGGCTCGGTTGGGGCGGCATGCTCCCAATGCAGGAAGTGATCTGGGCCAGTTTCTTCGGGCGTCGTTTTCTAGGAGCAATTCGCGGCGCGGCGATGCCCTTCGCACTTTTGTTGGGTGCGTTTGCGCCATATCTGGTTTCCGTTTATCGGGACGCGACCGGTGGCTATGATTTGGCTTTGTGGATAGTCGCGGCTCTGAATATCACATCAGGCGTGCTCATCTACTTCGCGCCTTCACCTAGGCGCAAGCCAATAAAGGCATAGCACGTTGATGAGGTCTGTTTAGGGCGAAGCTTCTACGCAGGTGTTGCCCTGGAGTTGCTTTCTCAAAACTGTTTCCCTAAACGGCTCTCCCTAAACGGCCGCTCCCTA
>DJYW01000136.1:6661-24780 GCA_002450255.1 Gammaproteobacteria bacterium UBA6968
GGCTGCTCCTAAACGGCTGGAAGGACCGTGCTTCTCGCGGCATTGCCAGAATAAATGACCTAAAACGGGGCTATCTATACTCGTTTTCGCATCAAGGAGGCGCCGCTGACGTTCTTGGTTATATCAAGCTATATGTGGCCCGTATAATTACTTAGTCAGTTAGCTATACAACGGATAGGAAAGACTTGAGCGGTTCATTACTGTGCTCCTTCTTTTTATTGCGTTAAGGATAAGCCCATGTTTTACCGTGCACCTCGTCTGACTTTTTTTATTGCGCTACGCCGATGCATTCTCGTGACAATGCTTGTCAGCCTCCTGCCCGCCTGCAGCTCAGTTGCAGAAAAGGTTTCCTCAGGTATCTCCAACAGGCAGTTAAATAATGTGTTAGATCAGACTTATGAGAAGGTCTCATACGAGCGTCCGGATTTCGGTAAGTTGGTTGCCCGTGAAAAGCTGCCGGATGGTTCTATAGTGATGAAACATATTGGCGACTTTGGTGAGCAAAATAGCGGTATGCAGGGTATGTATGGCAAGCAATACAAAATTGCTCGCGTGATCTACTTCAAAGTAGATAAGCAAGGGGTTATCAAAGATTGGGCAACAGCGACCTATGAGGCTGGTGCCGCAACTTGTTGGGTCGGCTTCTGTGGCGGTAGCGAGAAGAAGCAGGTCCCGATAGAAGAGCTAGACGCGATCGTAAAAACATCTGACGGAAGCAATTACTCAATTTGGCGCGGTTAGCCAGTAAAGGGGGCGATCGTGTCGAATTTCAGCTCAGTCATCCGCCGCATTCGCGGAAGTTTGTCCAATGTTGACGATCAGCCTATCTCAGCTGCAGTTTGGGTAATCCTCATATTTCTTGACTTCTTTGTACTCGTGGCCATTTGGATAGGCCTAGCCAATTCGACATTGCACTGGTCGGCGTCCGAAATGCACTACCCAGGCTATTGTTATGAATTCGCTAATAAGGAGTATTTTCAAGCGCCGGATGAACTGGGTCGTATCGCAGAAGTCGTGGATCTTTTTGCAGACGAGGTTGCCCTAGACAGCGCGGTTGGCTTACCTAATGCCCCTATTGCGACGCTTTGTTTGCCGGTGAGGGACGGCTTGCAAGCGGTGGTAGCAAACGATGAAGTGTCTGCGGCGCTCGCAGATATAATCGAACTCAAAGGTACAAAGTGGGCCCTGAACAGCGAATTAGATATGGTTAAAGACGTGCTGGAACCCGTTTCAGGAGAAACTCTTGCACCGATTGACCAGACAGAGACCGGAGAGGCACAGCGGCGTTTGGTGGATTTGCGCCAGCGCCTCAACGCCTCGCTGAATAGAGAGGCGAAACTGCGCGATACTTTGGAAGCTGCGCCGGAGATTATGGTTCTGATGCAGTTGCGAAGTAACCTAGACGACTTGCGCGCTGCGCTCGATGCGGACCGTCGCGCCAACTTTGGTAGTTTGTCACCGGCCCAAGTTTTCTTTGAAGTTCTGTTTTTAGCCCCCCTAGTTGGACTGTTTTTGTTTTGGTATTTGCGTGCTTCTGCAAAGGGCAACTCTTGGCAGGATCTAATTGCGGCTCATTTGTTGGTCGTTGCTTGTATTCCTTTGGCTTGGACTCTTGGTGAATTCCTTCTTGATGTATTGCCCTTCGACATACTGAGCGCGCTGATTGCACTGATGGCTTCGCTAAATATCATGGCGCTTTGGTATTACTTGGTCATAGGCGCGGCGGTGCTTGTAGCCGTTCTGTGCATTCGCTTTTTTCAGAAACATTTGTTTTCACGCGATAAACAAATTCGTAAACGCATTGCTAATAGACAATGCCAGCAATGTGGCTATGGTTTCGGTTACGCTTTAGATGACGATAACAATGTGTGTCCACATTGTGGATTTGCGCAGTACAGAGTTTGTGAAGAATGCCAGCAGCCTACCTTCGCGTTAAGCGCGTTTTGTAAAGCATGTGGTGTATCGTCCGCTGGGAGACTGGCCGCCGGAGAGCGTTAAGACGTGTATGGACGACGGATTTGATTTCGCGGAGAGAACGCCTCCGACTGGTCCTCGCGCATGGGCTGTTTGGTAAGCTTTAGGCTGTGATGGAGGCACTAACCAGACCCAGCGCAGGACGATCAAGTAAACCAGTAACAAGACGAGGCTCATAGAAAATAGGCCTCAAGAAAAAGGGTAGCGAGACTACCCTTTTTTACGACTGCAAAAGTCGAGCAAGCTTAAAGGGGTTTACGCACTCGCCGCTTTGGTCGTGGTTTTGGCTGGTTTGCTTTTCACAGGTTCGTCGCTCATACCGTAGCTAGGCATAAACTCTTTCATTTGTTCAAAAGCCGTTTTCATGGAATCGCCAACAGACTTATACGAGTCTTTCATTATCTCGCTATTGGCTGAGTAGTTCGATTTTGTGGCTTCCCAGACACCCTTGCTGTATTCCTTTTGGATTTCCATGACGCCCGTCGCTGTCTTTGCTTCAACCAGCTTTTCCTGCGCAGTTTGCGCAAGGCTGATGCATTCTGAGAAGTATTTGCTGTTTATCTCAAAAAGTTTTTGCATTGACTCCGCGTTTTCTTCCATCATTTCTTTGTTAAATTTGAAAGCGCTTTCTATGCCCATTGATTGATTACTCCAGTTTTTAAAATACCTATGCTGCACTGCAACATTCTAGCGTTATCCGAACGAAAGAGTCAACATAACGGAAGCTGTGCCGCTACAGTCGGCGCGAAAATCACCAACGTAAAGTCTAAGAGGATCAGCGGCAATGCGATCGTTTCGAAAATACCCTAACCGTCGAATCTACGATTTAGAAACCAGCAAGTACGTCAATTTGGAAGCATTGGCCAAAATCATCCTCACTGGTACCAGCATCAACGTTAAAAAGGCGGATACTGAAGAAGACATCACGCAATCTATCTTGTTGCAGATCCTCGCTGAGAAAGAAAAGGATGAAGCCTCTCCGCTCTTAACAAACTTAGCGCTTGAACAATTGATCCGATTTGCAAGCAACCCGTACACCCGCGTTGCGTCCCAGTTCATCGAACAGTCGCTAGATTTCCTAGCCAAACAAAAAGCGTTTTTCTCGCAAACGAGCAAGGGTGCCAACAGCGTTTCGCCATTCACGGTTTTCCAAGAGTCGATGCAATTCTGGACTCGTAAAAAGTAGTGTGCTCTCTCATTTGGCTGTTTTTTTTGCCGGTTTTCTCGGCGTGCTCTTTAGCGGCGCTACCCAGCTAAACAACTTGTCACTGAACGCCTGATTCGCTTTGCCGCTGACGAAGGCGCCGATATGACCTGCATTTAGCTCCAACTCTTCATACTTTGTTTGTCGACTTAAGTGTTTCTGCAAAGCTTTACTGGTTGCTGGCGGCACAATGTGGTCATGCTTGGCGAAGATGTTGAGCACGGGCATAGAGAGTTGCGACAAACGTACTTTTTCGCCTTCCAGTTCAAACTCGCCCTTTACCAGGCGATTCTCGTTATAAAGATCGATCAACCAGTGTTTAGCGGCTTCGCTAGGATGATGCGGACGGTCCAGCAACCACTTTTCCATGCGCAGAAAGTTTAAGACCTTGTCGCGGTCACCGGCCAACGAATCCAGCAGTTCCCAGTTGTACTTGGTGATGCTTTTTACCAACGTCATCTCCAAAAACACCAGGCCCGTCGTTTCTCCAGGCAAATAGCCAAAGGCATCAATCATTGCCTCGAGCTCCGCGCGCGAAAACTTTCTTAATAAGCGATTTAGGTAGCCCACACTCTCTTCAGTACTGGCACCTTGGTCCGCATGAAAATCAATTGGGGTGACTGCTAGCGCTAGCGAAGCGATACGTTCCGGGTGCAAACTCGCGTAACAGGCAGCAAAGACGCCGCCTTCGCAGATACCTAGTAGCGATATAGCTGATAGGTTGTGGTGATCGCAGATGTAATCGACGCAGTCTGACAAATAGCTTTCGACATAATCGTCAAAGCTGAGCCACTTGTCGGACTTATTCGGATGGCCCCAATCGATGACGTAGACGGCTTGTCCCTGCAACAACAGATTGCGGATAACTGATCTGTCTCGTTGGAGGTCCAGCATCGTGTAGCTGCCGATCAAGCTGTAAGCGATAAGTAAAGGCCGTGTGTTGGCAGGTTTTACGCCGTCGAGGGGGAAGTAGCGGTAGAGGGTCACTTTGTCGAGCTTGAGGACCTCTTCCTTCGGGGTTTCGCCGATCTTTACCTCGCTGTCGGGTAATGAAACAAAGTTATTGATCGAGCTGCCAACCTTGTCAAAGTAATCTTCAAATTCTTTTTGTTGATCCAGCACGGGGTTAATCATTGGATTATTCATCGTCCGAGCTCCGTAACGTTTGCATCTCTTTTCTGAGTGATCTCAATTCCTTCTTTAGTCGATACACCGAGTTGCTTAGGTCATCAAACTCGCGCTGCGTAGGAATGTGGTTGTTTTCCTGATAGACCTCAATCAACTCTTTATAGGTGCTTTGAAATGCGGTTAGGCTGGTGGCATATTTTTTCTTTGCTTCTAAATACTCATCAGACTGCTGAAATTGCAGGACAATCAAATTCGCGTTTTCCAGCCACTGGTTGATCGATTCTTTTGAATTGGGGCTGAGATCTGCCGTATTTGAGTTAAACGTATCGTGTGCCTGGCCCCAGATTTTCATAAACAGGATCTGCAGCTCGCTTGCAGCAATCGACAGGTTGGTTGCTGCTACGGCGAAGTCCTTAATCTTAAAGTCGAGACCCATCACTGCATCGAGCTTTGGCATCGACTCCGTTTGAAACAAGGCTAGGGACAAGTTTTCAAAGTTATCTAGCCAGAGTTTTGAAAACTTATTTTGGGTATCGCCCCATAACGCCATATTAGACTCAAAGCCGGTAGAGATTTGTGTCAGAGTCGCTTGATATTGCTCTCGCATTTGCTCCATAAAAGCTAGCGTATCTTCGAAAGGGTTTGTATCCGAGCTCACGCCGATGATCTCTTTTCGCAGTTAAAAAGCACCAAGAAGAACGCCCCGCGCACCAAAATGTCGCACTTTTGGCGCAGAAAGCGTCGCGGCTTCTTGGAAAAAAGTTGACTCGGGCTAGGCGGGTAAGGGCTCATAAGCGTGATGGAAAGGAATATCCGGTAAAAAGGGTTGTTTAAGGTTAAGAAATGTTGCTTTTGTCTTTTCGCTTTTGGCGGGTTAAAAGCATTTTCCATGCCAGCTCTCTTTATGAGTTCGAGCAGACTTTGGGTCCGAGTCTTGCATCTACCTGAAGCTGATAGCTGACAGCGGCTCGCTCAGCGGGTACACAGTTGAAGGCTAGATCGCAGGTCCGATGGGTCCGATCTCTTAGCCGTCAGCTTTTTGTTGGTTTTTTGTTCATCCGCCGGGGAGTTGGATCAAATTTATGCGTCACTCTAGTTACCAAGATTGGCTTAGCAACTCGTCGCGGGAGCCAGAAGAAACGCCTTTTTGGTGGTTCGACTTTATGCGTCGGAAAAAGTTTGATCAGCGCATCATCGAATCCCGACTCAGTGAACTAAAGGCCATTCGGGAGGATGGCAGAGCGGATAAGCTGCTTTTTTACTTCGACGAAGGTCTCCATGGCAACATGGCAAATATGGGTGCGGCAGAGGTCTATGAACCGGGTTCTGGCGAAGCACGCAGGCTGATCGGAGAGTACGTCGGAGAGCTGGCTGCCGGGCTTGAACAGATTCATCAACTCAGTGACGCAGAGTTAGACTTAAACGTGAAAAAGGCTTTCTTTGAAAGAGCCTCTAGAGCGCACGGGCGATGCGCTTTAATGCTTAGCGGTGCAGGGTCTCTAGCACCGTTTCACTTGGGTGTCTGTATGGCACTGCGCAGCCAAGGGTTGCTGCCTCGGGTAATTTCTGGATCAAGCGCCGGAGCGATTATCGCGGGGATTGTTTGCAGCTACGACGAGACGGAGCTTGACCAAATTTTGGACTCCGAATCCTTGTTTGAGATATTTGATTTGGTGCATCGCGAATATTCTGACAAAGACAATCGCCTCGACGGCGAAGACATACGATCTATTGTCGAAACATGGATACCGGACATTACCTTTGAGGAAGCGTTGCAACGCTCCGGGCGTCAGCTTTGTGTTTCAGTGGCACCTTCGGAGATGCACCAACAGTCTAGAACCCTAAACGCAGTCACCACGCCTAATGTATTGTTGCGCGAGACGATTCAAGCGTCTTGCGCAGTGCCGGGACTGATAAACCCAGTAAAACTAGCGGCCCGAGGGGTAGATGGCGATCGCGTTCCTTACGTTCGCTCGCGATCCTGGGTAGATGGATCGGTCACAGATGACTTGCCGGCAAGCCGGCTGCGTCGTGTCTTCGGGTGTAACTTTTTTATCACCAGTCAAACCAACCCGTTAATTTTGTGGAGTCTGCAGGAGCAGAAATTCGATGGGCCGGTGAAAGACTTTGCCAACTTCTGGCAGGGGGCGAGCAAGGAGTGGGTAAAGGCAGTTTATCCCTACACCCAGTCCATGGTGCAAAACCTCTATCCAGCGAATATTCTTACCCGCATGTGGTTCAGTGTTTTTACCCAGGACTACACGGCGGATGTGAACATTATTCCTACCCAGCGCTTTGTCGATCCGATGGCAATGCTCGAAAAAATAAAACCCGAAAAAGCCATGCAACTGGTTTTGGATGGGGAAGAGCATACCTGGCCGCACGTTGAGCGTATCCGCAATTCGACCATCGTTGGTTTTAAGCTTGACGAGGTTATTCAGCAACTCAGTGACCCGAGCGTGGCAGGCGTGGCGAGCGCCAACGGCACCTCACCCCGCCAACAAAAAGGTTCTGTTCGATCTATACCTTAAGGACTTTCTGCAATGACCGATTTTGAGTTTTCGACTAGCAAGACGCTTATCTGTGGTAGCGGATCCTCCCGCCGTACAGCAGAGCTGTGCGCCTCTCTTGGCGCGAACAACATCATGCTGGTTACCGACAAAGGATTGCTAGAGGCTGGCATCATCGATCCAGTCGTCGCAAGTCTCGAAGCAAGCGGCATCAATGTGACGCTTTATTCCGAGGTCATCGCTGATCCACCGGAAGATGTAGTGGAGTCGGCTGCGCAAGTGGCGCAAAGCAAAGCAATTGATGGCGTGATCGGCCTAGGGGGCGGCAGTTCGATGGATGTCGCCAAACTCATCGCGGTCCTCTCGACGGGAAAAACAAAACTAGCCGATTGTTACGGCATCGACCAAATTCAGGTCAACCGAATGCCCTTGATTTTGATTCCCACAACGGCGGGCACAGGTTCTGAAGTGACGCCAATTTCTATTGTTACAACCGGCCAAACCACGAAGACCGGAGTGGTTTCCAGACAGTTGCTACCCGACTACGCCGTTTTAGATGCGGAATTAACCCTAAAGCTTCCGCCCCATGTCACCGCGGCCACCGGTATCGACGCGATGGTGCATGCAATCGAAGCCTACACCTCCAAACATAAGAAAAATTTTTACTCCGATATGCTTGCGCGCCAAGCGCTAACGCTGTTATCGAGAAATATCAAAACAGCATTTGAAGATGGCGACAACGTCATTGCTCGCCAGAATATGTTGTTAGGGTCGTGTTTGGCTGGACAAGCGTTCGCCAACGCACCGGTTGCAGCAGTACACGCGCTGGCCTATCCCCTCGGCGGGCACTTTCATATTCCGCATGGTCTATCTAATGCGTTGGTTTTAATGCCGGTTTTGAAAATCAACAGCGAGGTGGTTTACCAAGAATATGCGGAGCTGCTCGATTGCATCTCTGTCGCGCGTATTGGTGAATCTGAGCGACACAAAGCTGAGTTATTTGTAGCGGAACTGGACAGTCTGATCGATCAGGTCGGTATTCCGCGTCGTTTATCGGAACTAAATATAGGCGAGCAGGATCTTCCGATTCTGGCAAAAGATGCGATGCTCCAGCAGCGCTTGCTCGTCAACAATCCGGTTGAGATCAGCGAAACAGACGCACTAGAAATTTATCAGTCGGTATTTTAGGGGGCCAAGCCGTGAATGAGAACGTAGCAAGCTTTCAAACCAAAGCGTTGATCAATGGTGCATGGCTGCCTGCAAACGACGGTACAACGTTTGACGTAACGAATCCGCTAGATGATAGCGTCATAGCGCAAGTCGCAAATTGCGGTCGTGAAGAGACAGAGCAGGCTATTGCCGCTGCAAGTGCTGCCCTAGATGCCTGGGCTAAGCTGCCGGCCAAGCAAAAAGCAATTTTGATGCGGAAGTGGTTCGATCTCGTGACAGCCAATACTGAAGATCTGGCAAGACTACTAACCGTGGAGCAAGGCAAACCCCTTGCGGAAGCCAAAGGCGAGATTGCCTATGGCGCGAGCTACATTGAATGGTTTGCCGAGGAAACCAAACGCATCTATGGCGATGTCATTCCCTCGCCCGGGCCAGACAAACGCATTATTACAATTAAACAACCGGTCGGTGTTGTAGCTTGTATCACACCATGGAATTTCCCCAACGCAATGCTTGCGCGAAAAATTGCACCGGCAATTGCCGCGGGGTGTACTGTTGTGTGTAAACCTGCTAACGAAACACCTCTATCAGCTCTGGCGATGGCGTATTACGCCCAGGAAGCGGGTATTCCCGATGGCGTCATCAACGTGCTCTGCGGTAAAACCAGTGAAATCGGTGAGACGCTTACCGGCAGTAACGCCGTGCGTAAATTGACTTTCACCGGTTCGACCGCTGTCGGTAAAAAATTAACTGCAGACTGTGCCGCGACCATGAAACGGACCACCATGGAACTGGGCGGCAACGCGCCGTTTATCGTTTTTGCGGACGCTGATATCTCGTCAGCAATCAACGGATTGATTGCGTCTAAGTTCCGAAATTCCGGGCAGACCTGTGTCTGCGCCAACAGGATATTAGTAGCGGATGCGATTTATGATGAATTTGCCGGTGAGTTAAAAAAAGCGGCTGCGAAGTTGGTGCTAGGAAATGGCCTGCAGCAAGAAACCACCATGGGACCTTTGATTCATGCTGCGGCTGCAGAGAAAACACATGAGCGACTCGCTGCTGCCGTAAATGAGGGAGCGAAAGTCTACTGGCCAGATACGCTGCCGGTTAACGCGGGTGGTAACTTCGTGCAGCCGGTGATCCTTACCGATATCGAAGCCGACATGGCGATATCTGATGAAGAGATTTTTGCACCGGTAGCACCGCTGATGCGCTTTCAAGATGAGGAAGATGCGATTCGACTTGCGAATAGCACCAATGCGGGGCTTGCGGCTTACGTGTATACCACAAGCAGTGACACCATGATTCGTGTTGCAGAAGCGCTCCAATTCGGCATTGTGGGTATTAACGAAGGCATCATATCTAACGAAATGGCTCCGTTTGGAGGCGTTAAGGAATCCGGCAACGGGCGAGAAGGTTCCAAGTACGGCTTGGACGACTACCTTGAGATTAAATACATTTGTATTGGCGGTATTGCTTAGACTCTACCTCTCGGCGAGTCGCGTCGGCCGCGCCTTGCTTAACGAGAGAAAGAGCGGTTACAGCGATGCGCAAACGTGGCCGCCATCGACCGTTAGCACTGACCCCGTCATGTAGTTTGATGCGTCGCTTGCCAGCAATAGCAAGGGGCCATCCAAATCCGGAAATTCCCCGGTTCTCCGCATAGGAATGCCGTTTACAAAGTCGCCAGCAGCAGGAGATTCCAGCAGCAGCCGGCTGACATCAGTTAGAAAATAGCCAGGCGCTAGGGCGTTAACCCGAATCTTGTATTTTGCCGCTTCTAAAGCCATGACTTCAGTCATGCGCGTCATCCCGCCTTTTGAGACAGCGTATGGAAATTGGCCTTTGATGGTGCGGGTGTCGGTAATCGACGACACCATAATGATATTGCCGCCACCTTGTTTGTGAGCGAGCACCCCGTCGGTGTAAAGCTTGGAGACCAACCACGCCGATTTAAGGTTTGTGTCCAGCACATAGTTCCAATCGTCTTCGTCGATGGTGTGGTAGGTTTTGGCGCCAGCCTCCACGCCCGCGTTGTTAATGACGACATCCAGGCGGCCAAACCGCTCAAAGCCAATGTTTAAGAACGCCGAAATGCTGTTGCGCTCGCGCACGTCTAGCGACGCTGCGATTGCTTTACCGCCAGCGGCCTCAATTTCTGCAACCCGTGCGGCTAATTTGTCCTCGCGGCGGGCGCCTAGAATGACCGTAGCACCGGCTGCCGCCAACACGCCGGCGAAGTGATGGCCGAAACCGGAGGAAGCGCCGGTAATGGCGACAACTTTGTCCTGCATATTAAAGGGCGTTTGCATAGGGTTTCCCTGCCTCCAAATTTGAGAACGCAAAGGTAAAGCAAGGCTTGATGGGAAGCCAGTCGTATCCCTTTAGCGTTTTTTATAGGTCCGCTTAAGTCGCCGCTTTTGTGGAACTAACTTACCCGGTCAGGCAAAGAGCAGACAGGCAAGCAGACAAGGCAAGCAGACAAGTCAAGAGATGCGGACTAAAAACATCACGAGAGGATAAGAGGACGAGGCCAGAAGCCGCGAAAATAAGGGTTCTTTTGCTTTGCCTGCGGCGTTCCACCAAACTATGCCCGCGTCGAATCGCGATAGCGTTCATAAGCGATGGATAAGGAGGGCGTATGACCGGCGATGCATCACAAATAAGACCAAGACGTTCACTTCTGTTTATGCCAGGCGCGAACGCTCGGGCAATGGAAAAAGCCAAACAACTGGATTGCGATACCATCCTGTTTGATCTGGAAGATGCGGTAGCACCGGATGCGAAAGCCGCCGCTCGCGATGCGGTCGCAGCGGTTGTTGAAGCAGGTGGCTATGGCTACCGCGAATTGGTCGTGCGCTGTAATGCATTAGAAACGCCATGGGGTAGCGCTGACATTGCCGCATTCGCGCAGGCCCCGATCAGCGCTTTGCTGTTTCCCAAAGTTGAATCACTTACTCAGGTGGATGCCCTTGTCGCGGCCTTAGATGCTAACGGCTGCGCGCGACCGATATGGGTAATGATTGAGAGTCCAACCGCAATTCTCGACCTAACGACATTCGCGGGGCATCCGCGTATCGAAGCGCTGGTCATCGGCACAAGTGATCTGGTGACAGAGATGCACGGACGCCATACATTACATCGCCATAACCTGGACTATGCCCTGCAACGCTGCGTGCTGGTCGCCAGACACTTCGGAAAACCGATTTTCGATGGCGTGCACCTAGATTTCCGCAACCTCGAGAGCCTCAAATTGATCTGCGAAAGCGGCCGAGACATGGGCTTTGACGGTAAAACCCTGATACATCCCAGTCATTTAGAAATCACTAATGCAGCCTTTGGCTACAGTGCCGCAGAAGTAGAGCATGCGCGTCAGGTGCTTACGGTCTGGCGAGCGGCTTTACAAGCCGGTAAAGGCGTTGCTGTGTTGGACGGCAAACTGGTGGAAAATATGCATGCTGCGGAAGCGGAGCGCGTGGTGGCCTACGCCGAGGCGATTGCCAGGCGGTAATAAGCGGTGCGTGGCTTGCAGAGATCGGATTCTCATAAAACTGGTTTAGAGAAAAGCCGGATAACGTAAAAGTGACATGGCACCCGCTTCGGATACGCTTTGCGTCGCTAACTTGGTCGCCAGGTTTAATTAAAAGAAACGCGAAAGACGAACTAAAAGCTAAGGTGAAAAGAAACCACAAACGACGCCTAAGAAAGGCGGTGCAGATAAGACCAGATTCCGCGATTATATTTTTAGAGTTGCCAATTCGGTTGTTAAAGCTATCCGAGTCAGCATGACTCGCCTGAGCGATTCGCTTGAGTTTATTGTTAGCAGGAACACTTCAGCGAGAGCCAGAACATTCGCTGCACTTATCGGGCACTTGCCAAACATCCCTCAATAATAGATTCGAGTAACGAGTTGTCGTTATTCATCGAGTACACACATGCCGTTAACATGAGTGTCGGCGAAGTTTGCGACCAGTCTAGCGAGAAGCCAGAGCGGTCTGCCGCAATGCAGATGAGTGCGCGTTGGGTGCGGCCATTACCCTCTCTGAAAGGGTGTATTGCATAGATTTCACCGAGTAACCGGCCGGCATTCTTTATAAAGTTGCTCGCGTTATTTCGGTCGAAACTGGCGTTTGCGGCGTTATAGCGTCGCAGCGCTTTTGCAGTGCTTTGCTCGACAAACTCTTTAGGCGGGAAAACACTCTCGCCTTTCGCCACGTTGACCTTGCGCAGACTGCCCGCCCACTCGTAAACATCTTGGAAAAGATGTCGGTGTACCTGCTTGAGGAGCCGCAGAGACAATTCGCCGGTGGGAGGGTCTCGTCTTAGCTGAGCTTTTCGCGCACCGCTTAACTCACCTTCAGCGCGATGCAGGTCCCAAACGTCTGTTAGTCCAAGTTTGTTTCTGAGGGTGTTGGAGTTCGGCAATAGATACGGATCGGTTTCCGAACCTGTGAGAAGTGTTTTTTTGCTAAAAGGCACAACTATTCTGGTGGCTGTGGACAAGCTTTGTATCGCGTTAGCAATTCCGCAATTGGCGCATCATCGCCTTCGAGTATCTGGCGGTAACGCACCAAAGATGCTCCATCTAAGGTGATACCTGCGATGGCAAAGCATCCTTTCGCGGAGCGAGCTTCAAGCTCAATTTCTGGTTCGGAAAATCTTTTGATCATGATGTCTACCGGTAAAACACCTCGACTGATTTTACAGCGAATGAGTTTTGGTTAGCAATGATAATGCAGATTTAGATTGGGGCATGATTGCCCTCAAGGGAGTATTTTGACCGAAGAGAGGACTTGTTGCGGCGCGGATATGCCGGTCACGGGGCTTAAAGCCCCTTTGGGGGAGGGTCTTTTACGCATGGCCGTCGCAACAGAGAGTAGTTTCAGACCCGTTAGTACCCAAAATAAGCGGTTTGCTGCGTAGATGCTTGGATCATCTGTTTGTGGTTTTGAGGAAAAATAACGATCAATATTCGGTTTAAAGATCGCATCTACGATCGGCCTTCTGGTGTCTGGTAATCTGCCGTCCGCTTAGGTTAGCCGAGCTTCACGAAAAGCTGATTGTTCTCGGGCAGTCGGTTGGCACGAGCAGGCAGCGCGGCGGAACACCGGAACAGCGGTACAGCGGGAATGAGCGGCTCCCGGTAGAGCAGTATCCGCGGGTTGTTAGCCTGCTGCCACCGGCTCATCAAACGGCTTCTTGTCAGAGTCCTTGCCTAAGTTCTTGTTGAGTTTCTTAAGCACCGGTACGCGTTTCGCTAACGATTTGATCTGGTGTGGTAGCGCAAGCATCGCCGGGGTCGTAACCAAGGTCAGTAGGGTAGAGAAAGTTAGACCGTACACAATGGCCTGCGACAGCGGCACCCAGAACGAACTCATCATGCTGCCCACCTCGATGGTGCGGTTAACCAAATCAATCGATACATTACTCGCTAGTGGCAGCAAGCCAAACACCGTCGTCACAGTGGTTAGCATCACTGGCCGCAGACGCTGTGCACCGGTTCGGACGATGACGTCGACGTAGTGTAGATCGGGGTATTTGCGGCGGACTTCGTTATAGGTATCAATCAGCACAATGTTGTTATTCACCACGATGCCCGCCAGCGCCACAACGCC
This sequence comes from Gammaproteobacteria bacterium UBA6968, assembly GCA_002450255.1. Taxonomy (GTDB): domain Bacteria; phylum Pseudomonadota; class Gammaproteobacteria; order Pseudomonadales; family Azotimanducaceae; genus UBA4421. Next base: position 20,266 of record DJYW01000136.1, read on the forward strand.
GGTGCCGGTCAAGATCGCGCTGAACGGATTGCCTGTAATCAATAGTCCCAGCAATACCCCGGCGGTAGACAGAATCACTGCGAACAAGATCAAAGTTGACTGATAAAAACTGTTAAATTGCGTAACAAGCAGGACGAACATTAGCAGTAGAGACATACTGAATGCGATAGTCACAAAGGCGATCGATTCGGCTTGCTCTTCGTTTGCGCCGCGGAATTCAATATTTAGCTCAGATGCCCAATCTTGCGTCTGAATCCAGGCTTCTATTTCTTTAACCTTGGTGTCGGCCAAGACGCCCGGCGCCACATCAGCAAAAATGCGTTTAATGGGGATGCCGTTGACACGCTGTATCGTGTCGACTTTCGGTGCAGGCTCAAAAGTAACAAAATTCGATAGAGGTACGAGTCCGGTAGGCGTTGTAATTTGCAGCTCATCCATAGCGAGCAGACCACGGGAGGCGGACGGATAGCGTATGCGTATGTCTACACCATCATCGGCGCGGTCGGGACGGTATTCGCCGACTTTAATTCCGTTCGTGATCAGCTGCACTGCAACGCCGACCTGATTCACGTCTGCGCCGTACACGGCTGCCTTAGCGCGATCGACCTTCACTTGGTATTCAATGCCTGGGAGCGAGCGCGTATCGTCAATGTCACGCAGGTCGGCGACATTTTCCCGCATATGGTCCACGATCTTTTTAGTGGCTGGTTCCAGTAAGCGCCGGTTATAAGAAGACAGCTCGATATTGATCGGTTTACCGACCGGTGGCCCCATATCTTCCGCTCGCATCTCAACAATAATGCCGGCTAGCTTAGACGTGCGTTCGCGTATTTGTTCGAGAACGTCATCGCTGTGGTAGCGTCTTTCAGCGCGGTCGTACAGCTCGAGAAAAATACCGCCAATCTTGTCCATACCACCGCTGCGCGAAGGTCTTCCCGACATGGTGGTGTAGGCCTGCGCATTTTCGATGCCCTCGACCTCTAGCACTTCGCGTTCGACTTCGGTTAGCAAGGCATTAGTCTCGGCGATGCTTAAATTGCCGCGAGCACGTATGCTGACCTGAGCAAATTTCGAGTCGCCCTGGGAGAAGAATATTAAGCCGCCGCCGTATTTACCGTACGCCCAGAAAGTGGTTGTTAGCACGGTGACAGTCAGCAACATGGTCACGATACCGTAACGCGCTGCCATGCCTAAAACACGGGCATACACGCCTGTTAATGAGCGCAGCGTCCGGGGATCGCCTTCCTCTAAAACCTTCATCGTTCGAAGCGCTTTAGGATCAAGGCTGCCTGCGCGGCCAATGATCGAACCAATGGCGGGACCGAACACCAACGCATAAAGCAGCGAGCCGCTCAACACGGTGAACACCGTAACCGGCAGGAAGCGCATGAACTTGCCGGAGACGCCGGGCCAGAACATAAGCGGTAAAAAGGCCGCTAAAGTGGTGGCAATAGATGCGGTGACCGGCCAGAACATGCGATGCGCAGCGACAATATAAGCATGCTGCCTACTGAGCCCCTCTACCATTTTTCGGTCTGCATATTCGGTCACCACTATCGCACCGTCGATGAGCATACCGAGCCCAAGCAACATGCCAAACATAACCATAAAGTTGAATGAATAGCCGAGGAGGTAGACGAAAATAAGTGAAAACAAAAAGGATGCGGGGATGCCAATACCAACGATCAGGCCACTGCGTAGGCCCATAGCGGCGACGACAATCACCATCACCAAGCCCAGTGCGGTAAAGATATTGCCTTCTAACTCGACAACTTGCGTCTGGGCCATCGGGCCCTGGTCCATGGAATAGAACACATTGACCTGGCCAGGCAACTGACTGCGATATTCTTCGACAACCGCCTTGGCGCGTTCAATAGCACTTAAAATGTTAGCGTCAGCTCGCTTGATTACATTGATGCCGAGTGCCATTTGTCCGTTGATGCGGGCATAACCGGTACGATCCTTGAAAGTGCGGCGCACCTCGGCGACGTCGCGGATGGTAACTACGGCATCGCCTTTGGCTTTAATTGGAATGTCGAAGATGTCTTCGCTGCCCTCAATGATGCTGGGCACTTTGACTGAAAAGCGGCCTTCGCCGCCGTCTAAGCTACCCGCAGGAATCAGGCGGTTATTTGAGCTGATGGCGTTCATCAGGTCGATGCTGGACAAACCATAGGTGGCCAACTCTTCCGGGTTGATGATCGCTTCTAGGAGCTCTTCGCGCTGGCCGAATACGTCGGCAGACAGAATACCCGGTTGGCTCTCGATGGCATCGCGCAGATCCAGGGCAATGTTGTAGAGCATTCGCTCAGGGACATCGCCTACGATATTCACCTGCACAATAGGGAAATCGCTGGTCGATTGTTCCTGAATAACGGGTTCTTCCGCCGTTGAGGGGAACTCGACCTTAGCGCGGTCTACGGCGTCACGGGTGTCGAGCATCGCCTGGTCGAGATCGTAGTCGGCGTCGAACTCAACCATAAGGGTTGCGGCGCCTTCGGAGGCATACGCTGTGAGTTCCTCGACGCCTTCAACCTGGCGTAGCTCAATTTCGAGAGGCATCACCAGCAAACGCTCGGCATCTTCTGGCGATATGCCTTCGTGAACCACGGTCACCACGAAGAAGGGCACATTAATTTCCGGGTCGCCTTCAACGGGAATGGCGGAACGGGACATTACTCCGGCGAGTAAAATCATGAACAAGATGAGCAGAGTGGTGCGCGACCGAGTGATCGCTGCTTCTAGGATCTTATACATAACGTTTGCCTGATGTGTGGTCTACGCTGCTCGCGACGCAATAGAGAGCAGCTAAAAAAATCTGTTTTTGAAAAAACTTGTTAGTTATAAGTAAACACCTAACCGATATCGAATGAATCTCTAAAATTACCGGTTCGGGCGGTTTTTCTGCCTAAAAGCTTGCGACTGACGCTTTTTGGGTTGCAGAAGGGTTGCGGTCGTTACCGGATAACAGACGCTGCGAGATAGGTTCGACGCGCTCACCCGCAACAACGAGTTCTTGCCCAACGGTAATGATGCGGGTTTCGTTAGGAAGCCCAGCGACCCAAATACCGTCTTCGACTTCCTCGACGATGTCGATCAAGTGAAACTCAACGCGATCCTCGTCGTTTACCGTGCGTAAGCCTATGCGACCAACGTCATCCAGACTGAATAAGGCCGGGCTTACTTTGTGAGCCAAGACCCGCTCGACGGGTATACGGATATCCGCAGTAATGCCTGAGCGAAGTTGCCAATTTGAATTTTCTATTTGTATTTCAACGGCATAGGTTCTCGTTGCGGCATCACCCTGCTGGCCGACGAATGAAATAGGTCCATTAATCACCTGGCCGTCTGGCAGTGCGGTTTGTGCGATTTCGCCAACTTTCAGGCGCCCGACAACCCGCTCTGTAGCTCTTCCAACAATGAGCATAGGGTCTAAGTCGACAACGGTTGCGCACAAGTCGCCGCTACGAACGTAGTCGCCAAGTTCCAAGTGTACGTTCTCAACGAAACCGTTGAATGGTGCGCGGACACGAATTTTTTCTAGCGCGAGACGGCGACGAGTGAGGTTAGCTTCGGTCGTTGCCAGGCGTGTTTTTGCGCTTGCGATAGCGCTGTCAGAGTTAAACCCTTTGGCCTTAAGTTCGACTGCACCGCGGTAGTCTATCGCGGCTTGGTTTACGGCTTCGATAGATTCACGTAATGAGACCTGGCGATCTTCTACCGATAGTTCACAAAGTAAATCGCCTTTAACAACGGCATCGCCACGTTCTACATGGCGCTGTACCAGACGCCCCATGGTTTCGGCTTTGACTTGCACGGTGCGTTTGTTTTCTGTTTTGCCGCGAATGGTTGCGTAGCGTGTGCGCTCAACTGCGCGTTGTGCAGAGACTCGAACCCGAGTCGGCAGGGTGTCGGTCTGGATGCGCTCATCGCTGCGGTTGGTTTCCGCGATAGAAGGGCTGATTTGAGCGGGTTCTTTGCCAACTTGACCAGAGAATAACCAGGCGCCCAATAGGACGGCGATGGAGACTGCCCAAATATAGGTTCCGCGAAGTTTCATATCCATTCCTCTAATGAGTGGACCAAAGACGGAAGTCCTCGGTCGTGCGGCGCGCAATGATACGAAAAGTAACACTAAAAGAGTAGCCGGCCAGCAAAAGTGCCATATTTAAGCGACAAACTGGCAAGTTTTTGTTCTAGGTGGTGCTGTCGGCTTCGTATGGCCGCTTTATGCGAAAAACCCAATTATAGGGGCGTGATCTCAATAGCACGTGAAAGTCTGGTCGTGCAGAGCTAAAGAATTCAGCAGCTTAGGGTTCCCATAAGCTTTTTTGCCAATGTTCGTGTCGAGTCCGTTGCGATCGAAGCCTTTCTGTTTCGCTCTTAAGTTTCCGAATCTGGCTCTTTCGCGACCGACATGCCGGGTTCAAGGGGGTTAAGTAGGGTAAATCACCGGGTCAACAGAAGTTGGCTAGAGCCAAGCCAGCCACAAGAAAGTGGAATAAAGCGGCGAAA
>DJYW01000043.1:0-2751 GCA_002450255.1 Gammaproteobacteria bacterium UBA6968
GCCGAGCAAACATAAGCTAAGCGAGTGGACGTTACAGTACACCATCGTTATGTATGTTTATACTGCTTGTTATAGTCAGCACAATTATTTTACGGGAGAGGAATGATGCGCTTAATGATGTTTTTTTTGCTCGTAGGAGTCGCAAACGTTGTGTTTGTTCAGCACATCCGTGCTCAGCAAGGTTTGGCACAGCAAGAGGATGCCCTCAAGGTTTTTGTTTGTGGCAGTTCATCGCCATTGCATGATTTGCGGCGAGCTAAAGCGTGCATTGCTGTGCAGGCCGGCGAAGATCTGTTTTTATTTGATACGGGGTCCGGCTCTGGCGCTCGTCTCGCTTTTAGTGGCTTGCCCATGCACAAGCTGCGTGGTGTCCTGTTTACGCACTTTCACTCGGATCACATTTCCGACGTTTACAACATCAACCTGACGTCTTGGGCGAGCGGGCGTAAATATTCCCTTCCTGTCTACGGGCCTGTCGGCATCGACCGCGTGATTGCAGGTATGAACGAAGCCTATGCGTTAGATCGAAGTTATCGCGTCGCGCACCATGGTGAGAAAATATTGCAGCCCGAACATGGTTTGCTGGTCGCTAAGACTGTACCGGCTGGTCCACTCTACGAGAACGGCGTTTTTTCGATCACTGCTGTCGCGGTGGATCACAGTCCGATCGAACCCGCTTTCGGGTATCGCATAGATTATGCCGACAGATCGGTTGTGATCAGCGGCGATTCGGTGGTTTCCGACGCGCTGATGGCAGTCTCTCAAGGTGTTGATTTGTTACTGCATGACGCGCTGTCCCTGGCGTTGCTCGACGGAGCGATTCAGCGATCCGAGCGCGCGGGCATGCCCGTTCGTGCTCAAATATTGCGAGACGTCACCAACTACCACGCCCACGCCGGCGCTATTGTTGCGGCGGCACGAGAGGCAAAGGTGAAGCAACTTGCGTTTTATCATTTGGTACCGCCACCACAAAACGAGCAGGCCGCCGCAATCTTTATGCGCGGCATCGAGGCGGACGCCATACTGACTGAGGACATGATGTGGTTTGAATTGCCCGTTGGCTCAGAAGCGTTGTTGATTAAGCGGCCCGGTGAATAATGATGCGAGAAGACGCTGCTTTGCTAAAGCGATGGACGAACTTGGGCTAGATGCGGTTCGGCAGGCTAGGGCTGCCGAACGCTGCAACTAGTTTCTTGAAGATGTTTCGATGAACCGCGCTGGCGAAAGTTTATTCGCCAGAGCTTTGTTCGTTTTGGACCATAACAGCCTCGCGCTCTAGAAGGCGCGCGCCACGCAGAATGCCACCAAGCGAATAGTTACCTTCATGACACGCATACTCGTAAACCTTTTCATCTGAGGCAGGCCAGGGGTATTCACCGCCCCAAGGCTCAGCCCAACTCGGGTCAGTAACAGTAAAAGCATAGCGTAGCGTAGCGGCATCAATGCGAGAGATACGTTCTTCGACATGAAGTTCCGGGCCGCCAAAATTTAGGCCGCTTTCTTCACGAAAGTTAGTCGTTTCGATCACTAGCGTATCGTCCTCCCAGCGACCGATAGAGTCACCCAGCCAACTGCGCATTGCGCTGGGCAGGTGCTCTTGATTCATGCGAATCACGCGTGCGTCATGGTTCATTTCATTGATGATTACAATGCTGTCTTCGTTCTGCACGATGCGTTTCAGGTTGTTGTACATGACAGGCAGCGCCGGCGGTCCTGCGGTCGAGCCGAAGCCGACGATGCAGCGTTCCGCTAACGGGCGTGATTCGGGGTCATCGTAAGGACCTACGTTGCGTTCTAACCACCAGGCGGTGCCAGTGTTTTCGTTGTACATGGCGCGCATTGCCATGGCTTTTTGCATGCCTTGCGGTGACAGCTTCGGCATACGGCCGGTGCTCGGCTGCGTGATGATTGAAGTGCGATATTTGCCATCGAGCATAAAATTGCTCTCGCCTATGTCGACATAGAACGCATTATAGCCGCCGACTTTGCCAGCCGCGCCCTCAAATTCAGGTACATAAATGGCTGCGCCACCCTCTGGCGGAGCGCCACGGTCCGGGTCGCTCGGCGCCTCATCTTTGGCCAGATTGCCTGCCCAGTAAGCAGCAATGTCTGCCGCTTCTTCGGGTGTAAGCGTAGCTTTGTCGCCAAAGCGTCCGGGACGTTGCAAGGGTGTCAGCGTGGCGATGTTGTAGACGCCACTGAGGTCGGGTTTGCCGCCGGCTGTGCGGGGCATGTCAGCGTTTGCCACAGATGCTAGGGCAGACCCACAGAGCAGAATAGTGAGCGCTGCCAGAATGGGCTGGCGATTTAATATCGGTTGCAAAAGCATGGTGTTTTCTCTCCCCAAAATATGGCCCAAAAGTTGATCCGAAAGTGCTGTCCGTTTAAAGCCCGTCCTAAAAGTCGCTCGCAAATAGTCAGCCTCGAAGATCGGCCGGGCCAATATACGGTCTCACACGGTAGGCTCGCAAAAGTTTGTCCGGACTTAAATAATGTTAAAGCACTAGTTCATGCGCACGGGCTAGACCACACCTACCAAAAGCAAATGGGTCTTCGAACCGGAGTTGTAGAACCAGCTACTCGGCAAAATAAGAATAGACCGGCCTGGCAAACGCGTCCAGCGGTCTGCTAGACGGGTATGGATTGCTCTGCATTCATTACAGTCAGCCAGGTGGCGGATTGGGCCAACGTGAAGGTGAGGGTTCACAGAAGGTTGAAGAGAAAGGCTACGGCAAGGGTTACGGCAAGGGT
>DJYW01000043.1:3067-3600 GCA_002450255.1 Gammaproteobacteria bacterium UBA6968
GGTTACGGCAAGGGTTACGGCAAGAGTCACGGAAAGGTTAAAGCGAGCAGTTAAGCGAGCAGTGAAGCGAAGCAAAAAGACAGGCCTTGCCGCCGGATAGTGTTCTAAAACCGTCGGCAAACGATCACTCGTAATGCGGTCAGTCTTGCCTGCTTATGTCTCGCCGGGGGAAGGCAACGGAAGTAACCGGCCACTTGCTGAAGCCCATTTTTTGAAGGTTGGACACAAGTGTTCATTTACCCCTAATCGCACTTGGATGCACGTACCCAGGCAGTCGTGCGGACCTCGCAGTCGGGGTGCTTCGCAGGACAGATATAGCGGCAGCCCAAATTCATCACGTCTGCCAGGTCGACTACGCTATCGGCGAAGGAGGCGCGCCTTTCAAATTCCACCTGGTGCCAACTCGATCAGCGAGGTCTCTTCTGGCTGAGCCCTCGCGGCCAAGCGTCGCGGAGGTTAGTTAAGCAAGATTGAAGTTATGTCAGCAGTGCTGCCTGCGGGCCCATCAAGTCCGAACGAGCCAATTGGTCAGC
>DJYW01000043.1:3953-6388 GCA_002450255.1 Gammaproteobacteria bacterium UBA6968
CTATCGGCAAAGTCAGGACACCTCAGACAGCGTCGCCTCTTGCGCTGCCAAAGAAGCGTCGCGCAGAGACGTAATGCGGGCTTTGTTGCTGCTAACCATGCGCAGCCTGAAGACCATGCTGATCGCAACAAAGGTAAGACCGACAGTCAGTCCCAGCCAGTATCCATAAACCCCCACGGGCTCCAGTCCAAACCAACCCATCGCGTAGGCGTGACCGAACGGTAAGGCCAGCGCCCAGTAACCGATTAAGCTGAAGATCATTGGCACTTGGGTATCTTTATAGCCGCGCAGCGAACCGATCATTACCGCTTGGGTGTCATCCACAATTTGATAAACCGCAACAAATAACAATAAGTTGGCGGCAACAGCGGTAACCCCTAAATCGCTCGTGTAAAGGCTGATGAGGTGGTAGCGGGCGAAAATCAATATCACCATCACAACAAGCGCGTAAGCCAAAGCAAACTGCAACGCGGTATAAGCGGTCTTACGGGCTGCAGCGAAATCGCCAGCACCAATATGAAAGCCGACTCGAATGCCGGCGGCAGTCCCAATGCTCATTGGAATAACATAAGTCAGCCAATTGAGGTTCCCCGCAATACTGTGAGCCGCAATTTGATTAATACCGATTTTCGCAATGAGTATCGCAACCACTGAGAAGACGGCCATCTCTAGAAACACGGTTAAACCGATAGGGATACCCACTTTCAGGATTTGCAGAATGCGTTGCACATCGGGCCATTCGAATTTGGCGAACAATTGTGTGGCCCGGAAAAAAGGCAGGCGCACGACAAACAGCAGCATGAAGACCAGTTCTGTCCACAACACGATAGCCGTTGCGTAACCACAACCGACACCACCCATCTCCGGGAAACCGAATTTGCCATAGATAAACACCCAGTTAAGAAACGCGTTTAGCGGCAGAATGCTCGCCGCTATAAACATTGGAGGCCGTGGATGACCGAGGGCTTCGGAGGTGTATCGCAAGGTAACGTAAAAAAGTAGCGGCGGCACGCCCCAACTGAGCGCTTGCAGATAACCTCGCGCAATTTCAACAGCAGCGGGCGCTACGCCAAAGCTGTCGAGTAAACTGCCGACATTGACGGCAATCAGCATGAGCGCGCAGCTATTAAAGAATGCGATCCACAGCGCCTGCCGAAGTTGCGCACCCACATCTTGAGTTTTACGTGCACCGGTTAGTTGAGAGACGATGGGCGATAGCGCCATCAGCATCCCCGACATCAGCATAAAGGTTGGCCAGAAAACGTTGCCGCCGACTGATACCCCAGCAAGGTGGGCAGGATCATATTGGCCGGCCATAACGGTATCAATGAAACCGGTGCCCATTATGAAAAGCTGGGTCAGTACAATTGGCCAGCCGAGTCGATAAAGCGCCCCTAATTCCTGTCTGAAGGTGGGCACAGTGCTAGTGGATTGGTGCAGAGATGTTTCGTTCATTGGGTGCCTCAAGAAGGCGGCAGATTGTACTCTTTGTGGGTCGCTTTGCACGCGCTATGATGGCGCTTCGGTCCGGTTTAGCGGCGCTAAAAGTCGCGTATTCTGAACCGGGATAGACAATAATGGCCTTGACGCAAACGCTTGCAAAAAAACAGCGAATCTGTCCCGACAGCGACTTCAGTATCGGTTGCAAAAACAGGCCTAATGCGGATTCGCAGATCTCGGGAAAGACGCCTTGGCCAGCGCTTCAGTGCGGTGCAATGTGTGCAGCGTAACTTGTGCGGCGCGGGAGCGTCATCGAAGTTGCCAACGCTGCCTTTGGTACCACTGCCGCGATTGCAAAACAGATAAGAGGAGTGAATTACTTTGTCGCCAACGACCTTGATCATCGCCGCCGTTGCCTTCGTAATTGGTGGTTTTGTCGGCTATTTTTTGTTGCGCTCTGGTCTTATCGGGCAGGCTCGTATTAAAGAGTTGGAAGAAGCGCTTGCGGCAAAGGATAAGGAGCTCACCACTTACAAAAAACAGGTTGTCGATGAATTCACATTAACCGCAGACAAATTCCGCAACTTAAATCGAAGCTACGAAGAGCTACATCGGCAGTTGGCTCGCAGCGCGACAAATTTGTGTGGAGATGCCGGTACCCCGCTTTTGCTGGATAGCACGGTAACCAATCGGGTAGCGGCAGATCTAGGCGAGGCGTCTACCGCAGCTGAAGTGGATGGCACGGATGCAGAGGAACCACCCACAGAGGAATTCGAAGATCAAGCTTTTGCCGAGGAAGAGTTTGCCGATGAAGAGTTTTCTGAGGAAGACGCTTCAGCTGAGGCGGTCGAGGATGAGGATGATCGAGAAGATTACGCTGACGATCTTGACCCCGAGGACGGCGAAGCAAGAGAAGCAAGAGAAGCAAGAGAAGACAGCCCTAGTCAGTTTGATCCGTCCTGGGCTCGGAAACAGGATTAGATTCAGTATTAGGG
>DJYW01000079.1 GCA_002450255.1 Gammaproteobacteria bacterium UBA6968
TTACGTGCTTTACAACGAGATTAACCCAGGTTTGGCGGCGCACGGCGGCGTGGTGTCGCTTGTTGAGGTGACCTCGGATGGCGCGGCTGTGCTGCAATTCGGCGGTGGCTGTCAGGGCTGCGCTGCAGTAGATATCACCTTAAAAAACAGCGTTGAGACAACGCTATTAGAGCGCGTTCCCGAAATATCAAGCGTGATTGATCACACCGACCATACGATTACAGAAAACGCATACTACACATAAGCAAGCTATTGCTGCGCACGGTCTCGCTAATAGCGACGCCGCAAACAAAGGGCGCGGAACAAAGTTACGCGCGGGCGACTTTCAAAGTTGCGAACACCTCCCTGACGGATGCGCCGGGGAGCTTACCCGAGCCGTTATGCGGCTTTCCGAGTTCTTAGGGATTCGCTCAGTTTACGCAACATGCTTTCGGTCTCGTCCCAGCCAACGCACGCATCCGTAATGGAAACCCCGTAAGCCAAATCGCCCGCATCCCCCATATCTTGACGCCCTTCATTGAGGTGGCTCTCTATCATCACGCCGGTAATGGATTGATTACCGGCTTTGATTTGTTGCCCAACTGCTTCCAAGACCTCGTTTTGCAGACGATGGTCTTTTTTAGAATTGGCGTGTGAGCAATCGACCATAATCGATGGCTGCTGGTGTACCTTCGCTAAAGCCCTCTCGCATTCGGCAATATGCGCTTCGCTGTAGTTAGGACCATTTGATCCGCCGCGCAGCACGACGTGCACGTGATCATTGCCGGTAGTGTGAATCACGCTAACCTGGCCTGCGGGATTGATGCCTAAAAAACGGTGTGGGCTGATTGCAGATTGCAGGGCATTGATCGCCACGCCGAGTGAGCCGTCGGTGCCGTTTTTGAAGCCCACCGCGCAGCTTAGACCCGATGCCATTTCGCGATGCGTTTGAGATTCGGTGGTCCGCGCGCCGATGGCTGACCATGAGATCAAGTCTTGCATGTACTGTGGGGTGATAGGGTCGAGGGCCTCAGTTGCGATAGGCAGGCCGAGCTCGGTGATGTCCAGCAGAAGCTTTCTCGCGATCCGCAAGCCTTCGTGCACCTTGAAACTGTCGTCCATGAAGGGATCGTTGATCAAGCCTTTCCAACCTACAGTGCTGCGCGGTTTTTCGAAATAAGCGCGCATCACGCAGAATAATTTGTCATCCAACTCGCCCGCTAACGCACTCAGCTTCGTCGCGTATTCCAATGCGGCTTGCGGGTCGTGGATTGAACAAGGGCCAACCACGACTAGCAGCCGCGGATCTCGACGCGCGACGATTTCCTGGACGGTCTTTCGGTAGGCTTTCACAGCCTCACCGATGGCGCCGTCTACTGGCAACTCAGCTTTTAATTGTTCAGGAGTGATAAGCACTTGATGTGTCTCAATATTAATATTCTCTAGTTCCACGTTAGCCGCTCCAACTGGTAATTCGCCCCAAGATTGCAATGCTAAAAAATGACCAAAAAAAAACCCGTTGGCGCCGCCTAACGGGTTTATCCGAAGGCAGTCATCTGCCTTCCGTAATAAAGAAGGCTATTTATGTAAAGAAGTAAAAGAAAGCCTCGCGCCAACCGCAGTCAGACCCAGCAGTGCGCGCCACACTTGCACCGTTTGTCATCGTGGACATTACGGCGGTGTGGGAGGCTCTAAAACAACCCAAGTTTGTGTTGGTCAAATTCATAGCGGCCGATAGTACTCATAGAGATTTAAAAAGCAATGACTACGTGACTCAGAGGTAGCACAAAACCCGCGACAAGAGTCCGCGTATTCATACGTCGGGCTGCTATGGCTCATCTATGATTCGGATATGGTTCATAGTTGACTGCGTTCGGATGAGCTATACGACTAAATGAAGTGTCGCTGAACCGGTAAAAAAAAGCGCGGTACGAACTTCGGCGCAACTTGCTAACTCCGGTAAATAACCTGCTATCTCGCGGTAGCGATCTAACTGTTGCTGGTACCGTTGTGCTTCATGTTGCAAAAAACCTCGCAGCGGCTGCCCTTCGTCTGGCGTGCTCGTTTTGTAGTCGATAATCCAGCAGATATTGTCTTCAATGAAGCATCGATCGAGCACGCTGGTTGCAAACCCGCGCGCATCAGCGTGAGTTAGTGACCATTCGCAGCGTTCGAATGTTTTCGGCTGCAGGATCCATTGGCCGGTCTCGCTTTGCCAGGTTGAATGGATGTGCGTCCGGGCTTGTTCGCAAAGCAGCCTAGCCTGCTCTGCTGCAATCGGTAATTGCCTAGACCATTGGGCGAGACGCTGATCCAGCTGACTAAGTTCTGCAGGATGCTCGTGGCCTAGCCAGGCCAGCGTGCGATGTACGAGATTGCCTAATGCCACCTCTAGGCGGGCACCAATAAGATCGGTTTTTGTAGCGCGTGCGGGTGCCGCAATAGCGGCTGGTGCATAAGCCGGTGGTTGCCAGCGATAGTCTGCGGGCAGGCGGGACAAAGTCTGTTTTGCAGGGATTTGCGCGTATGCCAAAGCGGTTGTTTCCGGTACGTCAGAGATCGGCGCGAATTCAGCCTCGCTAAAAAATAGGCGAGCGAGGCCCCGCGGTGGCGGGGATAGAGCCGCAGGCGCAGGTACCTCTGGACAGATAACACAACTGAAGCTTAACCAGAGGCTTTTGATTGCACGGGTACAAGCCACGTATAACAAACGTTTGTGTTCATTCGCGCTGCGTATGGCGTTTTCGTGTTTGAGCCATTGGTGAACAGGGTCACCACGCACGCCGGCAAGCAGCGTGTCATTCTGGCCTTCCAGACTGGTCTGCCAAAGCAGAAGATCAGAGCCGTCCCCGCGCGGATCGCGCTCCGTAAATGGGACGATAACGTGGTCGAACTGGAGCCCCTTCGACCGGTGAATGGTCATGACGTCTAGTCTGCCGGTGGTTTCGTTGGCAGTAGTGGGTTGGGCATATAAGCGTCTAGTCGCGCGGTTAACATAGTCGATGTCGTAGCCGCGCGGCCCGTGCTGATCCAGAGATTGCAGCCAGTTAAAACAATTTTGTAATGCTTCAGCTGAATACGCGTCCATACCGCCAAGGCGAAACCAAAATCCTTCTATCACTTCGCGCAAGCTCACTTCGTACAAGCGAGTATGGGCCCAGTTCAATGCTGCATTGAGTCTTGCGAGCCTGGGGTCTGTCGCGGCTATAGCTGGCAAGATCGCTTGCAAATCGGCGGTGTCCTGGAATTGCTCCAACTGTGTTAGCGGCAGGCCGATGAGTGGGCTGCGTAACAGGCTGAACCACGCCAATCTGTCTAACGGCGTAAGCAACACCTTAAGCAGCGTTATGAGGTCGCGTACCTCAGGAAGCTCATGGAGCGGATCGATATCGGTTGCCTGCCAGGTGATCTCGGCGTTTTGCAAAGCCCTTAACAAAGGCGGTAGGTGGTTTCTCGCCCGGCAAAGCACACCGATGTGGCAGTCGGGTTCTGTGCTTCTCAGCGACCGAATGTGATCGACGATGCCGCGAATCTCTGCCTCAGTTGCGGTGAAAGCCAGACAGCTTACGGTTGCAGACCCGGCATGAATGGCGCTTGCCGGGGCAAAGGGGATGGCCCCCAGATGCGTCATGCCGCCTTGGCCAAACAGTTTGGAAAACAGCTCGTTATTCCATTGGACCAAAGTTTTCTGTGAGCGGAAATTTGCTGTTAACGTCAAAGGAGTTAATGGCAAATCCCCCAACCCTTGTGTCCGACATCGACCAAATAGCGAGACTTCTGCATCACGAAACCGATAAATCGATTGCATCGGATCGCCGACCGCAAAAAATGTGTTGGCTGCATCCCCCGACCAGTTTTCGGTTAACAGCTGAAAGAACCGGTACTGGCTTTGCGAAGTATCTTGGAATTCGTCCACCAGAATATGGCGTATTCGATAATCCCAATGCAGCGCGATGTCAGTCGGCCCTGCTTCGTCGCGCAAACTGCGTGCCGCGCGCATGAGGATGCCGGTGAAATCGATTTGCCTAGCCGCGTACATAACGCTCTCTAGCTCGGCTGCAGCCAGTGACAGTGTTAGAGCAACGCAGAGCAAGTTGTCGGCAGCAGTATCCTCGAGTTGCTTAGGCGGTAGTTTTAGCAACATAGCGAAGTCATCAGCTAGCTCGCGGGCATGGAGATCCTGCAGCCAAGCGAGCACCGTCGTTTTCAGCGTCTTGTCAGCAAATGCTTCGTGTTCGCGTCGCGTTAGCGTCTTCCGAAATTGTCCTTTTGCAGTAAGCAGCAGCGGGGCAATATCGGAGAGCTCCGGTTGGCGGCCAGTTTGTTCGGCGAGCCAAATCAGTTTAGCTTGATCTGCTTCGGTTAGGGCTTCAATTAGCGGTGTAGTAATTGCCTGATGCAACTCGGCAATGGCGGTTTCAATCAGTGTGATTATGGGGAAGGCGGGTTGCGCTGCCAGACCACTTAGGTCGTTAGTTAGGCCTAGCCACTGATCTCGTTTGCTAAGCATTCTGACCAACAAGGCGCTCGCCGTTTGTGGATTGTTGTCTACGATTCGCAAGAACTCCGCGATAATGCCAGCGGTTTCATCATCGGCGTATAATCGCCCCAGCAGTTGCTGCGCTGCAGCAGCGTAGTATTCTTCAGGTTCCTCCGCGATGTCCATTCCGGCAGCTGTCGCCGCAGACGGGAGTTGAGTAGCGAGATCCAGAGCGAAACTATCGATGGTTTGGATTTTGAGTCGGTATGGGGTTAGCTCGAGTTGCCAGCCCAGTTTTTGGTCGCGTTCGCGAATAGCCCTTGCTAGCGGCGTGTCTCCCTGCAGCGTCAGCAAAACTCGTGAGCGCATTTCTTGTGCAGCCTTGCGGGTAAAGGTAATGGCAAGAATTTCTTCTGGGCGAGCGACGTATTGCAGCAGGGTTAAATAGCGCTCAACAAGTAAAGTGGTTTTGCCCGACCCGGCAGGCGCCTGCACGATAAAAGAAGCGTTAGGGTTTAGCGCTTCGTCTCTTTGGGCTTGATCTGGGGGTGGCTGCATTAGTCGATCGCGCTGTCAAAAGGGATGGGCTCGGAGAACGCGCTTGTTTCTGTAGTGACGTTAGATTCTTCCATGTTTGTAGCGGTTTGTATGCGACAGAAACTATGTAAATGACAGTATCGGCAAGCCGTTGGCGCAGGATTTACCGTCGCGTTGCCTTCTCGTAACTCGTTGGCCAGAGACTCCAACTGCTCGCGCCAAATTGACTTTTGTTGGGTCCAGTTTGACTGCGGATTTTTAATCGTTATCCCGCGGGCTCTACCCTCGACGATGCTAGTGCCTGGATCGACGATGCCGGTCAGTTTCACGTCGTCAGACTTTAGTTTTGCGAAGCATACGCCGTGTATGGCATCTGCGGTGAGACTGTATATGGCCAGCTGGGGCGCTAACAGTGGTGTTTGTGTCGCAGCGCTCAGATTGACGTTGCCGGTTTTGTAGTCGATGACCACTTCGCCACTTGCAGTCAAATCTATTCGATCAAGGCGTAGATTAAACTGCAAACCAGCTATTTCCAGACTTGTTTTTTGTTCCACTGCTTTGATTTCAAAAGGCTGGCGTTGCGCCTCCAGTTGTAACCATGTTGCGATAATTGTGATTAGCCGCTCAACCTCATTTTCGATGAAGCGCTCTGGTAAAGAACCGCTGCGAGAGAGGACGTGATGGCACAGGGCGCCAATTTTGGTGCTATCTAATTTGACTAGCGCCGCCTGAGTTGTGTTTGGCGTGGCCAGTGCCTGCAGAATAGCGTGTAGTTGAGTGCCACGCTCCAGTGGGTCAAGAAAATCGAATGGTGTCCGCGGGTCACGCAGGTTCAGACGATGTTTGGCAAAACTGCGCATTGGGCATAGCGCTTGATCCTCCAGCCGCCCGATGCCGCCGCTCACAGATTGCTCATCTAGCGCACTGCCGTAATCGTCCACATAGCGCTCCAGGACGGTCGATTGCCGCACGCGGTACGGGTGGAGCTGTTCGGGGAGTATGGGCGGATGAAGCGTTAGCTCGGGGATAGAGTCCCGTTCTTGCAGGGCTCCTAATAGCAGCGGCGAGGGGGCGATTGCCTCGTTATTCTCTGTATGCGTGAAACTAATCCGGGTTGTTTCTGCCATAGACAGCCAGTGTCGAATTTGGCGTTCTGCAAAGGCTAAGTCGGCTGTCGCGTCCGCTCGAGGCAGACCGTGCCGTATCGCGAGTTGTTTGGGGATAAACGGATTTTTGGCGGCGACTTGTGGATAGCTATCTTCACCAAGACCACACACCCATAAATGGCTGCATGATAATCCTGTTGTCTCTAATGCGCCTAGAACGCGAACTTGGCCAGCTGGCCGCTCGGGGGCGAACATCTGTTGGCCGATTATCAAATCGAAATACTCCAATGCCTGCGACAAAGCAAAGCGCTGTTCAGTATGGTCATCGTAGCGCTCTTGTTCTGCGGTGCTCTGCAGGCTCCCTAAAACCCTTTCAGCGGCCTGAAACTGCACCGAATTCAGTGCAGGCGAGCCTGGCCAACCCGCAGCTCGCAACAGCTGCATAATGGTTTCCGCCCATGCGCTTAGCGTCGCCTCTACTGGTAGACTTTGCGCGCTTTCCAATGTAGCGGTGATTGCGTCACGACTGGTGTTTTGCTCCAGGCCTTTCGACTTTTGATCCTCAGGCAGGCTTAGGTCTTCGTTCCGGCTTATGGAAAGGGCGCGGCCAAAAGCATGCTGCAATGAAATGGTTTGGCGATACGTAGTCGGCCAGCCGCTTTCCGTTTGGAACAAAGCAGCCAGTTCGCGATAGTTGAGAAAGGGCGAATGCGCGAGCGCGCTTGCGCGAGCTTGCCCGCGCGGATGGACGCACCAATCCAATAGCATCCGCGCGTGTTGCCACACAGGTTGCAGGCCTAGACTGACGCCGCCGGAAAGATCAAAGGTGTCCGTTAGGCTACCTCGCTCGGGGTCGAAAATTGCCGCAAACTGGCGCTGTGTGCTGGCGTAGTGCTGAGCCAATTGCGGCATCACGACGATACAAGTGGCGTCCGGCTCGGTGTTCAACGTGGCTTTAATCCAGTCAGCCGCGGCAGCGACTTCTTCCTCTAAGCAGCCATAACCGATAAGTGCCGTGTTGTCTGCGCATTGCCTTGATGAGTTTGGCAATCCACCCGAATGGTGTTCTGCGGAGCTTTCCTGAAATTCCAAATAATATTCATAAAAATCAACGATTTCTTTATGATTATTAAAAATTTTTATAGGTTTTGATTCGCTCGCCATCGATAGATAGCTCAGTTCCGCTGGTGCGAGGTGTTCAAAGGCAATCAATAGCAATGGCTGTGCGCTCGAGAACCTGTGGCTGCTCAGATATTCGGGAATCGCCGGGCCAAGCAAGACGTTTTGCCCAAGGCTTGTCTGAGCGCGCGCGCACCAGTCGCGAAACGGCAGTAGGTCGTTTCTGGCAAAGGCATCATCGTCCCAATCGATTCTATAACGTAGACATAGGTTCCAGGCATCAAGAGCCGAAATGGTCTGCGCTCGCTGATCTGGTGTAGCGGCTGCGTAAAGTGCCGCTAACATCTCGCTACGATCAACAATCCGAAGTTTGGTGAAATTTTGCTCCTCGAACCTGCACCATTCCTGGTTTAACCATTTGTTGAGGCTGAGGCTTTGCAATGTGGCCCAGGTACGTTTCCCACTATTGCGCATCGCTTCGTTGTAAGCCGTCGCATATTCCCTGGGTAGCCGCTCATTGGGAGTCAGCCAAATATGCGAATGCGCATGCGCCAGAAGATTGTCGGTAAGTTGGGCGAAGGCTCTGTAAGGCATGATGGACGGTCGTTCCTCTTTTGCGGAGGTCGTTAACTCGTAACGGATTTCTATCCTAGCCGTTTAGTCATAGCACGATGGTTAATCGACCTATTCAGACGACCCAGTATACCGTTACTATAGCGTTCTAAGGCGGCTAAATTGATGCACAAGGTTTTGCGCGCGCCGCTGTCGTTGTTGACTGCTGAGTAAAGCAGTTCGAATCGATCGTTGTTCATCTAGTTTCAAGTAGTTTCAAGCGGAGAAATGCAAATGTGGCACGTCATAGAAGACTTTTTTGATCAAGGTTTAGCCGTCAAGGCACTCATCGGATGGGGCTGGCTTTGCTTCGGCATTATGGCTTGGAGTATCGCTGTAAAAATAGTCTCCGTTTTATTCTCTGGCTAACAAAAGAGGGATCAGCAGCGAAATGTGGCTTTCTACTCTCAGCGACGAACAGCGTAATGCCCTGTTTCGGCTAGCTCACAATGTCATCGTGAGTGATGGTATTCTTGACCCGAACGAAGAGGGAATGATGGCTGATTTCCGGCGCGAAATGGAAATATCATCCCATTTGGATCCTGAGTACTTGGCGCTCGATGGAATAGATACGGTGTTCCCGGATCGCGAAGCACGTATCGTTGTTCTTTTGAACCTCCTCAAGATCAGCTACGCGGATGGCGCTTTCGATATTGAGGAAGAATGCCTGCTTAACGAGATCCGCACGGCCTTTGAGTGTTCAGACGATGAGTTTCGCTTGCTAGATAACTGGGTGCGTCGTCTGCACGCGCTTGAGCGCGAGGCCGATGACATCATTCACGGATTAGTTTAGCCCCATTTGATTCACGCTTTGATGATGCGCCGTACATCCCCAAGTCGGTAGGCTTCCGAACGTTAGCTCCAATTGAGCTGTTAGGTAGGCAGAACTTATAGAAAGGACTTTGAATTCAGGATGATTCGAGTGAACACAACCCGTGTCTGACTCCGAGGATAGGCAACAACTCTTTGACTCGCTTGAAGAGTTACGTACCGAACATCGTGATCTGGATGTTGTAATCAATCACTTAGTGGATAGTAGGCATCACGACACAATGCGCATCCAGCGCTTAAAACGTCGCAAACTTCAGATAAAAGATCTGATCCATCGTTTGGAAAGCGAGTTGATACCGGATCTGGACGCATAGTCCGTCTCCCGACCGCAACCGCTGAATGTGTTTCAGTTTTCTTCGCGGATATTCATACTAATTATCCATCCTCGAACGGCATTATCATTGTCGCCAGGGTTAGCCTATAGTGATTTGGTATAGCCCCAAGCTCGGCCTTGGCGGACTAATTCGCGTAAGGGGTAATATAGTCGCTTAAGGCCGCATTGAAACTGAGATAGCCAGATGCCAAAAGCTGAGCAGCCGACAAAAAAACACCAGACAACCAAGACGAATGCAGCGAATGCTGCAAGCGGCGGGACCTGGTCGAACCCGAAAACATTGCAAGAAAAACCACTCACCGTCGCGATATCCTCCTCTGCGCTATTCAATCTGACTCAATCAGATGAGGTTTACGTAGCCAAAGGCTTGGAAGCCTATCGTCGTTATCAGATTGATAATGAAGACGCGGTCTTGGAGCCGGGCCAGGGGTTCGCCTTGGTTGAGAAACTGCTCGGCTTAAATACCTTACTCCAACGCCATGCTGTAGAAATCATTCTACTTTCGAGGAACTCAGCAGATACCGGGCTGAGGGTTTTTAACTCCATTCGCGAACATAAGCTAGAAATCACTCGAGCGGCTTTCTGCGGAGGTGAATCGCCATATCGTTACATCAATGCGTTTGGGTGTGATCTGTTTCTGTCGACAGACGCCGAGGATGTCGCCCAAGCTTTGCAACAGGGTGTTGCCGCCGCGACTTTGCTCGGCCGAGCACATACGTTTGGAGAGGAAAAAGCGCCAGATCAAGCTCACCTAAAAATAGCCTTTGATGGCGACTCTGTTTTGTTCTCCGACGAGGCAGAGATTGTTTATCAAGAACAGGGTTTGGCAGCATTTAGCGAATCCGAGGTGGCTCAGGCGGGGGAGACTTTGCAGGGAGGTCCCTTTAAATCTTTTTTAGCGGCTCTCAACAATCTTCAGCAAGAGTTTTCTCCTCAAGTCAATCCGATCAGAACGGCCTTAGTCACGGCGCGCAGCGCGCCAGCCCATGAGCGCGTTATACGAACATTGCGGGCTTGGGACATACGCTTAGATGAATCTTTGTTTTTAGGGGGCATGGAGAAGACAGCTTTTCTGGCCGCCTTTGAAGCAGACATATTTTTTGATGATCAGGCGCTACATTGCGAGCGTGCTGCGACGCAAATCGCGACTGGTCACGTGCCACATGGTGTCGTTAATCGCTAATTTACTACACTTTAGCGGATCTTTAGTCCCAAGCCGTAGTAACCGTCGCAGTATGTGGCGGATTTTGCATAAGCGATTCGAGAGCGCATGGAGCGTGATTTGAGAGCGCATGGAGCGTGATTCGAGAGCGCGTTCAGGGCAAAACAGAACGAACGGGTGCTTAAGGTGGGTTGGAGGGCAGATTTTTGAAGCAGACGGAACGCCTTTAGACGTGAAGTTTTTACGTAGATCGGTCTCCGCACGCGACAAGTGAACTAAGCATGACCAGGTAGTCACTGTATCTGCAGGCTTGTTCGCGTTCTCTGATATAGCAGTCGATGTTATTGCTCGGCAATCAGCACTTGCTATGTGATTTGAAGGGCTATGGGCCGTGGCTTTTTAGAATCTTTTAAACGATGGGTAAAAACTCGCGTTCGTGAATCGTTGTGAAAATCATTAATGGATAGAATAACAATAAATCTGAGGCCGAGGTGGCGGTGATTTATCCCGCCTGCGTTTCGCCTAGAAAATGAAAGGTTAAGCATTACATGAAATTACAACAACTTCGCTATATCTGGGAGGTCGCTAACCACGACCTAAACGTTTCCGCTACCGCGCAAACGCTATTTACTTCGCAGCCGGGTGTCAGCAAACAGATTCGTCTGCTAGAAGACGAACTTAACGTTGAGATATTTGTCCGCAGCGGCAAACATCTGACTGAAATCACCGAGGTAGGCCAATCAATAATTGAAGTCGCGGGCGAAATACTCAGCCGCACTCGCGCAATCAAACAAATGGCCCAGGAATATTCCGAGGAGCGCGAGGGAGACCTATCAATCGCCACGACACACACCCAAGCAAGATATGCACTACCAAGCGTCATAAATGAGTTTAGAACGAAGTATCCTCACGTCAATTTGCATATGAGCCAGGGATCGCCAGAGCAAATCGCTGAGCTTGCTGATTCTGGTGAAGTGGACTTCGCGATCGCGACCGAAGGACTGGATTTGTTCAATAATCTGATCATGATGCCCTGCTATCAATGGAACCGATGTGTGGTCGTTCCCAAGGGGCACCCACTCGCCAATGTTTCCGAATTAACACTCGAAGATGTAGCCCGTTATCCAATTGTGACCTATGTCTTCGGATTTACCGGACGCTCAAAGCTCGACGACGCATTCCGCGACGCGAAGCTGCTACCCAATGTCGTGTTTACCGCCACTGATACTGATGTCATCAAGACTTACGTCAAACTAGGCCTGGGCGTGGGTATCGTTGCGCAAATGGCCTACGAGCAAGAGCACGATAGCGATCTGGTTTCCATACCTGCTGATCACCTCTTTGAACCTAGCGTGACTCATATTGGGTTTAGGCGCGGTACGTTTCTACGTGGTTATATGTACGAGTTTATTCGTTTGTTCGCGTCGCATTTGCAACCGGAACTGGTACGCGAAGCGGTGGGATGTTCGACTCGTAAAGATCGAGAACGGTTGTTCGCGGAAACGGCGTTGCCGTCGCGTTAGCACTGGGCTTGCTTGGGACCTGGAAGTCTCTGATCGAAGATAGAGCGTCTGTTAGCGTGTCCTACAAACAGGTCATGCTATTGGACGGCGCTTTTAGACGGTGCTTTTCAATTGGGTTGCGAGAGTCGACTCAATAGATGCACAAAAAAACATCTGCTTAAGTCTGGTCCATGTGTGGATCGAGTATTCCAGTACGCCCTATTGAATACTGTTAGATGAAATCCAACTCCGGGTGAGCGTGCAGTAGCGCGCTTGCCTCGGCAGTTTCTTCCCGGCGGGCTTGAAGTTGGGGATGGCTGGATTTTTGCGTTCGGGCAAGGGATGGAAAGACCGCTTTCAAAAAACGGAAAAAAACCGTGTAAACCACCCGTTTCCCGTTTTCGGTCACAACGAAAAAGGGGGCTACAGTTACACCGAGTTCTGACGCGAGTCGTTGTCCGGACGAGTGTGGATCTCGCTCGTCGGCGATGAGTACTTCATCTATGACATGCTCGATGCCAAGTGAGCGCACGCGTGCTTCGACGTCGGCACACTTGCCGCATAACTCTCCGTTCGCGAGATATTTTTTTACCCACTGGATATGTGGTCGGTTTGCTTTGAGTTGCTGGCTAGACATGCGTTTCTCGACGGCGGTTAAGTTTGCTGGATCGTGCTGACAGGTTCCAGGTTCTGTGCATGTAACCCGCACTCCTTAATGGTGCTTTCTTCCCACCACCAGCGTCCCGCCCGTTCATGTTCATGGGGCGCAACCGGTCGCGTGCAAGGCTGGCAGCCGATGGAAACGAAACCCTGATTATGCAGCGGGTTGAACGGGACTTGGTTTGACCGGATGTATTGCCACACGTCGTTACTTGTCCAGTCAGCAAGCAGATTAAACTTCACGAGTTCTCGCTGATCATTAGAGAACGCTAGGTCCACTTGCTCGATGGGGACATTGCCCCGGGTCACACTCTGATCGCGCCGTTGGCCGGTTATCCATGCGTCTAAGCGATCTAACTTTCGGCGGAGTGGAGCGATTTTGCGAACGGCGCAGCATTCTGCATGACCTTCTTTGTAAAAACTGAACAAGCCTTTCTCGCGTACCAGGCTTTCAACCGCCGATGCTTCAGGCATGACCACCTCTATGGCAATGCCATAATGGTCGCGAACGGCTTCGAAATAGGCATAGGTCTCAGGGTGCAGGCGAGCGGTATCCAGTGAAAAAACTGCGCACTTCAAACCGATTTGATGCATTAGATCAACGAGGATAATGTCTTCCGCGCCGCTGAACGAGATGGCTATTTTATCGTGGTCGAATCGCTGCAGTGCGTCGCTAAGGTAGTCTTGGGTTGTGCCAGTGAGTGTGGCCAACCGCTCATTTGCGCTGGTTTCGATTGCTAAGTTTGTGGTCATGTCTAAGGGTCCGATATAGGCTACCGACGGGTTATTTATTGCTTAATCTGTGCTGCTAAAAGTGCTTCGATGAAGCGGCAGCTGGATGTGTTTATTCAGTTCGGCCAGAGAGGTTTTTGTTTCGAGGGTTGTGCGGTCAAAGTTTCTTGATCAAAATTTCCGCGCTCGACCAGTCTGGCTGGGATTGCCTCGCTGCAATAACAATCCTTGCTACTGCGTGATTTAGCGCGACAGTAACAGTCGGTCTGCGACAAAAAAAATAATCTCTTGCTATATGCTTACGCCCTAATTTTATTTGAGGTAATGCCGTGGATATTTTGTGTCTTGATCTAGAAGGTGTGCTGGTTCCGGAAATTTGGCAGGCCGTGGCAATATCGACACAGATAGACGATTTGCAAAAGACTACGCGAGACATCCCTGTCTATGCTGATCTGATGAACTATCGGCTCGAAATTCTGGCTCGCGAAGGCATCACGCTCAGCGACATTCAGACCGAGATAGCGAAGCTCGCTCCTTTGCCGGGTGCGAAAGTATTTTTGGACTGGGCGCGCCAAAAATTCCAGGTGGCGATCATTTCAGATACGTTTTACGAGTTTGCAGGCCCATTGATGGCCCAGTTGGACCAACCCCTTTTGCTGTGTCATCACCTTTCAATCGAGAACGACAAGGTGGTTGGATTCAATATACGTCAACCTGACCCTAAGCGTTGCTCGGTGCAGGCTTTTAAGTCGCTGAGTTATAGGGTGTTTGCAGCTGGTGACTCTTTTAATGATGTGTCGATGCTCGAGGAAGCTGATCACGGCTTTTTCTTTTCTGCACCTGCAAACGTTGTGGCGCAGTATCCGCATTATCCGTTGACTGAGACCTACGATGAGTTACGCGAACGTTTGTTGGAATTGTCGTAGTTGCGATTGAACCAGGCGAGTAGGATGCACAACGTACTTAGCACTATAGGTGCGCTGTGGTATAACGCGCAGTCGTTTTGGGAGGCATCCGAACACCTTCTGTAGAGCTTCGATAGATTTGGTTAGAGAAGCTTCAAAGAAGCATCTTGCGAGGTATCCAGCGAAGAGTAAGGAGGACAGCGCAGCAGATTCGGCGCCGCGCAGTAATCATTTAAGATTCATGAAAGGTAGTACCTAAGAGGGGCTGTACTCAGCCCGATGCAAAACAAACGATAGTGCCGGCGAAGTGAAAACAACTTCAGAAGCGTTAACAACGGATTTGATGGGGAACAAACAATGAGTATGGGAGCGCGATTTAGAGCAGCGCTGGCGGCAGAAAAACCGTTGCAAATTCCGGGCACGATTAATGCGTATACCGCGCTCATGGCCCAGAGCGTGGGCTATCAAGCGATTTATTTGTCCGGTGGTGGAGTCGCTAACGCGTCGTACGGTTTGCCTGATTTAGGTATGACCTCGATGAACGATGTTCTTGCAGACGTCCGGCGTATCACTGCGGCGGTTGATCTACCGTTGTTGGTCGACATCGATACTGGTTGGGGTGGTGCATTCAATATAGCGCGCACGGTTCGCGAGATGACTGCAGCCGGTGCGGCGGCCGTGCACATCGAGGATCAAGTGGCGCAAAAACGTTGTGGCCATCGCCCGAACAAAGCCATTGTTAGCATCACTGAGATGGAAGATCGTATTAAGGCAGCTGTTGACGCTAAAACCGACTCAGAATTCGTGGTCATGGCGCGGACCGATGCCTTGGCGGTTGATGGTATGGATGCCGTGGTCGAACGTGCCGGTCGCTTCGCCGAGGCAGGAGCAGACGCGATTTTTGCGGAAGCCATGATCGAGATTGGTTCGTACGCGCCAATTGTGTCGGCCGCCAACGTGCCGGTCCTGGCTAATCTGACCGAGTTCGGGCAAACCCCGTTGTATACGCTTGATCAACTCGAGGCAGTGGGTATTAGCATGGCGCTCTACCCGTTGTCCGCGTTCCGCGCTATGAACAAAGCCGCATTGAATGTTTATCAGACGATTCGCGAGCATGGCACCCAGGCAGATGTAGTTGCGACAATGCAAACCCGTATGGAACTTTATGATTTCTTGGGTTATCACGAATACGAGCAAAAGCTGGATCAATTGTTCGCAGAACAACCGGCATAACGTTTAGAGTCCCGCTGTGGCTATGCAGCCAGCGGAGACGAGTACCAGTCCGACTGTTGCGGTAACTTGCCAAAGCGTCGGTCTTCATTGCTAAGTGCGAGGCACAGGAGAGGGATATGGTGGATAAAAAATTAGGTGGCGCCGGATTGCGGGGCCAAAGTGCGGGGTCAACCGCGCTCTGTACCGTGGGTCAATCAGGCACTGGCCTTACTTATCGCGGCTATGACATCACTGATCTCGCCGAGAACACAACTTTCGAGGAAGTAGCCTATCTGATCTTTTACGGCGAGTTGCCTAATACTGATCAATTGGCAGACTACCACACCACCTTGCGCGGTAATCGAGGCCTGCCCGCCGCTTTGAAAGAAGTTTTAGAGCGTATCCCTGCCGGCGCGCACCCGATGGATGTCATGCGGACGGGTTGTTCAATGCTGGGCAACTTGGAGCCAGAGGGCGATTTCGATAATCAGCAGCACATAGCGGACC
This sequence comes from Gammaproteobacteria bacterium UBA6968, assembly GCA_002450255.1. Classification (GTDB taxonomy): domain Bacteria; phylum Pseudomonadota; class Gammaproteobacteria; order Pseudomonadales; family Azotimanducaceae; genus UBA4421. The sequence continues at coordinate 15,679 of DJYW01000079.1, forward strand.
GTTTGCTTGGCGTATTGCCCTCCATCATTAACTACTGGTATCGGTTTAGTCACGAAGGCGTTCGCATTGAAACTGAAACCGATGCTCCGAATATCGCCGGGCACTTTCTGCAGACCTTATTGGGTGAAGCACCTAGCGAGTTACATCAGCGGGTTATGGATGTCTCACTCATTTTATATGCTGAACACGAGTTCAACGCGTCGACTTTCACGGCACGCGTTTGTGCATCGACGTTATCGGATATGCATTCGTGCATCACTGGAGCAATTGGTTCGTTGCGCGGTCCACTGCACGGTGGCGCAAACGAAGCCGCGATGGAGTTGATCGAAAAGTTTGATTCCCCTCAGGCAGCGATCGAAGGGGTGACCGGAATGCTCGAGCGCAAAGACAAAATTATGGGTTTTGGACATGCGATCTATCGCACTTCCGATCCGCGTAACGTCATTATCAAAGGCTGGGCTGAAAAGCTGGCAGAAGAGGTGGGTGATACGCGCCTTTACCCAGTCTCTTGCGCCATTGAGAAATTGCTGTGGGATGAGAAAGAGCTTTTCGCAAACGCCGACTTCTTCCACGCCTCAACCTACAACGCGATGGGTATTCCAACTAAGTTGTTCACGCCAATATTCGTTTGCTCCAGAGCATCCGGGTGGGCGGCCCACGTCATGGAGCAGCGTACGAATAATCGGATTATTCGGCCAAGCGCAGACTACGTCGGCTCGGAGCCACGCAAGGTCACTCCGATCGCTGATCGATAAGCGACCCATCTTTTAACCACCGGGCACTATACCCACCGCAAAATCTATGCGGCCGAGAGGCCGCTTAGCCAGAGGAGTTTTACGTGAGCGCAAATGTTGAAACGAATGTTCGACCCGATCCAGATGCAGAATTGGTAGCCATTGCCGATTACGTCACCAAGATCGATATCACCAGTGCAGAAGCGTTAGACACTGCACGCAATTGTTTGATGGATACTCTGGGTTGCGGATTGCTCGCTCAGCGCTTTCCAGAGTGCACCAAGCACCTGGGTCCAATTGTTACCGGTACCGTCGTGCCAAATGGCGCCAGAGTGCCGGGGACGCAGTTTGAACTAGATCCAGTGAAAGCCGCTTGGGATATCGGCTGCATGATTCGCTGGCTCGACTTTAACGACACTTGGTTGGCTGCGGAATGGGGCCATCCTTCGGATAATCTCGGCGGTATTTTGGCTGTCGCCGATTACTTAAGCCGCGTCAATGTGGCGGCAGGCAAAGCACCGCTTACTATGCAGGACGTTTTAGTGGCCATGGTTAAAGCGCATGAAATTCAGGGCTGTTTGGCTTTGGAGAATAGTTTTAACCGGGTTGGTTTGGATCACGTCCTGTTGGTGCGCGTTGCTTCTACAGCGGTCGTGACAGCCCTGCTTGGTGGCACTCATTCGCAAATCGTCGATGCGCTGTCGCATGCCTGGGTCGACGGTTCTAGCTTGCGTACTTATCGGCATGCACCGAACGCCGGACCGCGCAAGTCCTGGGCGGCTGGCGATGCCACATCGAGGGCGGTTCGTCTGGCGATGTTAGTAATGAAGGGCGAGATGGGTTATCCCAGTGCTTTAACCGCGCCCACCTGGGGTTTTTACGACGTATCGTTTAAAGGCAACGCATTTAAATTCCAACGCCCATACGGCAGCTATGTCATGGAGAGTGTGCTCTTCAAAATCTCCTTTCCTGCCGAATTTCATGCGCAAACAGCGGTGGAAGCTGCGGTCATCTTGCATCCAGAAGTTGCACACCGACTCGATGATATCGAGAAGATCGTTATGACCACTCATGAGTCAGCAATTCGCATTATCAGTAAGACAGGTGAATTGAATAATCCGGCAGACCGAGACCATTGTTTGCAATATATGGCGGCAATCGGTTTGCTGAAGGGCAATTTGATCGCCGAAGATTATGAGGACGATGTGGCGGCAGACCCTCGCGTTGACCAGGTTCGTGACTTGATGGAAGTGGTTGAAGATGAGCGTTACAGCCGCGAATACCATGAGCCCGACAAGCGTTCTATCGCCAACGCAATCCAAGTATTTTTCAAAGACGGCACCAGCACGGCTAAAGTTGAGGTGGAGTATCCGATTGGTCACCGCCGCCGTCGCGAGGAAGGTATTCCTGTATTGGAAGACAAGTTCATGCGTAACCTGCAAGTGCGTTTTCCTGCTGCACGAGCCGAGAAGATATTCGACTTGTGTAAAAATGCGGATCAATTGAATGCGACGCCGGTCAATGAATTCATGGATTTGTTAGTCATCTAGCTTACCGATCAGGTGGAACCGTTACAGGCTCGGTAGCCTCGTTGGGTTGTTTGTGGTGAGAGCCCTTGAATACCGACAACGAGGCTTATTCTGTGGCAGGTACTGATCTATTTGCGGGCCACGTCTGCCAACTAGGTGTCCGCCACAAAGCGCATCCTCCGGAAGGAGTTGACTGGTAAAAAGCGCTAGCCGCTAGGCGTCCGTAAAATATGCTTCGCCGAATTTTCGTACTTCGCGCAACAGCGGTTTTAGCGCCTTAGCTAAATCCGTCGGGACGTACTCATATCGCATTGGATTGGTCTGATACGGTACTTTTTCCAGAAACCCCTGTTTGGTTAGAGTTTTTAGCCGACTGGCCAAGAGGTTAGTTGGAATGTGTTCTATTTGGCTCGCAAAATCAGCATAGGTGCGCACGTTGAAGTACAGCGCATCGCGCATTACGAGCAAAGTCCACTTATCCCCCAATATATCTAAAGCTCGTGCGATCGGGCAGGGCGAGCGAAACGGGGTGCCTGCACTGGGCTCAGTAATGGCGTGAGTCTTCGTAATCGACTTATTGGTGGTGTTACTAGGCCGGCTATTCGACGGCCTGTCCGGCGGCTGGGACATGGTCTATACCTCGCTCTCCTTGGTCTAATTCGTTTCTTACGACTTTGTCGGATTAGGCGTTTCAGGTCTAGCCCAGGTACGCTTACTCTCCGTTATTCATTGCAGTTGGCTATCGTTCAGCAGTTTGCCTCTCTTTGATCGGGCCTGTTTGGATCGATATACGCCAGGCTCCGCGATTGATAGCTACCGCTATCACGGTGGCGTAAAGAGCCATCGCAGCGGCGGCTGCGACATAAATGCCGGCCAGCCCAAACTCGAGCGTGAAGGCGAATGTATAGGCCGCAGTCGCCGCGACGAGGAGTCGAAGGATGGTGGCGATGACTGGCCACAACATGGCACTTGCGCCCTGGGAGGCAAAATAAAGCGACAAGCCAATGCCGTGAAAAAAGAAGAATGGGCCTACGATTTGGATGTAGCCCTTCGCTGCTTCATGAACTTCTGGCGCATCGGTAAAGACGCTGATCCATGTATCAGGAAAGAGTGCTAGGATAAGTCCAACGCTTCCGGCGATTAGCCCTGCCGTTGTCCCGCCGACCCGAGCGACCTGTTCTGCTCTTTCGGCATTCGCCGCGCCGATACTGATTCCCACCAGCGAAGTCATTGCCGAACCGAGGCCAAATACGAGCGGGATGATAAGAAATTCAACCCGCGAACCGATCCCATAGCCCGCTAGCGCGGCTTCGCCGAAGGTTGCTACGAAAGCGGTCAACACCAGCACGGTTGATACGGTGAGCACAGGTGAGAGAGATGCGGGAAGGGCGACCCGTAAAATATCGCCAAAGTCGATTTTAGAAAAGCGCATGGCAGAGCGCCGTAAAGACACGGAACCCTTACTAAAGATGAGACGCAGCAAAAGCGGCACACAAACGACGGTTGCCGCGATTATTGCTGACAAGGCAGCGCCGATGATTCCTAATTGTGGTGCCCCGGCCCAGCCCAGGATCAGGCAACCTGAGAGAGGGATCTGAATGATGGCGTTGAGCACCATCATTTGTGCCGGAAATTGCATCTCGCCGGTGCCACGAAATACAGCTGTTAGAATGCCGACCAGCCAGAGGGAAACGCCGGCCGATAACAGGATGGATGCGTAGGCGTAGGATTGCACCAAAACTTCGCCGGTGCCGCCGAGAAAACGTAAAAAGGCTTCCCCTCCAATAAGAAAAATAATCAGAATCAGCATTGCACCGCCGATAGCAACCGCCAGAGCGTGCCAGATTAGGCGTTCCGCCCTGGGTGCGTCGCCAGCACCAAGCGAACGCGCGATAGATGCAGCGACTGCGCCTCCGATAGCGCCACCAGACAAGGTTTGGGTAAGCATCAGTAACGGGAAGGCAAGTGCAATGGCCGCAAGAGGTGTTTCGCCAAGTTGACCGATGAACCACACTTCAGTCAGGCTGACGCTGCCTTGGATAAAGAAAGCCACCGTGCTGGGTGTGGCAAGGCGTGCAAGAAGCGGTAGCGGCTGTGCTGTAAGCAAGTGCTTGGTGCGCGGGTCCATGCTTTATTTCGTAATTCGTAATTAAAGGGACATGCTAGTGACTTTAATTTTTAAAGTCACTAGACGAATTTAATACTTTGATTTTGGCCGGAAGAAATGGCGCGGCCGGGTTCGACAGGCTTGCTGTAAAATTTCTGCCAAAGTTGAGCGGACAGATTTGATTTTGAACGATGGGTGCGGCTGTCGATGGCAGCTTCTTGATGACAGATTTCACCAAGGGCTAAGGACCAGGCCGGTTAGCAATGGCATCGATTGGCTTCAATGATTAGGGCGCTAATCGTGGTGCGGACTTAGCCGCATTGCAATGTGTGGAATATTTGCGTCTAGGAATTCTTCGCCATAAGGTTTGAAGCCTGCTTTTGCATAAAAGCCTTCTGCATGCCGCTGTGCGTGCAGGAAAACCTCTGCCATACCTAGCTCTCGTGCTTTGGCAACTGCGGCATCTAACAGTAGGCGTCCGATGCCGTGCTCACGATGTTCAATTAAAACTGCCATCCGACCGATCTGTCCGGACGGCATAAGTCTTGCGCAGCCGATACCGGGGCAGTGGCCTGTCTCGGTAAAAGCGAGGAAGTGCTCGCAGTCCGGATCTGCTCCATCCCACTCTTCGGCGACCGGAACTCTTTGTTCCTCCACGAATACCTTTAGTCGAATTGCAGCGAGTTTAGATTTGTTGGGTTCTGTCCAGCGGGTATGTATTACATTGATGGCAGGCATAAACTTTTTCTTTTCTTGACCCTTCTTAGTATCGTTAGAGTTGGCTATAGCGTCTTGGTCGCAAGTGTGGGCGCAAGTCCGACGTACCCCGCCGGCGTTAGTGTTTTAAGTTCGGCGTAGGCGGCCTTGGGTAAATCTAGGTCGATTAGCAGTTGCTGATAAGAAGACTCGGTCACTTGTTGGCCTCGTGTTGCAGTCTTAAGCCGCTCGTAGGGTTCATCCATGCCGTGTTTGCGCATTACCGTTTGTACCGCTTCGGCCAGGATCGCCCAGCTGGCGTTCAGGTCGGCGGTGATGGTTTCAGCATTCACTTCTAGTCTCGATAATCCTTTCAGCGTTGCCTGATAGGCGATGATGCAGTGCGCAAAAGCTGAGCCGATATTGCGTAAGACAGTGGAGTCTGACAAGTCGCGCTGCCATCGCGATACTTGCAGTTTGCTGGCCATATGCTCAAGTAACGCATTCGCTATGCCGAGATTACCCTCGGAATTCTCGAAGTCGATTGGATTCACTTTGTGCGGCATCGTTGATGAACCCGTTTCGCCTTCCACTTTTCGCTGAGTAAAGTAGTCGATTGAAATATAGCTCCACATGTCCCGATCAAAATCTAACAAGATTTGGTTGGCGCGCATTAGGCAATGGAATAGCTCTGCCAAGTAGTCATGCGGCTCAATTTGGGTGGTCCATGGATTTTGGGTTAGCCCTATGCGTTCAAGGAAGCTTGCGCTGAGTTCGGGCCAATCGACCTCCGGATAGGTGTATGCATGGGCATTGTAATTGCCGACTGCGCCATTGAACTTACCCAGGATTTCTATTTCAGCTAACTGCGTCCGCTGGCGTTGCAATCGCGCCGCTACGTTCTTGATTTCTTTACCGAGAGTAGTCGGTGATGCGTCTTGTCCATGCGTCCGTGACAGCATTGGCAACTGAGCATGGGTTTGTGCTAATTGGTCGAGCTCGGTAATGATCTGATCTAAACCAGGCAACAGAACGGTGTCTCGTGACGCTTTCACCATCAGACCGTAAGCCGCGTTATTGATGTCTTCGGACGTGCATGCGAAATGCACCCATTCTTTGATGTTGTCCAGCTCAACATCCTCCTGCAACCGCGTTTTAATGTAGTACTCAACTGCCTTCACGTCGTGATTAGTGGTTTGTTCGAATTCTTTAACCGCTGTGGCAGCGGCGATGTCAAAATGCTCGCCAATAGAGCGAATAAATTGTTGTTTTGCTTTGTCGATAGAAGGGCATTCTGGTATCCCGCTGGTGGCGCAAAGCGTCAAAAGCCATTCACATTCGACTTGTATCCGATACTTCATTAGGCCGAATTCGCTAGCAATTGGTGCCAGGCTTTCGGTTTTGCTGCGATAGCGCCCGTCTACTGACGATATAGATAAGCTATTTTGCTCTGATTGCATAACGATCTCTTTTTGCTGGTGAGTATTGCAAGTCTGATTGGTTGGCCGGATTGATTGTCAGATCAGTTTTTAGTCTGATCTT
>DJYW01000060.1 GCA_002450255.1 Gammaproteobacteria bacterium UBA6968
GTTCCTTTCTCAAATAGGCCAGGCACCGACCGCTGGATCTAATCGCAGATAGTGTTAACTCAGCTGCTTCTCCCGAGCTCGCTGGAATCCGGGACGCGCCATCAAACGTTCCAGATAAGCCTTGCAATTCGGCTTATAGCGCTCGTCAAGGCCAAGCGATACGCCGAGAAAGAGAGCATAACCCACTGCTATATCGGCAATAGTGAACTGGTTATTGACCAAATACTCTTTGCCTTCTAGGGCAAGTTCGACGGAGCGCAAGCGTGAGTAATACCAAATCGAGTAGTCTTGAACCACCTGGGGTACACGGCGTTCTTCCGGTTCTAACCGGGTGTAACGCAACACCAAGGTCTGCGGGAAAGTCAGGGTTGCATCACTGCGGTGCAGCCAATTCAAATACTCACCATAACCTGGATCGTTAGGTGCAATGCCTAACGGACTCGGACCATAGCGATCAATCAAATACTGACAGATGCCTGACGATTCCGTCATGGTGAGATCGCCGTCAACAAAGGTGGGCACTGTTCCCAAGGGATTCAACTCAAGGTAACCCGGATAAGTGGCCCGCGGCGGAAATTCCATGTTGACGAGTTCGTAGTCGAGGCCCAATTCTTCGAGGGCCCACAAAGGACGCAGCGAGCGAGCGTCCGGGCAATGATAAAGTTTCACAGCAAATCTCTCCTCACGATCTTGTGTTTACGCGGCAACTCATCCCTAGCTGACGACGCTATACCGCTTCTTCCAACACTGCTTCATCCAACCCTGCTTCATCCAATAAAAGCGGTTCCAACAACCGCTGATGATATGCCGCGTCGCCAAACTGGTATTGGCACCATAGCGCGCGTCGCAAAAACAACTGCGCGTCGCATTCGTAAGTGAAACCGAAGCCGCCATGAAATTGCACAGCACGGTCGCCAGCGAAAGCAAATGCTTCACTGCCCTGAGCCTTGGCCATCCGCAGCGCGGTCTCGATTGCCACCGCATCATCGCCACCAAGCAAGGTGGCTGCGTGATATAGATGCGAACGACATGCCTCAGCGGATAACAAAATCTGCACCGTCGGATGCTTTAACGATTGATAGCTGCCAATGTACTGGTCGAATTGCTTGCGGGTAGTGAGGTAGTCGACGACTACATGCAGCACGCCAACTAGGCCGCCAGACATCTCCGCCACGAGCAATAACATTGCCGCTTGCTCAATGGCATCGAAGTCCGATTTCGGCAGCACTTGATCTGCCGGTATACTGATACCGTCAAGATTAAGGGTGAAGCTACGCCGGGTTTCATCGATAACCGTCTCCCGCTGGATCGCACCTGCGGGAATTTGCTCAGCAGCAATCAAAACCAGGCGTGCTTCGCCATCCAAACGCACCGAAGCGACAATGACACAGGCCATATTGGCGTCGAGCACAAAACACTTTTGTCCGCTGAGTTGGATCATTCCATCTGCAGCTGTCGCAGTAGCCGTCACCTCATTCAAAACCCAATTGCCGTCCTCTTCTGTCAGCGCGATGGATGCTGCTGAACCTTCAACAATACGCGGCAACCAGGTTTCTTTCTGCGCTTCGCTGGCAGATGTTACGAGCGCGCGGGACGCCAGAACCGTGGCCACATAGGGCGACCCCATCAAGTGTCTACCCATGCTTTCGACGATTGGCACCACGTCGGCTAGGCCGAGGCCAAGTCCACCATAGGTTTCGGGTACGACGACACCAAGCCATCCTAACTCGCCCATCTCGCGCCAAACGTCAGCTGGCACGCCCTCTTCCATATCAATATTGGCACGGACCAAATCCATTGGTGACCGCTTGCTACAGAAGTCGGCTGCGGTTTCTAGCAGCATGCCCTGCTCTTCGGTAAATTGTATCGCTTGCATATCTCCCCCTAAATGCGCCTAGCCCTTCGGCAGGCCTAGCACTCGCTCGCCGATAATATTGTGTTGAATCTGACTGGTGCCCCCACCGATGGTGCCGGAAAACGCATTCAGGTAAGAACGCTGCCATAGCCCGCCGTCGACAGCTTCCGCGCTGACGTAGCGAGCGCCATTCGCGCCTTGCAGCGCCAGCGCAAATTGACACATTTTGCGTTTCAATTCGCTGCCACGAAGCTTGCCAGACAGACTGGTTGCGGCAGGCCAATCCGTCGCCAAAGCAGCTACTTTCGAGCGTGCTGACATGAGCGAATTGTTTTGTGATTCGGTAATCAGTTTGACTAACTCTCCGCGCACATGCGGATCTTCTATTGCCGGGCGGCCATTGCGCTTGGTCCGCCGCGCCAGTTCCACGACGTCATTGATGCTCAACTCCATCATCGACAAACCACCGGCCTGACCACCAATCGCGCCGCGCTCGAATGTGAGCGTAAGCATGGCCACTTTCCAGCCTTCACCCTCGTTGCCAATCATGCACGAAGCAGGAATGCGCGCGCTGTCAAAATAGGTTTGGCAAAACCCGTATTCGCCAGTGAGCTTTTTGATAGGTTTGGGATCAACCCCAACCACATCCATTGGCGATAGAAAGAAGGACAACCCTGCATACTTACTCGGCCCTTCATTGGACGTCCGCGCCAGCAGAATCATGTACTTGGCGTAGCTACCGAGACTAGTCCAGATTTTCGACCCGTTAATGACATACTCGTCGCCATCTTTGACCGCGCGAGTCTGCGCGTTACCCAGATCGGAACCGTGATCCGGCTCAGAAAAACCTTGGCACCAAATGTCTTCGGCGCTCAAGATGCCGGGAATGTATTTTTGCTTAGCCGCTTCGGTTCCCATGTTCAAAATCAACGGACCAGCCCAGTTTAGACCGATGGTATTCGTCATAAAGGGTACACGATGCTTCGCCATCGCCTTGGTCGCGATGTCCTGGAACTTTTGCGGCATGCCCCCGCCGCCATATTCCTTGGGCCATGCCAAACCCAAATAGCCAGCTTCGTAGACCTTGTTTTGCCAATCGCGCAAAAACTCGAATTGTTGATCGGTGCCCACTTCCATAAAGGTTTCAGGCAACAAAAAACCTGGACTGGTCGGTTTATTCTCAGCAAACCAGTGATCTGCTTGCTGTTCAAATTCCGCTAATTCAGCCTGTTGGATAGCCATCGATCCCCTCCACACTCAATGTTCAACTTTGGTTAAGTTATTTAGTTTTAATTATTCGGTTTTAGTGGTGTGCATTGCCTGCAGCACTTCAATTAGGTTTAGCCTCCTCCTTATTGCTGTCTCAGCTGCCGTCTGCGTACCCTTAGCTATCTGCTTTCAGCCGCAATAGAGGCGCTATTAGTTCAATCCACCTTTGCACGTAGGCTAAGCTTTGTTCCTGATTGATGCCGTACTGCTCTTGTATCAATAATCCCCGCATAAAACTGCGGGTCATGTTTATAAGCATTACGACATCATCCGCATCGCCATCAGCCGCCGTGTATCGACCTCGCGACTGCGCATCTAAATTTCTGCCCCAGGCTAAAAGATCCTCAGCGATCCGTCGCTGCAATGCGTCATCCGTCCGCGTTGCATGTAGGATCTCCATTAACGCGCGATAACCAGCAGTATTGATCAGTCGCTGCCAGTCACTCAATAACGCGCCTTCTACCGTCTCCGGTTGCACCTCGTGAGCCTGCATGGTTCGCGACAACAGGCGATCGACCGTTGCCGCAATGAGCGACTCTTTAGTTGGATAGTGATACTGAACAGCGCCCTTGGTATAGCCGGCAGAACGGGCCACACGGTTTAAGGACGTTTCTGAATAACCGATAGATGCGAGTAAGCGGATGGTTGCTTCGCAAATAGCGCTTTGCGCTCGATTGCTTTTTGTTTGTTGGAGCCCGACCTCTAACTTTACAACCACTATCTCTCCCCAGCCTTTGCAGCAATCTAGCACAAAAAAACCTTACGACTGGCTTTTTTTTTGCTACTTTTGCACCAAGCGTTTTAGCCATTCAGGCACGGGAGGGACGATGCCAATACTGGAATCGAAATTAGATACCAGGGACGAGGTGTATCAGCAAAATAAAAGCGACATGCTGGAAACACTTGCTGAACTGCAGGAGTTATACGACAAAGCTGCTGAGGGCGGCGGCGAAGAAGCCGTGGCAAGAATCCGCTCGCGAGGCAAAATGCCGATTCGTGAACGTATCGGTCATGTCCTTGATCGAGACTCACCGTTTCTGGAAATCAGCCCGTTAGCAGCGTGGCGCTCGTCCTTCGATATCGGTTCCGGCTTTGTCGTCGGCATTGGCGTAATTGAAGGCGTCGAATGCGTCATCCTCGGTCACGACCCGTCGGTACGGGCCGGTGCGTTTAACCCATTTAACTCTAAAAAACTGATGCGCGGCCTGGAAATTGCTAGGGAAAATCGCATGCCTTACGTCCAGTTCGTGGAGAGTGCCGGGGCTGACCTGCGTGGTGAAAGCGGCGGTAGAGGCGGTGATCCTAATGCCGCCGCAGAAGCTGCTATGCGTCAGGAACTAAGCCATTTTGCTGAATCCGGCCGATTGTTTTATGAGATCACCGAACTGTCCAAGATGGGTATCCCAACGATTTCTATCGTATTCGGCGCGTCCACCGCGGGCGGGGCTTACCAGCCAGGTATGAGCGACTACAACATTATGGTTAAGAACCAGGCGATGGTCTCTCTCGGCGGACCGCCACTGGTAAAAATGGCGACCGGCGAAGACGCCGACGCCGAAAGTCTGGGCGGTGCCGATATGCATACTCAGATATCCGGTCTTGGTGATTACCTTGCCCATGATGAAATGGACGGTATCCGTCTTTGCCGCGAGGTAGTCGGACACCTTAACTGGCGCAAGCGCGGTCCCGAGCCTAAGACCGATTTCATGCCGCCAATACATAATGATGAAGAACTGCTCGGCCTGGTCTCTAAAGACCTGAAAAGCCCGCTGGACATTCGCGAAGTCATTATGCGAGTCGTCGACAGTTCTTACTTCGAAGAATTCAAGCCGCTATACGGGTCGACAGTGGTATGTGGCTGGGCCTCTGTCCACGGCTATCCGGTTGGTATCATCGGTAACAATGGCGCGCTGTTCTCCGAATCCGCGGAAAAAGCGTCACAGTTCATCCAACTGTGTAACCAAATCGATACGCCGCTACTGTTCTTACACAACATCACTGGCTTCGTTGTCGGCACAGATTTTGAGCAAGGCGGTATTACTAAAAACGGCTCCAAGATGATTAATGCGGTGGCCAACTCCACCGTGCCACACATCACCGTTATTGTTGGCTCCTCTTACGGCGCGGGTAACTACGGCATGAGTGGACGCGCCTTCGGCACCAAATTCACCTACATCTGGCCGTTCTCTAAGATTGCGGTAATGGGCCCTAAGCAAATGGCGGGGGTAATGAGCATTGTCGGCAGAGGTGCCGCGGCAAGGCGCGGTATCGAGTTCGATGAAGAAGCCGACGCGCAACGCGCAGCATTTGCAGAACATTGGGCGGAAGAACGCTCCAAGGGATTATTCGCGACTTCGCGAGTATCCGACGACGGCATGATCGATCCACGGGATACCCGAAACGTCATCGCGATGTCTCTATCCGCATGTCATAACGAAACCATCGCTGGGACAAAGGAGTACGGCACATGGCGCATGTAATCACTCCCATCACTAAACTACTGGTCGCAAATCGCGGTGAAATCGCGCGACGCATTATGCGAACCGCAAGAGATATGGGCATCAGCACGGTCGCAATTTATGCCGACGGTGACGTCAACGCCCCATTCGTTACCGAAGCGGATAGCGCAATCGCGTTGGGCGGTAAGACCACCGGTGAAACGTATTTGGATGTCGACAAAGTTCTCGATGCCTGTCGTCGCAGCGGCGCTGACGCTGTGCACCCCGGCTATGGCTTTTTGTCTGAAAACGAAGCGTTTGCGCAAGCCATTATCGACGCAGGCATTAAGTGGCTCGGCCCGTCACCCGAGGTAATCGGTCTGATGGGCGACAAGCTCTCGGCCAAGCGCCTAATGCAGGAAGCTGAAGTACCCACCCTGCCCGCTATAGAAATTACCGACTCAACAGATATACCGGCTGCAGCCAGCGAAATTGGTTATCCAGTGCTGGTGAAAGCGTCCGCAGGAGGCGGCGGTCGCGGGATGCGCGTTGTGGAAAGCGAGGCGCAACTGGAAGCCGCTGTTGCTGGCGCAAAGCGCGAGGCTGGTAGCTCATTCGGCGACGACACCGTCTTCCTAGAAAAATGGTTAGCCGTCTCCAGACACGTGGAAATTCAAATCCTCGGCGATACCCATGGCAACCTGGTGTTCTGTTTCGAGCGCGAGTGTTCGATCCAACGCCGCCATCAAAAGATCATCGAAGAAGCGCCTTCTCCTGCAGTAACGGATGCTATCCGTGAGCGGATGGGGGATGCAGCCATTGCTGCGGCTAAAAAGTTGGGCTATTCGTCTGCGGGAACTGTCGAGTTTTTGCTGAGCGGCGAAGATTTCTACTTCCTTGAAGTCAATGCACGATTACAGGTTGAGCATCCGGTCACAGAAGAAATCATCGGGCATGACTTGGTGCGCGAGCAAATTCGCGTGGCAGAAGGTGAAGCACTGTCCTTCACACAAGAAGATTTGGCAATAAACGGACACGCCATCGAGGCGCGGCTTTACGCCGAGGATCCCCAAAAGGGCTTCCTACCTGCACCGGGACCCGTGCTCGCATGGACGCCTTCAAGCATTGGTCAGGCTAGATTTGATTCTGGTGTCGAAACCGGCAGCGAAATCAGCATTCAGTTTGACCCCATGATTGCAAAGGTTGTCGTACACGCACCAACGCGACGCGAAGCAGCCGCGCGACTGGCGCGAGTTTTGGAAACCACGGAAATTCAGGGACTCAAGACCAATCGCGACTTTCTCGTCGCCACGCTGCGTACACCAGAGTTTTTGGCTGGGGATACCACCACCGACTTCATTGAGCGCGTGCAGCCGGCAACCGTGCGTCCGGTCACTCGCGATGAGCTTCTCGCCGCAGCAATAGCGGTCGTATTAGAAGGTCAAGCACATCGTCGCCAAAACGCTAAGGTTTTGCAGTCCATGCCAAGCGGCTGGCGCGTGTCGACAATGCCTTTCGAACAGATCAGCTTTGCGGTAGCAGGCGAAACCCTTGAGATCGAATATCGCCGCCAACGCGACGGCCGCTTTATGGTGCGCTGTGACGACGCAACGATACAAGTCGCCGGTCTCACCTGCGGCACTGGCAAAGTGGATTATGAAATCGACCGGCAGCGCCGCTATTTCACCGTTAAACCCAATGGCGACGATTGGTTAGTTCACAGCGAAAACGGCGATCTGGTCTTAACGCAACTGCCTCGCTACCCTAACTATGGATTGGACGCAAACACCGGCGGCCTCACCGCACCGATGCCAGGCGCAGTGTTAACCACCGAAGTCAAATCCGGTGACGCAGTAGCTAAGGGTGACCTGCTATTGATTCTCGAAGCCATGAAAATGGAACACCGCATTACCGCGCCCCGCGATGGCGTAGTGGAGACTGTCCATGTCAACGCCGGCGATCAGGTCGAAAACAGCCAACTGCTGGTGACCCTGGCCGAGGAGGAAAGCTAATGGCGGCTACTGAAGCAACACTTTATGAAATAGATCAGGGCGCAGCTTGGATCACGCTGAACCGGCCAGAAAATCGGAATGCGTTGTCCGCCGTGTTGGTCACCGAGCTTTACGACCATCTGCAGGCTGCCAATGCGGATGACGCAGTGCGCTGCATCGTGATTACCGGTAATGGCCCGGCTTTTTGCGCCGGCGCAGACTTAAAAAGTCCGCCTGGGCAATTGAGTGAAGGCAGCAGTCGTGCGGTGCCGTATGCCGATGTGCTCACGGCCATTCTGGAAAGTCCTAAGCCCGTTATTGCGGCGATAAACGGAGCCGCATTCGCAGGCGGCCTGGGACTAGTAGGCGCGTCCGACATTGTGATCGCTCGTGAAGACGTGCAGTTCAGTTTTAGCGAAGTACGTATTGGCGTTATTCCGGCGATCATTTCGGTGGTTTGCCTACCGAAACTAGGCACCCACCACGGTATGAAACTATTTTTAACGGGCGAACGCTTTAGCGGTACTCAGGCTGTGGCAATGGGCTTTGCGCATCGTGCGGTGGCTGAAGATCAATTGCGTGCGGCGGTCCAGGAAGAAGTGGATATGATCAACCTAGGCGGCCCTATTGCGGTACAGGAATGCAAGAAGCTGGTGCGGCGAGTTCCCGAGCTAACCACTGCCGAGGGTTTCAAAGAAACCGCGGAATGGAGCGCGCGCATGTTTCGATCGGCGGAGGGGGCTGAGGGAATGGCTTCGTTCCGTGAGAAGCGCAAACCATCCTGGGTGGTAGGCAAGTAACCCAACAAGACGGGGAGGAATGAGCGATGACTGATGTAATTCGTATTGCCAACTGTAGCGGTTTCTACGGCGATAAATTAGACGCGGCCAAGCAAATGGTCGAAGGCGGACCCATTGACGTGCTAACCGGCGACTATCTCGCCGAGTTGACCATGTCGATTCTGTATAACCAAAAGCAGAGCCGCGGCGAGAACATGGGCTATGTCGGCACTTTCTTAAAACAGGTCAAGGAAGTCGCCGCCACATGCATAGCGAAAAATATAAAGATTGTTAGCAATGCCGGCGGGCTTAATCCTAAAAGCATGGCCGAGGAAGTCGAAAAAATTCTCGCAGAACAAGGTTTAACCGCCAATGTTGCCTACATTGATGGAGACAACTTGCTGGAAGACCTCGACACGCTGCAAACTGAGGGTGAGGCTTTTACCAACCTCGACACCCAGCAAAACCTTTCGGATAGCGATCAGAAAGCACTCACCGCCAACGTCTACTTTGGCGGCTGGGCAATCAAAGAAGCGTTGGACCGAGGCGCTGATATCGTTATCTGTCCGCGCGTTACCGACGCCGCAGTAGTAATCGGCCCGGCGGCGTGGAAATTCAACTGGCAACGTAATGATTACGATGCCCTGGCGGGCGCTTTGGCCGCCGGGCATATTATTGAATGCGGCGCGCAGTGTTGCGGCGGCAACTACGCCTTTTTTGAAGAGGTACCAAGCTTCCGCGACGTAGGCTATCCAATTGCCGAGATTGAAGCTAACGGTAACTTTACGATCACTAAGCACCCTGGCACCGGCGGTTTGGTCTCGGTAGGAACCGTCAAGGCGCAGCTGTTATACGAGATCTCCACACCCGCCTATATGAATCCAGACGTAATTTCTCACTTTGACACCATGAAAATTGAGCAAGTGGGTGAAGACCGCGTCTATGTCAGCGGTTGTCGTGGCAGTAGTCCGCCGTCTACTCACAAGGTTTGCTTCAATACCTTAGGACCCTTCAAACAGTCCATGGAAGTACTGTTGACTGGGCTAGATATCGAGCTAAAAGCCGAGCGTTACCTAGACGCTGTCTTCCACAACTTGGGCGGGCGAGAACAGTTCGATGATATCGACGTGCACTTGATTCGCAGCGATCACGACGATCCGGATAACAACGAAGTGGCTCACGCGGCGCTGCGCATCACGGTTACCAGCAGCGATCCCAGCAAGTTCGGACGTATATTTTCGGCTAAGGTTACTGAACTGGGCCTGGCAGGGATTCCCGGCAATACCGGCCGCGGCGCGGCGGGCTTTAATGGCACGCCGACCATCATCCATTGGCCGGCCTTAATCGACAGTAAAAAGGTAACGGAAAACTTACACATCGGCGGCGAGCGCATCGAAGTACTGCCTACTCAACGCCTTGATCTCGAGGAGATATTTTATCAGCAGGTGCCAGTCACCTTGCCGCCTGCACCTGCAGGACCGCTGGTTAAAGTGCCGTTCGGACGTTTATTTGGAACACGTTCTGGAGACAAGGGCGGTAACGCGAACGTTGGGGTTTGGGCAACTAACGACGAAGCGTTCAGCTTTTTGTCCGAGTATCTAACTGTCGCAGAGTTCAAACGACTGCTGCCCGACTTTGGCGTCTATGAAGTAGAACGCTTCGATATGCCGAATCTTCTGGCGATGAACTTTTACATCAAAGGCGTGCTCGGTACGGGCGCCGCATCAAACCACCGCATCGACAAACAAGCGAAATCGCTGGGCGAGTATTTACGCGCTAAACATATCGAAGTGCCGGAAAGTCTTGCCGCATTGATTAGCGCCTAACCGAGATTGAATTGCGCTGCTGAAACCTTGCGGATATGCAAAGGGGCTTACAGCAATCCAGAGACACTCGGGACGCGGCCCCATAACACATTTCGGGTATAGCGCTTCTCGACCTTTCACTCTAATTTTTTTAAAGCCAGAGTGAAACTGTTACTTTATTGTATGGGCTCTTCTGGATTTATTCTTGTTATTTGGCTCGTTCTGGATGGCTCTTCCTGCATTGCTATCCCAAGGCTTTTCGCCCGCCGCTTTCAGGGCACCGGCAAGCAGCACACCCACGCAAGTTTGACAAACCAATGCCATCTGGGAGACAACCGGCTGATGTCTCGGATCGGTATAACGCCTACCTAGTCAACTTTGCGCCAGTCCGCTCACGATAATGAGCTTCAATAAAGTCCAGGCGCGCGCTGATGACTTTTTGCCGCACCTCATCTTGCTCACCGAATACCATCCATTCTTCGCTTGTGGGCTTATACGTTGGCCACGCCAGTACGCCATCCGAATTTGGATCGCCATGCCGCGCCATATTGACCCAGTACGTCAGCATCCGTTCAGATAACTTCGCCATCGCAGGGTCACCGCTAGTTTTACCTCGGGTTAGGACATAACTATCAAAACCGTGCACAGACCCTGCCCACTGATCTCTGAGCGTGGGCGGGATGTATGTCATATAGAAGAGCCAGGCCGGATTGTCTTGCCGAGCGAGATGAGCCGCTTGCAACCGTGCCGCGACCACATAGCGGGTATCGCCAAAGAGTCGCTGCCATCCTAGTGATTCTTGTACCGCAAAGTCAGCAGCGTATAACGCCCGCACCTGGTCGTGTTTGCCGGCGTAAAATGTTTTAAGGAAGTCGATAGAGATGCCCGAGTAAGGCTGCACCGAACCCTCATAGTCGTTGCCGCCCATAATCACCGGTACACCGTGGTGCTGACCATTTGCCAGCAGCAATGCCGGCTCTTCAGGCAGGGTGACACCATCGACTACAGGGAGATAAAAACCGTCATAAGCGCGAACCAATTTATCTGCCGGAAGCTGACGTAAAGACGCCGCGGTTTGCACCCGGGAGCGCCGCAGCCGGTCGGATTGATCAACCTGTTCGCCAGCATCGCTTTCGCTAAGTTGAGCGACGACGCGTTCGACCACCTTAATACTGATCTCTTCAGCAGAATCTGCAGGGCTTAAATCCATATTCAAAACCGACGTTTTGGCCGCCGAGCGGGTACGCGGCAAGCCCCAAGTGCCGTAAGCACTCTGCGCAATAGCCCGATGGAACAAGCCCTTTGCCGCCGGTGCCACCAACATCATGTTCACCGACATACCGCCTGCCGAGACACCAAAGATCGTGACGTTGTCTGGATCTCCGCCGAAGTTAGCGATATTGGTCTGCACCCATTGCAAACCCTGCACCATGTCCATAACGCCATAGTTAGCCACCGCAGGGTTGAGCGCCGGGTGAGCAAATATCCCTAAAGGGCCAAGACGGTAGTTCAGTGCCACCAACACCACACCGCGCTGAGCGAAGACTTGACCCTGGTAGCGGTTTGAGCCGCTACGGAAGCCACCACCGTGCAGCCAAACCATAACCGGGCGCTTGGCGTTATCTGCTCCCGGTGTCCAGATATTCAGAGTTAAGCAATCTTCGCTCATCGGCGGCGTGTCGTCGCCACGTCGCTGCATGCAGACTGGACCAAAGTCCGCCGCGCTCATCACCCCATCGTGCTTTGCGACGGGTTGCGGCGGCTGCCATCGCAGCGGCCCAAGCGGCGGCTGCGCGAATGGAATTCCTTTGTACGCAATATGATCTCCGTGCCGAACACCGACGATCTCACCTTGCTCCGTGCTTACCACAATAGTCTCCCCGCCTACGGAAAGTGATGTCAGCAGCAAAAGCGTTGATACGAACCCACGCGCGACAATTTTTTGCGTATTTAATAGATCGAAAGGCACAAGAACCCCCATTTCCTTATAGCCATAATCATAGCATTCGCAGCCTCCGTATTAAGCCTGCTAAATATCAATCTGCCGCATACTCGCCGCTAACAGCTTTACAGCGAATGCACAGAACGCCTGCGAATAGCAGCGCTAGTAAATGAGATGGTCTTGCTAACGTCAGGCGCCCGGCAGCGTTAGGCAAGCGAACAAGCCCAGTACCTCAATGCGAGCGGACTTCGCTTGTAGGTTAGGATCTCTTCCGTAAGGTCTCTCTACCTGGAACTTTTCCGCATGGGCATTTTCCCCAGGCATTTCCGCCTAGGCATTTCCTAACAGGCTTTTAGACCTCACACCTTGAAGCCTTGGACTATTTCCGTCACGGGAACTTTTCAAAACTGGCAATTCTCCCAAGAGAACCAGCCGCACCACCACCTGAACACCAAGCCAGACCAGCCACAACTCATCCTTTCTAGGTCAACCGCAGCTGCACTCCTATCCAGTCTGACATTAAAGCTAAACACCGCTCAGCCGCGTCCACCTTAAGCACCGGCCGCTAAACCATCGTAGAGCCCCTCACCGTTCTTTTATTTCTTTGACACGATTTAATATGCCCTTTTAGTCTAAGAATGCAAGCTTTAGCATATTTCAAGCAAAATCTAACAAGCGGTATCTTTTTTACGATTAACGGATGATTTTCGTGGAATAACCCTATATCGTCCCCAACCACTGAACAGCAAACCTAACAATTTCTATTGTGGACATTGAAATGCAAAATAATATTCCCCCTTTCATCTTATGTTGTACCTCGAAGGTGCCCACCCCGCTTTTCGCGATCCTGCTCGGCTGCCTGCTACCGTTCAGCACCGTAACTGGAAGCGAGAACAACAAAAAACCGATGCCTTCTGTTATCGAGGAAGAACTATTCATTGGTAGTCGAGGAGTACACACCGCGCTACCCAACTCGTCGCAACGCATGATCATTAGCACGCAAACACTCAAAAACAGCACAGAGGGCTCCATTGCTGACCTGCTCCGCAACCACCCACTTAACTCTTTTGGTTCCTTTCGGGAAACAACAGGACACATCGCCCAGGCCAACGCACTGCTGGACTTGCGCGGCGCGGGCATCAATCGAACCCGTGTCCTTATCAACGGTCGCCCAAGCGCCGCTTCACCCGTGCTCGCCGGCGGGCACACCACTAACCTCAATATGATCCCGAATACTGCGGTAGAAAGTATTGAAATAGTTCCTGAGAGTGCGAGTGCGCTGTACGGTTCAGGCGCCATCGCTGGCGCGGTCAACGTCAATTTGAAAAAAGGCATCGAAGGCCTGCAATTCGATTCGCGTTACGCACAACGGTCGCGGGATAACGGCGCCGAAAAAACCTTTGCCATAAGCGGCGGTGCATCATCAGACAAAACCAGCTTGATGGCCGTATTGGAGTATGACTACACGGCAGCGCTATACGACCTCGATCGACATTTCACTCGACCGCAAAAATTTGATGCCAACAACGACGGCCGAATTCAGGCCGAAGAAGAAACTCGCGGTATTTCGCTCTACGGCTACACCTTGTTCAACCCAGCCTATAACGGTCTGCCCTATGACCCGGCAAACACAGATACCTGGTTCTTTCACCCAGGCGCAAATTGCAAAGAGGAGAATGGATCCCAGGGACCGATCGAATATTTAGATTTGGGACAATTCTGCGGTTACGCAGAGGGCGCCGTCACGACAAATCGGACCAGCCTAAAGAGAATCAGTAGCTGGATCGCTGCGGAACACGAAATCAGCGAGGACACTGGACTCTTCGTCGATCTTTTATGGAGCCAAGTCGATTCATTCGGGCGCATGGCACCACCGTCTTCATCAGGCCCTACAATCGTTAGCGATCCTCGCAACCAGATCGAGTCACCAACCTTTGGCAACATAGGTGCGTATCAAGGTCTATTCCGATGGGCGGATGTAGGCACCCGGGACACGCAGGTCCACGATGCCTTTGTTGACATCACTGCGGGCATCCAAGGTCGGTTGTCACAGCGTTTAACTTACTTAGGGACACTGACTCTCGCACGCTACCGTTCCAATATGGTAGGCGACAATCGCCTTAGTCTGGCCGGATACGGATACAACTTGCTAACCGATACCACCGACTACGCACGCTTTGTTAACAATCTACGCACCACCGTCATGCAGACCAACGAGCAAAGTTTGATGCGCTACTACCTAGGCGTAGACTATGAGTGGTTCGACTTAGCCGGCGGCACAGTGCTACTGCACGCAGGTATAGAACAACAACAAGAAAACTATAAGACTGATTATGACGGACAGAGTCGAGCTGGCTTAAATGACCAGGTCTTCCCAGAGCCGCTCAGTTCGGACCGCAAAGCAAAAGCTGGCACTCTCAAGGGATTCTTTCCCGTTACCAAGACGATCTCTGTTGATACCATCCTGCGGTTAGACCAATACAGCGACTTCGATGACATCTTCTCGTATCGCGCAAGCGGAAGCTTAACCCCAACGCTATGGGCAGGGACGACACTTACTGCCGCATACCACACCGGCTTTTTAGTCCCTAACCTGGCAGATCTAAATGGCGGGGAAATCTACGGTCAGATC
>DJYW01000120.1 GCA_002450255.1 Gammaproteobacteria bacterium UBA6968
TGGGCTGGGCTGGGCTGGGCTGGAGTACGCTGGCGGCGGTTACCGCAGCGGTTGGTCGTCGGCGTCGATGAAGCTGCAGTCTGCATGGCAATAGGAGTGGTGAACGATGGTTTTCAATTGGCAAAATCTGCCGACAGTACTCGGGGTGGAGTTAACGCCTTATTCGTTGCGTTTGATTTGTTTGGCGCTACCTTATAGCGAGGCGAAGCGCGGACGTAACACTCGTAATGAGGCACCCGCGAACACCATCGGCGAGACGCCGATTCCGTTATGGACACACGCCATTGATCTGCCGGATGCGATTCTTCCGCCCGAGGCCAAAGGGCCATCGTTTGCGATAGATTCACTTGCTTCGGCGGTCTCGGGTGTAACAACTTCCGATGTCACTGGTGTTGCTTCTTCTGCAGAGTCGGACACTTTAAACGGGGTTTGGCGTGAGCCGGAATTCGCCGCTGTTTTGCAGCGAATCTTTCGCGAACATCATCCGCCATCATACCGCCCGCCTGGCTATATCGTTTTGGCGCTTAGTGAGGCGCATTTGTTAACCCGCGTTGTTCGGGTGCCCACAGAAATGTTGCATGATGTGCAGGCGCTGGAAGAGGCTTTGCTTGATTTTGTGGCAGAACAGTTCGCGGATGAGGCTGACTTGCTGCTATTTGACTATGCCGTGATGAGCGATGTTGAGGAGGTCGCGGCAGAACGCGAGATGCTGATAACGCTTGGCCGCACAGACGAGTTAAGTGAGTTAAGCCAGATTTTTCGCCATAGCGGTTTACCGTTAAGCTGTATTGAGCCTACCACGCTGTCTGCAAACCGCTTTCTTCGCGCCCTGACGGTGAAAACCAAATCTAACGTCGCGCAAGCGTTTCGTAGCGAGACAGAATTCGAAGTCGAATCAAACGATGATTTACCCTCCGCGTCTCTTGCGACGTTCAAGCAGGACTTAGAATTAAACCGGCAGCCTGCAACCCCAACAGGGTTAGAGTCCTCAGCTATTCAGGCATCCGTACCAAGTGCCGGCGCTTCACTTTCGGAACTGGCTGCTTGGGCGCAGGCTAACGATGCGGTGGAGCGTGCCGAATACGTCACAGCAACTTTTTCGCGCAGCAATTTAGCCAACCCTTTCGATGTGGTTGCGCCATGGGCCTGCGCTTATGGGGCTGGCCTGCTTGCGTTTGCGCGAGCCAAGTCCAAGCGGTACCTCGGCCTCGGTACTGCCTTTTCACGCCCGTGGTTGACCTAAGTAGTGGATCCTGGTGATTGTCGTGCTGCCCTTTATCAACTTATGTTTGCCCAGGCCCAAACGACGCCGTTTGCAGCGCCTTCGGTTTTGGCTGATTCAATTAGCTGGCATATCGCTGACTACCAGCTTAGGCACTTTGTTGTATATCGGTACGGCGGGCCCTAATCAGGCACTCGCTATCGAAAAGATGGCGCTTGCTGAAGTCGAGGATCGTTATCAACAATCGCTGATTGAACTTAATCAATCGAAAGCGGACGCCGAGCGCTACCGCATCAGTCTACTGGAAATTCGAAAACAGCGTGTTCAGCTGCGATCCTGGCTAAAAGCGCTGGATTTGCTCGCTGCTGCTCGGCCGACTGGAGTGCTCTTCGATAGCGCCCGTGGGGAATCCTTCACTGGTCACTCCAGCCAGGGCGATGATCAAAGCGCTGCCCCGGGACAGATTGTCGTGACGGGGCGCATGCGTAAGCCGGAAGATCTAGCCCTTCTGAGGCAGCGTGTAGTCGAGCTCAGCTCGGTCCTGGCTGCGGGTATGCAACAGATGCGGGTTGGTGACGTGCAACCGCCAGCGACAGTGCTGGTAAATGCTCCTGAGTTTTCCGCGATTCCGTTTACTGTGACCTTTGGCTTAGCGGGACTGCAGCAATGGCTGCAGGCTAAACCTAAACCGCGTCAGGCTAAAATGTCCGCACCAGGGTTAAAGTCGGAATCGGGATCTGAGTCAAAAACGAGGCCAAAGGCACTACGTTCCGCGGAACGCACGCACAATGCGCCACTATCGCGCGGTACAGCCTTGGCGGTCTCCGTGCCGGATGTGACACGTGATTGATCGGGTTATTGAAACCCTTGATCACAGATTGAGGTTCGCCAAACTGAATTCGCGTACACAGGCGCAGTACGCTCTTGTCACTCACTTTATATTAGCAACGCTTTTGGCGACGTCTGTTCTCGCGTGGGTGATTCTGGAACGGCGCAGCATTACCCAAGCCAATCAGGCGAAGCAACTTCAGCTGCAGCAGATGGCTGAGTCAATCCAGTCGCTTGGAGATGCACAGACAGCTTTGCGAGTGTTGGAGCATGAGGTTCTCGCGTTTCCAGGCTTTGCCAATGGGTCTTCTGAGGCGGCTTTTGACAAGAAGACAGGCGCGGCGTCAGACGTAGCGGAAGGCCTTGCCGCGAAAGCCGGCACCGAGTTTGGGCCTGTGATTGAGGCTGCGCCAGAGACTCCGCGGGGATCAAGTACCCACATAGCTACGTTGCAACATCTGGCAAACACGGCAGGCTTAAGTATTCTTGAACTGGCGCAATTATCTGGCCGCGAGGTGGCGGCGGACTCACCGTATGGCCGCTTCCAACTGGTAACCCTGCGTGGCAGCTACTCTTCGATACATCGATTTTTGACTCTACTTGCCGGTGGCGACTTGCCATTGCTCGCGGCTAGCATTGTGCTGGAAAAAGGTGTGCTGCCAGGCATGCTGCGCGCGCGTATCGAGATTCGCCCGGTTCTCGCTCGCCCTCGGCTGAGCACTCACTAGAGTGTATTCAGTGCTTCATTTGCTATGTTTCATTCAGTTAGCGAGCCTATTCGCTAAAGAGCGCATGGCTATCGCTTTTTTCTTCATTCTCGCGTGCATTTCGATCCAACTTAGCGCGGCACAAATTTCCTTGTTACCTGGACCCACATCCTTACCTAAGGTCTCGTCACAGTCACGACCCTCCGCTGGCGACCCGTTTTACCCGGCGGATGTAAAAGCTTTAGCACCCCACTCTACGCCATGCCGTCTCTCAGCCGAGGATGAGTTGCCCGCAGATTTGTGTGATCCTGCAACACGCCTGTTGCCCAGCCCTTTTAAGTGGGTGGGCATCGTACGCATAGCTGAAGTGCATAATCTATTGTTCGCCGCAGCCAACGCGGAAATTGTGATCCTTAGACCGGGTGAGCGAGTGCCGGGAACTGGCTTGGCAATCCATCAGGTCGTGGCGGATCGTTTGTTTGTCCGTGGACCATCGACGCTCAGCCCAGCAATTCCGAACGTCATACGGCTAGGAGACCGCTTTCGCGTTGTTGACGACCAAATTGAAGTGGAGCAGTAAATGGCGCGTTTTAGCTTGTTTTCCCTGCTTTTCCTGATCGGTGTGGATTACTTAGCGCCGCAACAGGTTGTTGCTCAGAAGTCTCAACTGCCGTTATCTGCCGCCTCACAGAAGGTTTCTTTATCTTTTCAGGAAATTGACCTGCGTCGTAGTCTGGCAGCAATGGCTGAGCTTGGCGGTGTCGACATCGTAGTGAGTGACGAGGTAAGCGGCACAGCGACGCTACAACTTACCGATGTGACTTGGCGGGTGGCTTTTTTGACTTTGCTCGAGTCCAAAAAGTTGGGGTGGCGAGCCATAGACGAAGTCATTTTGGTTGCGCCACGAGCGACTATTGCGGCTCAGGCGCAGCAAGTCCTTGCCAACGCGGAGAAGGTAGCCGCTTTACAACCCACCGTTACAGCGGTGATACCCATCCGCTATATGCGCGCGGAAGCTTTGCTGCCTATCTTGCGGGCAAAATCAGGTGGCACGCTAACACCCAGGGGTTTTGTAGCAGCGGATTTGCGCACCAATCAATTGGTGATTACCGATGTCAATCAATCTATCGAAAACGCACGCCGCTTGGTTGATCAGCTCGATATTGCGCTGCGCCAGGTACAGATTGAAGCGCGGATCGTTACTTTAAGCCGCTCTTCGATAGATCAATTGGGGGTTCGCTGGCAGCAGGGCGACCTGAACGACATCAATTCGTCGCAAGCGCCTGCACCAGCGCCGGAAACTCAGACCAATTCGAAAAATACGCCGGCTCCGCCGGTATCAACCCCTTCAGCATCGAACTCGGCACCAGGTTTCAGCGCAAATTTGGCAGTAAATGTTCCCGGTGCAACGAAACTCGGCTTTCGCGTTCAATCCAATACGCGTTTTCTTGATCTCGAACTCTCCGCACTGGCACGCAAGGGTCGGGCTCAAGTTATTGCTCGCCCGAAGTTAATTACAGCTGATAGAGCGCCGGCGTGGATCGAGTCCGGGGTCGAAATCCCGTATCAGGAGGTGAGCCGAAGCGGTGCTACGACGGTCACCTTCAAAGACGCGGTGCTCAGGCTGGAGGTGGTGCCGCAAATCACGCCTGATAATCGTTTGATTCTTCGGCTGCACATAAAACAGGACACAGTCGGCCAAATTTATGCCGGCACACCCTCGATCAATACAAACGAAATGGAATCTGAGGTGGTGATCGATGATGGGCAGACATTGGTTTTAGGCGGTATTTTTCAGACTGATTTCAATACTTCCTTGCTGCAAACGCCGGGCTTGAGTCGCTTACCACTACTGGGCCGCTTGTTTCGGCGAACTCAGGAGCGTGACGATCGCCAAAAGCTGGTGATCTTTATTACTCCCAAGATCCTGCCAGACTAGGTTGGCGTGGGAGGGCATACGCGTCGCGCACTAGGCATTGATGGATTACACTGCGTGTTGGCAGTGGTGAAGCGCATGAAAGGTACAAATATATTTCTCATCGGGTTGATGGCTGTGGGTAAAAGCACGGTTGGTAGAGCCTTGTCGGAGCATTTGCAGCGACCTTTTTTTGACTCGGACACCGAGATTGAAGCGCGTGCCGGTGCCGAAATCTCCTGGATATTCGATGTGGAGGGTGAGGCCGGTTTTCGTCGTCGTGAATGCGCGGTGATTGAAGATCTAACTCAACATGATGGCATTGTGCTCGCCACAGGCGGTGGCGTGGTCGAAAATCCTATGAATCGAGCGCATCTAGCTGAACGAGGGACGGTCATTTATCTTTCAAGTTCGCTGCGCAGATTAGTGGCGCGTGTGCGTAATGATCGCAAAAGGCCGTTGCTGCAGCAGGGCAATTCCAGCGAAATTCTTGGCAATCTCCTAAAGAAGCGCGAACCCTTGTATATGGAAATTGCCGACTACCGTTTTGATACCAGCGCTAAAAAAGTGGATCACTTGGTAAACCTTATCTTACAGCGTTTGCGTGAGGATGCGGTGGTTTGAAGTTGCAGTCGCTAAGAAGAAAGCTTTTAGTATTGGGAAAGCGTAAAACCTTATGCCTCAAGTCACAGTAAATTTAGCGGAACGCAGTTATCCGATTGACATTGGCTCAGGCTGGTTGGCGGACAGTACCGCGCTGGCCGAGCGACTAACGCCTCATATTCGCGGTCAACAGGTCGCCATCATTAGCAATAAGACGGTCGCCAATATCTATCTCGCCGCCGTTTTAGAAGCGCTTGCCGACTATCAAGTTGATGTCTTCTCAATGCGTGATGGCGAAGAATACAAAAGCATAGAGACCTATGCTCAGGCATTAGATTTTCTCTTGCAGCATCGCCATAACCGCTCCACATGCCTAATCGCATTGGGCGGCGGAGTCGTTGGCGATTTATGCGGTTTTGTTGCCGCGACCTTGCAACGCGGCGTGGACTTTATCCAGATCCCGACAACGCTGCTGGCACAAGTTGATTCTTCTGTAGGCGGCAAGACTGCGGTTAATCATCCAGTCGGCAAAAATCTGATTGGCGCCTTTCATCAGCCAGTTGCGGTCTGCATTGATACCGATGCATTGGCGACGTTGCCACCACGGGAATATGCGGCTGGGCTGGCCGAAGTGGTCAAATATGGCGTCATAACCGATGCAGATTTTTTTGGGTGGCTAGAATCGAACGCAGATTTGCTGGCGCGGCGCGATCCGGAAGCACTGCAGTATGCCATTGCAACGTCCTGCCGGATCAAGGCGGAAGTTGTTGCTGCTGATGAACGCGAAGGCGGCCGTCGCGCAATCCTGAACTATGGCCATACCTTTGGTCATGCTATCGAAAAACTCTGCGGCTACGGCGTATGGTTGCATGGTGAGGCGGTAGCCATCGGCATGGTCATGGCCGCGCATCTCTCCACAGCTCATACGGGTCTCCCGGCAGCACAAGTTATCCGCATCGAAAAGCTGTTAGAAAAGCTGCACCTGCCGACGCAGTGGACGGGCCGTGACGAGTTGCAGGTCGATGCTGCAACGCTTCTTAGTGTTATGGGTATGGATAAGAAAGCAGTCGATGGTCGGGTGCGATTTATCTTGGCAGCAGATCTGGGGCAAGTCGATGTAGTGGATGATGTTGCGCCGGAAACAATCGAAGCGCTGTGGCTAAAGCTCACTCAGGCAGAGTGGGCTTAACGATGCTCAATGGCTTTATGCGCGTTGCATCGACGCTGATTACCCTTGTTACCAGCTTAATCGCATCTTCGCTATGGGCGGAGGAAAGTCGGCCTGCATCTTGGATCATTCAACAAGACCCCGAGGCATACACTCTGCAGTTGATCACGTTATCCTCGAGAACGGCACTGGACGCTTTCATAGGCGGGCCGGTTACAAATGCAGGAATTGCAGAGGAATTGGCTTCTTATCGAACTCAGCGAAACGACAAGCTTTTGTTTGTGCTGATAGCAGGCCGTTTTGCCAGTGTCGCCGAGGCTGAGGCCGCACAAAAACGGTTACCGCCGGCGCTTCAGGAGACGACACCACTGATACGACAGGTCCGCTCAGTCCAAAAGGAATTGCGGCGTACTCTGCAAGATCGCTAGCCATTCCAGGTCAGCGCGATCTGTCTTCTATGGCAGATTCGTATCACCCATCAAGAACCTATCAATCTCACGTGCCGCTTCGCGGCCCTCATTGATAGCGCGTACAACTAATGATTGGCCCCGACGACAGTCGCCCGCAGCGAAAACCTTATCAATATTGGTTTTATAGTCGCCGTAGGTGGCTTTGAAGTTAGATCTTTCGTCATAGTCCAGGCCCAGGGGATCGCTGACTTCATGTTCTGGTCCGAGGAAGCCCATTGCCAGGAATACCAGGTCGGCAGGCCAGTCTTTCTCGCTGCCGGGGACGTTTTCGAACTTGCCGTCTTTAAACTCTACTTCCACAGTGCGCACACCAGTCACATCACCGGCCTCATTACCGAGGAAGCACAAAGACGAGATTGAGTAGACCCGAGGGTCCTCGCCCTGCTTGTAGGTGGCCTCTTCATGGCCGTAGTCGACGCGGAAGATTTTGGGCCAGGTTGGCCATGGATTATTGCCAGCTCGGTCTTCTGGTGGCTTAGGAAATAGCTCGAAATTCACCAGGCTACGGCAGCCATGGCGCATTGACGTACCGATGCAATCGGTGCCGGTATCGCCGCCGCCAATGACGATAACGTCTTTGTCTTTGGCAGAAATATAGTCGCCGTCGGCATGCCGGGAGTCCAGCAGACTCTTAGTGTTCGCGCTGAGAAAATCCATGGCGAAATGAATGCCTTTAAATTCGCGTCCGGGGATCGGCAGGTCGCGTGGAATAGTCGAACCGGTCGATAGCAGCACTGCATCGTATTGGTCACGCAGATCGGCTATTGAAACGGAATCATTAGCGCCATCGCCAACCGCGGTGCCGGTTACGAATTCGATGCCGGATTCTCGCATGACGTTGATGCGTCGCTCGACCACATCGTCTTTGGCCAGCTTCATGTTTGGAATGCCGTACATCAATAGACCGCCAATACGGTCAGCTCGCTCATAGACGGTAACCGCGTGGCCGGCTTTATTGAGTTGATCGGCGGCTGCCAGACCTGCAGGTCCGGAACCCACCACGGCAACGCGCTTCTCGCTGCGTTCCTCTGGGATAGTTGGTACAACCCACCCCTCAGCAAAGCCGCGGTCGATAATTGCCATCTCGATATTTTTGATGGTGACTGCCGGATCGGTGATACCGAGTACACAAGCCCCCTCACAAGGTGCTGGGCAAACTCTGCCGGTAAACTCGGGGAAATTATTGGTTTTATGCAGCCGGTCTAGCGCTTCTTTCCATTGGTCTCGATAAACCAAATCATTCCATTCCGGAATCATATTGTGAATTGGGCAGCCTTCCTCGGACTGGCAAAACGGCACACCGCAATCCATACACCGTGCACTCTGCGTAGCAAGGCGCTCGCGATCGTGATCCGTATAGATTTCATTGAAATCCAGCAAACGCTCTGCCGGCGCTCGATAAGTCGCCGCGTTGCGTTTGAAGTCGATAAAACCGGTAGGCTTTCCCATAAACTGTCGGCTCGCTATAAATTTATTGTTGTATACATACTAGCGCGGTCGTCTGTCCGTGCTTTAAAAAACGAAAGCATTAGCCCGCGCTGACTTGTTGCTGGCGCTCTTGCAAAACGCGCTTGAAGTCTTGCGGCATCACTTTAATGAATTGCGCAACGCTCTGTTCCCAATTGGCTAACAGCGCTTCTGCAACCGTAGAACCAGTGTATTGCTGATGATTGCTGATCAGTTGTTTCAGTTCAGCAATGTCGACGGCCTCGTCCATTGGGTCTAAATCGACCATCTCTTGATTACAGTTTGCCGCAAACTGACCTCGCGGATCCCAAATGTAGGCGATACCACCGCTCATGCCAGCGGCAAAGTTGCGGCCGGTCTCGCCGAGAACGACGACGCGGCCCCCAGTCATATACTCACAGCCGTGATCGCCAACCCCTTCTACCACAGCGCGGGCGCCGCTATTGCGAACGCAGAATCGTTCTGCCGCGATGCCGCGGAAGTAAGCCTCTCCGCTGGTGGCGCCATATAGGGCCACGTTGCCGACGATGATGTTTTCTTCCGCAGCGAACGTACTGATTTTGGGCGGATAAACAATCACGCGACCGCCCGACAGGCCCTTGCCCACAAAGTCATTGGCGTCGCCTTCTACTTCGAGGGTAATACCTTTAGCCAGCCAGCAGCCCAGGCTCTGACCGGCACTGCCATTAAAGCGGAAATGAATGGTGTCGTCTGGGAGCATTTCTGGCCCAACTCGTAAAATCACCTGATTGGACAACATGGCACCAACCACTCGGTTAATGTTGGTAATGGGCAACTCTGCACCGACTTTCTCACCGCGTGCGAGCGCCGGTTCCGCCAATGGGATCAGCTGATTGTCCAAGGCCCGGTCTAGCTCATGATCCTGCTCATGCATAGCGAAGCTACCAAGGAACTCCTCCGGTTCCGAAGCAGGCTCGAGCAGACCGGTCAGGTCGAGACCGCTGGCTTTCCAATGAGAGATGGCGTCTTCTTTGCGCAGTAGATCAACGCGGCCGATCATGTCGTTTAGGTTACGCATGCCCAGCTGCGCCATGATGGTTCGTAGCTCTGTCGCGACCATAAACAAATAGTTTACGACATGCTCCGGTGAGCCGTTGAACTTCTTGCGCAGTTCGGGATCTTGCGTGGCAATACCAACTGGGCAGGTGTTCAGGTGACACTTGCGCATCATGATGCAGCCCAGCGCAATCAGTGGTGCCGTCGCAAAGCCAAATTCTTCTGCGCCTAATAGTGCTGCTATGGCGACATCACGACCAGTTTTTATCTGGCCATCGGTCTGCAACACCACTCGGGATCGTAAATTGTTCATCACTAGCGTCTGGTGCGTCTCAGCGATGCCGAGTTCCCATGGTACACCGGCGTGTTTAATGGAGGTCAGAGGCGAGGCTCCCGTGCCGCCACTGTCACCGGCGATAACAATGTGGTCTGCGCGGGCTTTGGTGACACCTGCCGCAACAGTGCCCACACCGATTTCGGCACCGAGCTTCACGCTGATGCGAGCAGCTGGGTTACCGTTTTTCAGGTCATGGATCAGTTGCGCCATGTCTTCGAT
>DJYW01000124.1:0-12096 GCA_002450255.1 Gammaproteobacteria bacterium UBA6968
CAAAACTACAGTGGGGAATTCAGAGGTTTACTGACGGCCTTTTACTCACTTTTATTCAATTGGGGATCAAACAATGGCACTTTCCTTTTCACCGGTTAGAGCGCTGCTCGTTCTGGGTTTGTCGTTCGCGCTAGCTGCTTGTGACAGCGGCGACATCAATATCAATCCCGCTACCACTGACAATACGGTTGATAACTCAGTATCTAATAGCAATAACACTACGCAGGCGGCTACACCCACCGTCAACCCATGTGCAAGCTATGAGAACTCTGGCGGCACTAAGCTGCAGGGTGACTTTGACGGCACCCATTGCACCTACAACGAAATCTTCTCTGATGGCGGTGCGAACCCAATTCTGGTCGACTTGGTCCTGACCAAGCTCGATAACAGCGGCGTCCACGTGTTTAAGGGCAGCCTCTTCATGGGTAAGAATTACTCAACTGATGCTGGCCTGAGTGGCGCTGGAATCACTAAAGGCGGAGATGGGCCTACCTTGTCAATCGAAGCGGGTGCGACCATTGCATTTACCTCCGCTTCAGATTTCATCGCGATTAACCGTGGCTCGAAGATGAACGCAATTGGTACCGCTGCTGAACCGATCACATTCACGTCTCTGAGCGACATTAACGGTACCGTTGCAGCAACAGATGTACAGGAATGGGGCGGAATCGTTATCAATGGTTTTGGGGTCACGAATAAGTGTTCGTATACGGGTTCACGCGGCGCGACCACTCTTACCGGAGAATGCCATGTGGTATCCGAAGGTTCTGAAGGAGAAAACACGACGCATTACGGTGGCAATAACGACGAGGACTCATCTGGCCGGTTAGAGTACATCATCACCAAACATACCGGTTATGAAGTAGCGACCGACAACGAATTGAACGCTATTACGTTTGCTGGCGTTGGCAGTAACACCATCGTTAAAAATGCTCAGGTCTATTCTTCCTACGATGATGGGTACGAGTTCTTCGGCGGTTCGGTCAATGTTGAAAATTATATTGCGATGTACGTCCGCGATGATTCCATCGACATCGACGAGGGTTATAACGGAACGATTACGAACGCCCTCGTAATTCAGTCTCAGTACGACGGCAACCGCTGCATCGAGGCCGACGGTATCGGTTCTTTCACTAGCAAAACCCAGGCGTTTATTGACGATGTTGTCACGCGCAAGCTCAACAGTCGTCCTACGATAACGAATCTAACCTGCATTGTTTCTCCAAACGGTACTAAAGATGCGGCCGATGCGGACAACCCAAACAAGCAAGGTACACACGATCCAGGTGCCGGGTGGAGATTGCGCGAAGGGTTGTATCCGAAAATTTCAAATTCTTTGTTAATCGCTTCTTTTGGTCCGCAAATCGATAGCAATAACTGGTGTATACGTGCGGATACCTCGCAAACCGCGAAGAGCGGCGACAAGTTAGTCGACCCGGTTGGCGGCGCGATCGAGGCAGGCTCTGAGGCATTCATCAAGAACACGGTTGTCGCTTGCGAAACCAAAAGCTCCAAGAACATGGCAGGCGATTCGAGCTGGAAGTATCTCGCAACTGAAGCGGGTGGTAGTAACGTTTTCGCTACCATCAGTGGTGCAGTGGACGCGACTGCCGATCTCAACACCGACTTGATCCTGGTTGAGGGCACTACCCCTGTCTTCAGTCTAGCGTTTAAAGACATGGTGGTAGACGGCACTGCTTTAGGTGCGCGCGATGGCGTCACTTATGTCGGTGGCCTAGAGTCAGGTGGTACTAACTGGACTAGCGGTTGGGCAGTCGGCCTCGATGCGAAGCTTTGGTTCGACGCGACCGAGTAAGGAACAATGTCAGGAGGATCAATTCTCCCTGATCCCTATAGAAGCCAGTATCGATCGTTGATGCTGGCTTCAATCATCCGATCTCCGGTTACTAAGCAATAGTCGGCCGGACACATATAGGAAAGTTCCAATGAAAACGACAAAAATTTGGATTAGCTGTGCGCTATTGAGCACGGCCCTACCGAGTTTCGCGCAGGAGGCCGCTGATGCGAACAGCGAGTCCGAGCAGAGCGAAGCGCCAATCGAAGAGGTTGTTGTAGTTGGTAGGTTCTATAGCGCCGCTCAGCAACTCATGAATGAGCGCATGGACGACGAGGCCGTGGTTGATGTGTTAGATGCCGAGTCCATCAGCCGCTTAGGCGATTCGACTGTTGCTGCCGCATTGCGACGCGTAACCGGTGTTTCTTTAGTCAACGATAAATTTGTATACGTGCGAGGCTTGGGTGAACGCTATTCAACCACCACGCTAAATGGGGCATACATCCCATCTCCGGATTTAACTCGCAACGTCATTCCACTAGATATTTTTCCGTCCAGCATTGCTTCGGCCTTGAAAGTGCAAAAAACGTTTTCAGCCGATATTCCCGCCAACTTTGCTGGGGGTTTGGTTGAAGTGCGCACGATGCCGTTTCCCGACCAAGCTTTTAATTTTTCGATAGAAGCTGGTTCGGGTATGAACTCTGAGGGCGATAATCTGCTGACCTATGCTGGCGGTGGTGATGATGATTGGGGTACTGATGACGGCACGCGAGCGATGAACTCTGCGCTGTTAACCGCGTTTGATAAATACCGCGGCAATATTTCGCCTGCCAATATCCAGGCTGGGTTGATTGCGCAGGGCAATCAGGATGCCACGCTGGCTGATGCCGAAGCGGCTAACCGAGATCTTGCGTTGTTACTTAACCGAAACGTTGGCTACAGCCAGGCGGACGACGAGCCGGACTTTAACTATCGGGGCTCAATCGGTGGCTCTTATCAGCTATCCGACAACTTCGAAATCGGTTTTCAAGGCGCAGGATCCTATGATGCGAACTGGCGCGGCACTGAACGCAAGACTCGTTCAGCTGGTAGCCCAGATCTAATTTATGGTACCGAGCAAGTATCGGTTCGATCAGTAGATCTAAACTCGATCTTTACCCTTGGCTTGCGTGCTTATGAGGACCATGAAGTCAGCGTCAATTATTTGTTTATCCGCAATACTGACGATGAAGTCGGTCTCAAGGACTACTTTACCGATAATACGCTTGCTGGTGACGGCTCGGGACGACGCGATTACCGGGTAAAATTTGAGCAGCGTGAACTGGAAACCGTTCAGTTTAAAGGTGAGCATTTGTTCGGCTTTAATAAAGATGAATACGTCCCGCTGATTGGCGGGTTGATTCCGGAAAACACCAGCGTGAAATGGTTTTACTCCGACTCGACAGCGGACACTTCCATTCCAAACCAACTGTTAATTCAGTCAAACACAACGGTAGATAGCGCTAACACTGTGACTGGCTCCGTAGTCAGAAACGACGCCAGTGCTGCGGACTTTAGATTCACCGATCTAGAGGACACCGTTTTGAGCTACGGCTATACCGCTGAGTTGCCATTTGAAGGCGATGACGCAACCATCAGTATCCTGTTTGGCTGGCAGCACGATCGAAAAGCGCGAGCGTACGAACAACGCGAGCTTGGCCTAGGCAGTACGGAAGCATCTACTTCCGCGTTGATTGGCAGCTATTCGGAGGTGTTTTCGAATGCGAATGTTTCGGATGCGGCGAACGGATTCAAGCTGTTAACGCAAGAGAGCGCGACCGCCAGCTATTTAGCGGCAACCATGACGGATGCTTATTTCATTGCTGCCGACATCACAATGCTGGAAAACTATCGCTTAACGCTTGGTGCTCGGCAGGAAGACTACCGGCAGGTTGCGCTAGCGTGGAATGTGTACGGTTATTCAGTGAATAATCCTACGGTAACCACTGATCGTGATGCGCTTAAGAACGCCGCTTTTGCCGATAGCGCTGTCTATCCTTCGATGATTTTCGGCTACGATGGCAGCTGGTTGGCGGAAACATTCCAACTACGTCTGGGCATGAGTCAGACAGCAATTCGCCCTGATGTTCGCGAGGTCAGCCCGGCAAGTTACTTCGATCCCATCACTGGTGATTTGGTAGTTGGTAATGCCGACGTTCGTCCTGCGGAGGTCGATAACGTAGACGCCCGCGCAGATTGGATATTTGCGAACGGTAACAGCTTCACCCTCGGTGCATTTACCAAAAACATCTCTAACTCCATCGAGTTCTTTGAAGTGCCTCGTTCAGATAATGCTCGTGCGGTGAGCGTTTTTAATGTCGACGGTACCGAGATTGTCGGATTGGAATTGGAGGGTGTGTATCGCTTAGAAACAATGAGCGAAGCGCTGCGGTCGTTCTTTATTCAGGGTAACGCGACACTACAAGACAGTGAGACGACGGTGAACAATGCCGCGATCTCGCCAACCAACAATGTTCGTTCCTCTTCAGGCGCGAGCGACTATCTGGTCAACCTAATGCTCGGCTATGACTCCGACGACGGTAAGCACACGGGCACGTTGATTTTTAATATATTCGGCGAACGCCTTTATCGTGCTGGCCGTTTGGGTAGTCCCGACGAATACGAGAAGCCTTTTAATTCGTTAGATGCTACTTACACCTGGTATCCAACCGAGAATTTCACGGTTAAGTTAAAAGCTCAGAATTTGCTTAACGAAGCGGTGGAAATCGCGGCGAAGAACGTGGTGGTATTCGAAGAAAAGCCGGGTACCTCATTTGCGCTTAAAGTGAAGTACGATTACTAGATAATCGTAGCCATGTCGCGTTCGCTTTACGGCTAGCGTTACATATAAAAAGCCTCGCTAAGCGAGGCTTTTTTTTGCTGCAAGTTGCCTGATCAATGCGCTAGCTTAATAGCGACGCAATCAATGGACGCAGCTCCTCTGGCGCTGTTTGCGGCGCAAAGCGGGCTTGCACGCTGCCGTCTCCGTCGACGATAAATTTTGCGAAGTTCCAAGGGATGTCCTCGCTGCCATCTTCATCTTGTTTCGCTGATTTGAGCCACTGATAGAGCTCACATGCCTTAGCGCCATTCACTTCGATTTTCTCGAATAACGTGAAGTTAACGTCGTATTTATTTTTTGCGAAGGCGAGGATTTCTGATTCGGTGCCCGGTTCCTGTGCACCAAACTGGTTACAGGGAAAGCCCAACACGCGAAAATTCTCATCACCAAATTCTTCTTGCAGAGTACGCAACCCGGCGTACTGTGGCGTTAGGCCTCAGGCGCTGGCGACGTTAACGACCAGACAGGTTTTTCCTGCATAGTCTGCAAAGTCAACTTTATTGCCTTCAATGTCGAGCATGTTGAGTTCATGGAATTGGCTCATGCTGGTTTCCTCAGTAGTTATGATTGCAGTTCTTACCCTAATCCCACCAGCGTCGAAAAGCACTCGGATTTTGTTGCCTATCCCCACTTTGTCTGTTTCAAAGTGCCGCCAAGAAGCAGCGCAATGGCGGCGCACTTTACTATGGCGCTTGATGTGCCAACTGTTTAATATTTGCGAACTGGGGAACACGCTATCGAAAAGACTGAGACTTGGCATTAGCCATTCAGCAAGCGGTACCGCAGCTTGCAATGGCAGCTGTGGATGGCTCGCTCGCATAGCGCGGCATAAGGCAGCGGGGATTAGGGGCGTTAGTCCATTCGACCTCGCGCTATGTGGACGCAGCTTGGTTCTTTTCTTTCGCTTTACATACCACCCGTGGGTAATCGGTGACGAGCACCCACGCTCAGACAGAGATCAGGGCAGCGCCTTGATCTCGAGCAGCCCAAGCGGGGGTGGAGTGTGAATCGCAGTACCTGAATTCGCAGTCATAGACTAGATAATATGAGGAAGAAACCATGCAAGACGTAGTAATTGTCGATAGCGTACGAACCGGCCTGTCCAAGGCGTTTCGTGGCAGCTTTAACCTAACTCGATCAGACGACCTGTTGGCCCACTGCATCGATTCATTGTTGGACCGCAACCCAAATGTTTCTGCAGATGAAGTTGAAGACGTTTATGTCGGTGCGGCCAGCCACTCTGGTGAGCAGGATGGAAACTTGGCGCGCTTGGCAGTCGTTTTGTCGAAGCTACCCATTACGGTAGCAGGCACCACGATTAACCGCTTCTGCTCTTCAGGTTTGCAATCAATCGCCATGGCGGCGAATCAGATCGCTTCCGGTCAGACTCAGGTGGCTATTGCTGGCGGTGTAGACTCAATCTCTATGCGTACCCGTCAGGAGCCAGGCAAGGCCAAGCAAAACCAACGTTTGCTGGATGAAAAGCCAGAAATTTTCATGGCAATGGGTAACACCGCAGAAGTGGTTGCACGTCGCTATCAGGTGACTCGGGAAATGCAAGACGAATATGCTTTGCAAAGCCAGATTCGTTACGCAGCAGCGGTAGACTCCGGCAAGATTGCTGAAGAAATCGTGCCGATGAAAGCAACCATGCTGAAGGTCAATAAAGAGACCGGCGAAGAAACGCATGAAGAAGTGATTGTCGATCAGGACGAATGTAACCGTCCTAACACGACTTTGGATGGCCTGGCTTCATTACCACCGGCATTTGAAGAAGATGGCTCTGTGACCGCTGGTAACTCTTCGCAGTTGTCTGACGGCGCTTCAATGACTCTATTAATGAGCGCAGATCGTGCTGCGCAGTTGGGTCTCCAGCCTATGGGTATTTATCGTGGCTTTACGGTAGCGGGCTGTGAGCCAGACGAAATGGGCATCGGTCCCGTTTTCGCTATTCCACGTTTGCTCGAAAATGCTGGTCTTAAGCAAGACGATATCGATTTGTGGGAATTGAACGAAGCGTTTGCCTCACAGTGTCTTTACTCGCGTGATGCCTTGGGTATTGACAACGAGAAGTACAACGTCCTCGGCGGCAGTATTTCTATCGGACATCCATTTGGCATGACCGGATCACGTCAAACTGGTTCGATTTTACGTGAGTTAAAGCGTCGTAATCAGCGCTATGGTGTTGTCACCATGTGTATCGGTGGTGGCCAAGGTGCTGCAGGTTTGTTTGAACTGGCCTAAGCTCTGAGCGACCTTGCGATCAATTGACGCAGCGTGCCGTGGTGATGGCCACGGTACGCTGTGTTTCTCCGCTGACATTGTTCATCACCTCTATTTGCCTGCTTCGCTTACTTTCTTCGTCGTTTCTATCTTCTATGGATCCGCTTATTCCCAGCCTAATTTTATGTCCGCGCCGTCGACATTGTTGAGCCAGAAAAGCTAATCATGCCGCTCACAATCGCGCTGAAGAGGCGGTTTAACGGGACTTTCTAACGGGGCGACGCATGTGGCGTTAATCGATTAATTGGTTCAGGATACACACTGAAACGCAGCGGAAATGCTCGCGTAACAGGAGGTTTGCACACTATTCGTCGTAACCTACTCGGCAAGCATAGCGGTAGTGCGAACACCGACAATCCAAAGGCATATCGAGACACATCAAGACACGTGTGACTCAACAACTGAAAACAGCATGAACCATTGGCATCCACATCAACAACGCAGCGCATCTTGGCCGAGTCGCCAGCGTAAGAGCGTGTATGGGTCCACCATGCTGCTGATCGCGATGTTCTTGTTAAGCAATGTTGCCTATGCGGAGGAAAACCCATCCGGCTTTGCGGAATCCGTCAAGGCCTCGGCACAAATGCCCGCTGATGGACTGTCGCGGCAAACCAGGTCTGCCGCTGTAGTCGCCCCTAATAACCGTCTTAAGATTCCAATTGGCGCTCGGCCAGCAAATTGGCAACAAATGACAGATACCCAGCTAACGGCGCTAATCGAACAATGGCCGCGCCTATCTCCAGCCGCTCGGCGCGATTTGCTGGCAGAAGTTTCGTTACGTATGAAGCGCGGCTCAAAAAACGAGGATGCGAATGTCGGACCGATCGTTGATCAAAGCAGCGTAACGTCCTCGCAAGCGAGCGAGCGCCGCTATGGACGAGTGACTCAAGGAGCCGACGGTAGCGTTAGAGTAGAAACCCAAGTTATTCGAGTTTCACCGAACGGCCGACAGGTTATGCAGAGCACGCAAATTTCCCGAGTGCGGGCTAATCCGAATGCAGCCAGTAATGCAGCCAGTAATGCAGTCGGTAATGCTGTGGCATCTATTGAAAATGCAGAACCTGAAACTATTCACGAAACTGGTGCTGACGGTGCGGTAAGTTCTAGCGGCGTAGCAGTTCAACAGGACGCCGAGCAAATACAAATTCGCACCGGTGCGAGCTCATCCGGCCGACTGACAGGACAAGCCCGCACTCGAGTCAGGTTCGGCGTCGGGTTCGAAAATCGGCGTCGCGTTGGTCGAGCAATTAGCGTGCAGCCGGGTGCTAGCGCCGCGCAGGCAACGCAACAAACCGATCCCAAGGCAGCCAAAGCCTCAGCAAAAAGTCCGGATTAAGTAGTATGGAGTTAGATGGCGCGCGCCTATTAGTCGTAGACGATGACCCTGAGCTGCGTGAGTTGACCCAAGCGTATCTTGAACAGCAGGGTTTTCAGGTGGCTACGGTGGATTCAGGTGAAGCGATGGACGTTTACTTGCAGGAAAATACCTGCGATTTGCTGATTCTCGATCTAATGCTACCCGGTGAGCAGGGCTTGGATATTGCTATGCGACTCAAAGCTTCCAGCAATCTCCCCATTATCATCGTTTCCGCTCAGGGCGATGACGTCGACCGTATTGTGGGATTGGAAGTCGGTGCAGACGACTATGTCTCTAAGCCGTTTAATCCGCGCGAACTATTGGCCAGAGTTAGGGCTGTGTTGCGACGCAGCCAGAAGGATAGTCCAGCACCTGATACCAATCGGGTCGCGTTTAATGAGTTTGTTTTGGATTTATCCTCACATCAACTGTCTGCCAATGGCGAACAGGTTAGCCTGACCTCTGGCGAATTTGATCTGTTAGAGATCTTGGTCTCGAACCCTAACAAGGTTCTCAATCGCGACAGAATCTTAGATTTGTTGACTGGTGCAGAGCGTTCTCCCTTTGATCGATCTATTGATGTGCGTGTGACGCGATTGCGTGCAAAGCTAGAAAGGAATCCGTCAAAACCAACCTTAATACGAACCATTTGGGGTAAGGGCTATATGTTCTCACCCGACAGCGATGTCTAAACGGCGCTGGCTGCGCGCGCCGGCGTCGTTGTTAGGGCGAACAAATCTAATCTTGGCGGTCAGTGCATCGCTCATAGTCATTGTCTCGATCATCGCACTCTACACATTCGTCATTAACCCAATCACCCAGCGTTCTGCAGATGACGAAGCCGCGCTAATGGCGTTGTCGGCACAGACGTGGGTCGAGTTGCCTCCTAGCGCTAGACCTTATTTTGAGCTCGAACTAGCACAGAATCACGATTTGATTATTAGTGAAGCGGCCCAGGACTTACCCCAGTTGGTCGATCCGTCCGGCTACATCAGCTTGGTTCACGCAAGCTTAATTCAACGCTTAGACAGCGCGATCAGCCTACTCGATGGCGACGAGCTGGTCTGGTTGGAAATTCCGATGGGGGGCTTTACGTTGCAGGTGGGGGTGTCGGCTGAACGCACCGATATCCAACCCTTATTTGTAGCAATCATCATATTCGGTGTTGGCGCTGCTATCGTATTCGCCACATCGCTGCTGATTGTGCAACGGATTACCAAGCCGCTGGTAAAAGTTGCTAAGCAAGCCGAGCGCTTTCGCGGCACGCAGGAAATCGAGCCACTATTGGAGGAAGGGCCGCGTGAGCTCGTCTCGCTAACGCGAAATTTTAATGAGATGGCGCGTGATATATCGGTATTGCTCAACAATCGGACCACGCTTATGGCGGGTATTTCCCACGACCTGCGAACGCCGTTGACGCGATTGAGGTTGGGTTTGGCGCTGTTGCCCGCGTCCATCGATGCGACAGTGATCCGTCGTTTTGAGAATAATCTGGAAGTAATGGACGAACTGATCAGTGACGCGCTGAGGTTCGCTCGGGGTACCAAGGAAGTTGCAACCGAAGTGGACTTGCAGGCCTACGTTAAGGAAATCGTGCACACTTTTGATCATCCGATAGAGGTCGGGTTTAGGCAGCCGCCAGAGATGCCAGTGCGACTCGCTGCCAACGCATTTGCGCGGGTGGTGGCGAATTTAATTAACAACGCGGTTAAGCATGGCGAGCGAGTCTCCGTTAGCGTGTTCGCAGATCGTCTCGTGGTTGCCGATGACGGACCAGGCATTCCTGAGGACTTCCGTCAGCAAGTGTTTCAACCGTTTTTTCGCATCGATCAATCTCGTAATCCGGTCACCGGCGGAAGTGGTCTGGGGCTGGCTATTGTGAAACAGCTGTGCGACGCGCACGGTTGGCAGATCAGCATAGAATCTTCACCGGACGGTGGTTGCGAGATGCACTTAAACTTTGCTTAAAGCCACAGCCTTCTGCAGGCGGCGGCGTAAAAAGCGTTCTGAGCTGCTGCTCCGTTGATACAAATTGTCACAAAAGTATGGTTTGGAGCAATTTATGCGAAACGACTGGCCGTCAATATGGTTGTTAAGGAAAAGCGATTCTCCCTAGACTCCGGGTCAGACGCGTTGAGTACCGAGACTGCACAGCTAGAGAGTTGAATTTGGATCTCCTAATCGGAATTTAACTTTGGCGTGAGAGTGTCGAATTGCTCGTAACTCACCGTATAGGCCGTCAAGCAGCGGAGTCGTTCTCGGAGCAACTTGCATTACAAAAACGACTACGGGACTGAGTCAGTAATGTAGAAGAAGCTCCATTTTCGCCGGCCGTCTCTCCAGGCCGGCGTTCTTTTTATTGTCGGACTACTTTTGGGTGCAGCTGCGAGACTGTGTTTCTGTCTCAGAGAGGCACGCAAATCACTTTCCGGCGAGTGCTGCTTTAATATCTTCGTTCTCGTTTTTCCCCTTCTTTTTCTCCCTCACCTTCTTTCTTTTCGCTGTCTTTTTGTTCCTTGTATCAGTAGCTTTCCAATCCCGCCGTTACCCGTAACTAAAACTTCAACACGCCAAGTTGAGTCGCAACGCTGAGTCTCAGTTGGCCTTTACCCGAATGCTTGTCGCTCTGGCCTCTCGGGCCTGCCAGTCTCGAGGCTTGCGTTGTCGGTTTGTTTAATCAACGATTGGGTATTCCAAGACTCACTCCCGAGTCCATTCTTTCAGTCAGATCTAAGGCAATCCGCATGGCGAGTACAACAGAAACAGAGAGCGACATTAAGCCCAATGTGACTTATCAAGTCGAACAACATAT
The DNA here is from genome assembly GCA_002450255.1 of Gammaproteobacteria bacterium UBA6968. Lineage (GTDB taxonomy): Bacteria > Pseudomonadota > Gammaproteobacteria > Pseudomonadales > Azotimanducaceae > UBA4421. The sequence continues at coordinate 11,129 of DJYW01000124.1, forward strand.
GGCGCTGATAACAATCAATCGACCCGAAAAATACAACGCGATTTCTTTGGCCACATTAGATGAACTGCATGCAGCTGTAGATCAGGCCGCCGCCGATGATGTGGTGCGTGTCATAACCATTACCGGGGCAGGTGGGAAGGCTTTTGCCTCAGGTTCGGATTTGTCGGAGGTGCTTTATCGAGACCTTCGGAAAGCCTTAGAACCCATCGTCCAGGGCTTAGCGGAAAAACTGGAAAAAACTCCCAAGCCAACCATTGCTGCGATAGATGGCGTCTGCATGGGGGGCGGTCTTGAAGTTGCATTAGGCTGTGACCTGCGGATTGCAACGCCGCATTCTCGTTTTGCCACGCCAGAGGGAAAGTTGGGCATTATCCCAGGGGGTGGGGCCACTGCTCGCCTACCGCGCATCGTCGGCAGAGGTTGGGGTATGCATATGCTGCTGATGGGCGAGCCGATCAGCGCTCAGGAAGCATTGCAGATGGGTTTAGTGACCCGTTTAATAGAGCCAGAGGAGTTACTGCCCGAAGCACGCCGTATGGCAGCGCACCTGGCGGGTTTCGCACCCTTTGTGCCGCGAACGATGAAGGCGATGGTGCACTTTGGTATGGAGGCAGGTCTAGCCGGCGCCCTCATGTTTGAAAAATATGCGCAAGGAGCGTTGGTACAGACAGAAGATAAACAGGAAGGGATTACTGCTTTCCTGGAAAAACGCACGCCGGAGTTTAAAGGGCGTTAGGTTCGTCATCCAAGACTGAGATGCTAATTTTGGGTTAAGCATTTGTATGCCGCTTTTGACAGATGAGGCAAAAAGTAGATACTCAATGCCACGAGGGAAGCTTGCCGGGGATGGCGCGCAGCGGACTCCAAGCAAGGAGTTCGCCAGCGGATAGGTCGCACGTCTGATGCGTTCGGAATCCCCGCCGCAAGAATCGTAAAGCGACTTTCGTTAATGATTTCAGCGTTAATGA
>DJYW01000124.1:12421-13683 GCA_002450255.1 Gammaproteobacteria bacterium UBA6968
TAATGATTTCAGCGTTAATGATTTACCTGTAGGTTAGTTAACGAGAGAAGCGTCTAAACCAAGACGACAACAATTGCGGAGGACCTTGAGTCTCGCCGCTAGGAGGAGGTCAATGGCTGATATTAAGTTTCCGGTGGAAGCGACGCACATCATGATGTTTGCGCGCTCGGTTGCCGATGATAACCAGATTTATTACGACGCGGAGTATGCCGAGGGCACCGAGCCTGGCACGATTATCGCGCCGCCAACATTTCCGCAATCCAGCGCTCAGTTTGATCCGGATTATTTTTTGCGCCCTAAAACCAACGAAGATTGGTTTGGTTCGGGCAAGGAGCCGACCGGCATCAAGCGTGAGAGCTCTGGTGGTGGTGGCGGAGGCGGTGGAGGTCTGCACGCGGAGCAGCACTTTGAATATCATCGCCACCTCAAGCCTGGTGACCAGCTAACGGTCACGAGTTTCCCGGGCAAAACCTGGGAGAAAGAAGGTAAGCGCAGCGGCAAGCTTGTCTTCAGCGAGACGGTAACGGAATATCGAGATCAAAATGGCGAACTCGTTATTACTGCGCGCGGCGTAGGGGTACGAACTGAACGGCCAGTGGATCAATAGGGGGAGTCATGGCACTTAAAGCAAGTGAATTACAAGTAGGCGACACTTATACAGAGTGTTTGGTCGAGGATCTTAAGCGCACCCAGATCGTTATGTACGCAGGTGCATCTGGTGATTATAACCCGGTTCACACCGACCAGTTATTTACCGAAAAAGTGGCAGGTTATCCGTCAGTGTTCGCCCACGGCATGCTGACTATGGGTATGACGGGGCGCATGGTTACTAACTACGTTGGAGACGGACGGCTTACCAAATATGGTGTTCGTTTTACGAGCCAGGTTTGGCCGGGTGATACCTTGAATTCCACCGCGACGGTTGAGGGCATCGAGGACGGCATCGTCAATCTCAAGGTGGAGACCACCAATCAGGACGGTGCGTTGGTGCTATCTGGCTACGCTGCTGCACGAGTCGACTAGTTCTGCGAGGGCCCCATCCGATTAGTATGCATCTTCTGTATCAGAAATCCGGCTCGCTCGGATGCAGGTTGGGGCTACTCTCGAGCGGTCTGCGAATCAATGGTTGGCGGGTCCTCGTCCGAGCAGCCTGCTCTAGGATAGAACGAAGCGTATTCTAACAGTAAAAGTCAGTGATAAATCGTTAGCTAGCTGAGCATAACAATCGTATTCAAAAAGTTGAGTTTATCTGCGATTCGCCC
>DJYW01000124.1:14030-20153 GCA_002450255.1 Gammaproteobacteria bacterium UBA6968
CCTGATTACTTGGTGGAGCGGCACATTCAAACCGGGTTCGGAAGGCCTAAATTCAGCGCCTTTTTCGGTTGCCTTTATTTGTCAATTGTCGCTTTACCCTGTGCTGCATTAAAAACGTTGTTTGTTATCGATGGTTTCGCCTTGTGCGAGCCTATTTACTGAAAATTTGGCAGAAAGATCAAAGCAAACGGTTCAATCTTCGGGAGTTCGAATGCACTTTTTTCGACGGTACGGTTTTCAGAGCCGCGAAAAAGAATTGGATGACTGGTGTACACAGTAGCGACATTGTCAGTAATGAGCGGGTGTTCGGCGGGGCACTGGTTCTAGCAACCAATCCGCCGATGCATCGCTTTATTTTGTGTGCGTATCCTTTGTCGGGCCGCTGGTCTGGCTGTTTGTGATGTCGCCAGAAGGGCAGGATGGGGTCGAGGTAAGTGATTCAGTCGTTGAAATTGTGCAGCAATGCGAAAGCGGTTTGGCGTATGTCGTTCGGTAGCCAAGGGTAGGGCATTGAGCGGGCACCATTTGCAGACATTCTGTACGTGCAGGCAGGGACAGGAGCGAGACGCTTCGATTTGAATCGTCTCTCGTCTCTCGTCTCTTGCCTGTCGCGCCTCAGAGAAGAGCCGCGTTACCATCTCTCAAGGGAGGTGCGTACATCAATTTCGAAGCTCCAAGCGCGGGCGGGCTGGTGGTAAAGGTAAGCAAAGCCGTCGACGATACCTTCAATGCTAATCATGCCCGCGTCGCCGAGTTTTTCCGCATATTGCGGGAACCCTTGAATGATCTTGTCGCCACCGATGGGCCCGTCCACAACGACGTGGCCCACATGAATGCCTTCGGGTCCGCATTCTTTGGCCATGGCTTGGGCAAAATTGCGCAATGCGGCTTTCGATGAGTTGAACGCGCCGAAATTTGCCCGGCCTCGCATTGAGGCACTTGCGCCGGTGAATAGAATTGTACCGTGGCCTTTTGGCTGCATTCGACGCAGGGCTTCACGACCGAACAAAAAGCCGCCAAAACAACAAATACGCCAGCTCGTTTCGAAATAATCGGCGCTCATGTCGAAAATCTTGCCCGGCGTATTGTTGCCCGCGTTATAAATCGCTAAATCCAAGTTGTCTCCAGCGCGATCGAACAAATCGACGACATCTGCTTCAACGGTGGCATCAGCGATAACGGCTTCGGCGCTCCCGCCATTTTGTTGAATTGCTGTGACCACGGCATCCAATTTGTCTTGGCTACGTCCTGCGACTAATACGTGCAGACCGTCGGCTTTAGGGTCGGCAAAGCGAACACAAAGCTGTGCACCTAAACCTCGAACTGGACCCACTCCCATAACTATTGCGGTTCGCATTTTTTCTCCCTTCCCTACCAGTAATTTAAAAGAGTGCTGTAAAAAGAGTGACCTTACTAAAGGGTCTATAAAACAGTTTCCTAAAATAGAGGAACACGTACGTGATGATGTTCCGGCAGAATTTAACGAGCCAGCCAGGTCAGTTCGGATGGACTATCCAGAGTTCGATAGTCCAGGCGCAGACGTTTATCAAACGCGCTTATTGGGCGTTGGGAATCACCTGCTTGAATGGCTTAACCGTCACATTGGCAAACAACCCTGCTAGGTTGTACGGATCCTGAGCGGCGAAATTCTGTGCCGCTGGCAGATTCTCAGCCTCGATAACGATCACTGAGCCGACCATGGACTCTTCATCATCGCTCAGCATCGGCCCGGCGAAACGGACATCGTAATCTGCCAGGAACGTCAGATGTTCCGGTCGAACTTGCTGGCGCAATTCAAAGCTATCGGGGTGGTCTTCGCAGATAAGAACAAACAGCATCATGCTTCCTAATTTAAAGAATTGAATAGTTGCCCAGGCTAGCCGGCTTTTGCTAAAGCCGCATTTACGGCTGCAACGGTCTCTTCGAAGGGGGCTTTCACGCATTGGAACACGCCGACCATGCCGAGGAAGTCGTGTAACAAGCCGGCGCAGTTCAGATGTGTGACCTCACCGCCGGCGGCTTGCATGGCTTGCGCGTAAGCACTGCCTTCATCGCGCAGAATATCGAACTCAGCCGTCACTACCACCGCTGGCGGCAGATTCGCCAGGCTAACTGCTGATTGAGGCGTTGCCATCGGGTCTCGGCGCAACGCGGCGTCTGGACAATAGGTTGCCCAAAACCATGCCATGGTGGCCTCTTCGAGTATGTAGCCGCTGCCGTTTTCCGCATAGGAGGCATGGCTCGTATCAATGTCGGTAACCGGATACAGCAGGCATTGGCAATGAATGGCTGGTCCATCTTCATCCCGAGCCTTGAGTGATACCACTGCGGCGAGGTTGCCGCCGGCGCTTTCACCACCGACCGCGATGCGGCCGTTGCCTTGGAGGCGTTCGGTATTTTCTGTAGCCCAAACAACTGCGGCGTAAGCGTCCTCTACCGCTGCCGGAAAAACATGTTCCGGGGCGAGGCGATAATCTACGGATACCACCACCCATTGGCCAGCCATGGCTAAGTTGCGACAAGCCGCGTCTGCGGTTTCTAGGTCGCCGATGACCCACCCACCGCCATGGTAAAAAACCATGACTGGGAAGGTGCCGGAGGCATCGGGATAGTAAATTCGAATCGGAATGTCGTGCGGACCGGGAATAACCGTGTCCTCGATGCGACCGATGGGTAACGCCGGGTTAACAGGCCGCATTGCTTGGTAAACAGCGCGACCTTCTGCGACTGGTAACTCAGCAAGACCGGGTGCAGGCTCGCCTGCCGCCAACTGGTCGAGCATGGCTTGGTACTCTGGTGCAATTGGCATTGTAATTTCCTCCCTCGCCCATAACATCGTCATTCACCTTAGAGGTATAGTACACGTTTCATTCACCGACCCTAACCGAACTTTAGGAGGGTCGCAGCAGGAGCACCGCATGACTCGGTTAGACAGCGAACAAGACGATGGCGCAATGGCGGAGGCCGCAAAGAACTTTAATATGACCGAAAACGTGTTGATGCAGAATCGAACGTTAACGTTGTTCGGTGAAATTAATCAGGATGTGGCCCGCAAGATGTCCGAAAAGCTATTGGCGCTGGCATTCCAGTCTGATGAGCCAATCACATTATTCATCGGCTCCCCTGGCGGCCATGTCGAGTCTGGCGACACCATTTTCGACATAATCCGATTTATCAAACCAGATGTGCGCGTAGTCGGTACAGGATGGGTAGGTAGCATTGCGACCAACATCTACCTTGCGACTGCAGTCGAGCATCGCTACGCGCTTCCGAACACCCGCTTTCTCATACACCAGCCCTCTGGCGGCTTTGGCGGTGATGCATCGGACATTCAAATTCACGCCAAAGAACTGATAAAGACGCGCGAAAGAATCATCAGCGTAATCGCGGCACAAACCGGGCAAAGTGAAGCCAAGGTCGGTGAAGACATTCAGCGTGATCATTGGATGAGCGTTGCGGAGTCAATCGAGTATGGTCTGGTGGGCAAAGAAATTAGCAGCGTTGCCGAATTAGACTGATCGAGTAGCACCGCGCAACTCATGCAGGCGATAGCAAGCTGGCCCACAGGGTCGGCTCGCTGTTGGCAGCACGCCCGCCCCTACACCTCTGAAAATATCGGTACTAGAGCTCCAAGTCCTGGGACTCAGACCAAGTTAAAGCCTGAGTCCAAAACCAAATCCAAGTCCACGAGCAAATCAAACACTTCGAGTTAAGATGCCTTGGCGGCGCCTGATGGAAAAGTGCGGCTCAGTAGTTGGCCGAGGCGAGCTTCATGCGCGGCCCCCCAAAGCATAATTGCTAGAGTGAAAATCAAGCCGTAGCGAATGCTGTCTATGCCCATATCTGCAGCGTAGGCATCACTGATGATCCCCACACTTAGCGGTCCAAGCCCGAGTCCAATAATATTGAGGATAAACAGGCTTATCGCAGCAGCGACCGCTCTCATCTCGACGGGCACTAGCGACTGCAATATGGCGAAGTTGGTGCCTATATACACGCCGCCCATTGCCGCCGGACCAAGGAACCACAACAAAGCCGTATTCGGGTCAGTTTCGATATAGCTCATGTAGGCGCTGGGTAAATAAACCAACGTTGTTATACAAACGATCCAGGCGCGCCAGCCTTCGTTTTTGCGCGCCAGCTTGTCGGCCATCACACCGCCTAAAAAGGTGCCAACGCCGCCGCCAACACCAATCGCAAGAGCTAGGAATGTGCCTGATTCACCGGTGGAAAATTCGTGCACACGCTGGAAGTAAACTGGCGCCCAGGCAATTGCCGCGTAACCCGCCATGGAAATCAGCGAATTGCAGGCGACCAGATGTCGAACCCTGGCGTCAGCCGCCATGTGCTTGACCACTGCAAGAAAAGGCGGTGCCACAGGCTTTTCGACCAGTCCGTCGGAATAACCGCGAGGCGGTTCAATCATGCTGAAACGCACCACCGCAGCGATGAGGAGACCCGGTACGCCTGCGATAAAAAACGCCCAGCGCCAGTCCAGCCATTCGTTGACCCAACCACCGATTAAGTAGCCGAACATGATGCCCAAGTTGACGCCTAGGCCGAATATCGCCATGGCCGTTGCTCTTTCGTGGGGCGCGTAAAGATCAGAAATGATCGAGTGCGACGGCGGGTTAGAACCGGCCTCCCCAACGCCTACGCCTATCCGCGCCAGCAACAACTGCCAAAACTGGATTGCAGCACCGCACAAAGCAGTCATCGCACTCCATAACGCGATCGAGAACGTAATGAGGTTACGCCGATTGTTACGGTCGGCCCACATTGCCATTGGCATTCCCAAAGTAGCGTAAAACACGGCAAACATGACACCAGTCAGCAAACCGAGTTGGGTGTCGCTGATTTGAAAAGCTTGTTTTATCGGTTCTTGTAATATAGCCACAATCTGGCGGTCAACATGGCTGGATGTATACACAATCAGCAGCAGGAACAGCGTATAGCTGCGTTGCTTAGAGCTAATTTTGGTCTCTTTGTCGGCGTTCTTTTCTATGATGTCCATCGTCGCAGTATGCCCAACTGAGCCAGACAACGAAACGGTCAACGATCGCGAGAAAAAGTCGCGTCATTCAATGCAAAGCGCAATTGACCCAAAAGTCGGAAGGATTGGGAGAGTCCAGAATTAAGATTGTGACAAGAGTCAAAGCGGGTAAAGAGGCAATCAGTTCAGCTGCTCGGTATAAGTCCGCAGCGAGATCGAAAACGGTAAAAAGAGGGGTAAATCATGTCGGAGCAATGGCAGAACTATCAGACTCTGGTCGTAACGCGCCAGGAAAACATCTTACAGGTGGTGGTTGATGCGCCGCCGATCAACGTCATGACCGCGCGCATGTTCGCAGAATTGCGTGAATTGATCGGTTGGTTGGAAGATCCAGGTGCTGAGCCGCACGGCGTGCAGGTAGTGATCTTTAAAAGCGCCGACCCGGATTTTTTTATCGCGCACTTCGATGTGGAGCGCTTGTTAAATTTGCCTGTCGAAGGCGAGCCGCAACGTGAGGCAACTCTTTCTGTTTTTCATACTATGTGCGAGCGCCTGCAGCAAATGCCGGTCGTTAGCATCGCTCAAATAGAAGGTCGAGTAGGCGGTGGTGGCAGCGAACTGGCCGCAAACATGGATATGCGCTTTGGTGTTTTCGGTAAAACCGTTGTTAATCAGATGGAGGTCCCGATTGGTATTTTGCCAGGCGGTAGTGGTACTCAGCGGTTGCCGCATTTATTAGGTCGCGGTCGTGCTATGGAAGTCATCCTTGGCGGAGTGGATATAGATGCCGAGACTGCGGAGCGCTGGGGCTACTTAAACCGATTGTTTTCGGCGGATGCGATTGACGACGCCGTAATGGCGTTAGCTCGGCGCATAGCCAGCTTTCCTTCCGCTGCAGTGGCAAGTGCTAAAGCATCAATTAACGCGGCCGCCTTACCTGGTGATGCAGGACTGATAGAGGAAAGTTTTCTTTTTCAGCAACTGCTGCGCACTGCTACGGCGACCGAAGCTATGCAGGCGTTCTTGCAGGCAGGGGGGCAGACTCGCGCGGGCGAGCTGCGTGTCACAGAGCTAATGACGCCCGCGCCAACCAAAGCCGATTGAAAGTCTCGGCGGTTTGCTTGCGCGTC
>DJYW01000020.1 GCA_002450255.1 Gammaproteobacteria bacterium UBA6968
ACAACATAAGGCATGCCAACAGCTCTAAAGAGAAGCACCTAAATAAACTCAAATAACGAGAGCCGGCTGATTTTTGCAAACGAAGACTGAGCCGCCTCCAAGCGCATTAGCTCTGCATTAAATTCAGAAATGGTCGTCGCAAAATCGACATCTTTTATCGATGACTGCAACTGCTTCAAGCTCAGCTCAGAGTCCAAATTAATATCCATCTGTCGCTGTGCCGCTTGCATAGCACCGCCCACCTTGCCTAAAGCGAGGGACAGCGAGTCATGCAGGCTGTCTATTTCCTGCACACTACGACTCAGTACAGCGGATGACTCATTCGGATAAAGTGTGCCGACAGCAGCAGGAATAATTCCGGCCGTATCACCAAACTCTATATTTTCACCCTCATGGCCAATTTGATTTTCGATAATCAGTTCGCCATCTTCTGAAATCTCAGCAATAACATTAGTCCGATCGGTTTCGGCATTAATGAGAACCGCTAAAGCTTCTACATCAACTGGATCAGCTGCAGCACTTACTCGTACGCCATTGATCACCAGTTCCCCAGAGTCAGCCGAAAGCTCCTCTGGCGCAACCGTCAATCGCGTAATTTGATCTATCATCAGACCTTCTTCGAAATCCGTGAGCGCCTCAAAAAAGCCTACGGCTTCTAGAGTCCCATTCTGAGCTTCTCGAGAAACGCCCGTAAATACATCCAAGCCGTTTCTATTCTTCTGAACGTGCCTGTTTTCACCGACTTCAATACTGGTGGATTTGGTGTCTCCGAAATAAGTCATTACCCCTTCGTCGTTTACCGCAAAAGGCTTAGTGCTTTCTTTGGAGCCGGCAAAAATATAGCGCCCAGATGCATCTCTCGCATTGGCTAATGACAAGAGCTCGTCACGTAAGCCAGAAACCTCGGTCGCAATAATGCGTCGATCACTACTGGAAATCGTATCGTTCGCCGCCTGTAAACCCAGCTCCTTTAGTCTTATCAAGATGTCGGAAGCACTTGTCATCGCCACTTCCTCTAACTCGAGGCGATTCATGGCAACGTCAATATTGTCGTTATAGGTGCCCATCCGGTTGACCGCCCGATCCAAGTCATCGATTTTGCCAATCACTGTCGTATCATCGCTCGGCCGCAGCACCGCTTTACCCGTCGCCAACTTCTCGTTCGCTTCAGCAGCGCGCATCTGAGTCTCTTGCATATTCCTTACGGATTGCTCATAAAACTGTCGAGTTGAAATCTGCATAGTCTACTTAATTTATTTGTTAGATTCGAATAATCGAATCGAAAATGGTGTTAGCGGTTTGGATCAACTTGGCCGAAGCCTGATAGGCCTGTTGAAACTTAACTAGGTTAGAGGCCTCTTCATCAAGATTTACCCCGGCTATACCCTCACGAGATTCAACCGCTTGATCATGTACCACAGCGAGCGCGTCCTTCGACAACTCTGCCTGTCTGGATGAACTGCCCATGCGGTTTACAAGTCCCGCGAAAGATTCATGAAAAGTGGTTCCGTTAGCAAAGGTCACCAGTTCCTCTAACTCCGATAGTTTGAGAATATTGTCTGAATTACCCGTCGCGTCTGCATTACCGTCGATTAGAAAAACGTCTCCAGCAGCGGGCGTACCGAGTAAATTTAAAGCAACATTTTGATAGCTGATGGCATCGCCCGCAGTAAACGCTCTTTCTGCTAGAACGGTACCGGAAGTTTGATCAACAATCTGATATCGGTCTGCATCAACAAACTCTACCGCGACTGGGTTTTCCCGCAGGGTCTGCGCATTTGCTGCAGCTTCAATGTAGTCGGCACTCAGCTGTACTGTGCTGGCTTGCGGTGCCGTCGTGAAGACGATCAAGTCCTCCTGCAAAGCACCTGGTACGGAAAGCTCCGCTCTAAAACCAATAGCACTGAGATCGGTAAATCCACCATTTGGACCCAAAGTTAATGCAACTTCTGCATCGGTCGTATCGCCGTCTTCTCGAACGTGAGTGAGTTTAAGCTGCGCCTGATAGCTTCCTGCTATCGCTCCAGCAGCACCATCGGCTGGGCCTATTTCAATGGTCTGGCCCGGATCCTGCGGATCACTCGAAAAGATCAGCGCACCATCAAAGTCCTGACGGGCAATAACGCCAGTATCTGCTGAGGCCTGGTTAATAGCATCGACCAATTCTGAATTGGACAAGATGGGTGCCTCAGCACTAATTTGAACGCCATTCAAAGTAAGCTCGCTACTTAACTCAGAAATTTCTGAAGGCGCGATTCTAACGCTGTTTTCAATAGTCGCTGAGAGATCTAGCGCCAGTTCTTCGATGTTGTCATTCAACCAGGTCTGCACCGTTTCAGGCGTTAAAGCCTCACCGGCAGCAAGGTTAAGTTCGGTTAAGGCGTATCCGTTCAGATTAATAGCACCTGCGCCAACTAAGGTAATCTCGTCACCATCATTATTCGCAGTGGCCGGCACATGGCCGCTTAACAACGACGCTTCACGAATCAGCGAACGAGTGCCGTCGTCTTCTATTCTAAACTGTGAACTACCCACCTGGCCGGCCCGAACCTCAAGATCCTTATAGGTAATCGGTTCGACAGTTTTGGTTTGTGCCATGAGGATATTGGGAGCCGGTCCTACCGCAATGGCATTGCTCTCGAATCCCGGTGCACCCTTGATAACGAGCTCATTGTCGTCATTGATCTCCGCTACGACATCGGTCTCACCTGTCTTGTCATTAATCAGGTCACGTAAATCAGCCATTGACGGCGCAGGGGTTCCCGTTGAAATCTCAATGCCGTTCAAAGTGAGTGCACCGGTACTAGTAGATAGATCTTGCAGTGGCACAACGAGTTCAGCGAACCCATCATTAAGATACTGGCTGCTATAAGTGACGCCGGGCATAAATCCATTTACTTCATCCAGCATCAGGTCTTGTTGGGCATCATTTAGCGTTTGCCCAAATATATGGCGACCATCTCGCGTAAAAACCTGCAGCTCGGCGGATAACGTGTCGTCTTGCTGCATAAACATACTGAGATCTTCGGTGCCTGCAGGGACCACAAACTGCGGTGCTCTCGCCGTCGTTAAAAATGAAGCCGCGTTTTGCCGGTTGGCATTGCTGGCTAGTTGCTCCGATAGTCTCGTTTCATCCGCATATTCAGGTGATATTGCGTTCAGGTTGGCAGTAGCGGATCCTAAATTTGATGATGCTGCCGTCACTCGAAATAGTGAGGCCGCCGCGACTTCTCTGGCATCGTCGATTGCGACCTGCATAGAGGCAGCCGCGTCGGTTTCGAGGCGAATGCTTATTTGATCGCCGCCAAGTGCCTGGCCGGTCAACTCCATCCGGACGCCATCCACCGTTAATGTCTGAGGGTCGCCATAGCCATATTGTTTGTTGCCCACACTGTCAACACCAAACCACTGACCTCTTGAACCATCAAACTGCAAATCGATCGTTTGGACTGAAGTGATGGTGCCGCTTTGCGACAAAACGGTTGCTCCTGCAGCGCCTCGGCTCGCCGAGTAGTCGATACTGACCTGAGGCTGTATTGAAAATAAATCGCCGCCTGCATTACCTAATAAATTCATGCCGCTTGCATGAATGGCATTCACCTCGGTCGTTACTGCAAGCGCCAGTTCTTCCAGATTTGCGCTTGCCGGGGTAAGCACTCTATCTCGAAACAACGCAAGTCCGCCGAGCTCACCACCAGTCAAGCGCGACAAGTTCATGGAACGGTCTGCGAAATTAAGAGAAAAATTCGCAACACCCAACTGTCCGTCGGTGTCACTAAGTCGTAGCGTGCCGTGCTCTCCGCCAGACACAAGTGTTTTGTTAGTAGCAGTCTCGCCGATATCAACCGTTACACTGCCGTTCTGCGCTGTGGTGACAAAAATGTCCGTCAAATCAGCGATTTGTCGAAGGAGGCTATCGCGGGTATCCAATAGGTCAGCGGGTTGACGGTCCAAGTCCTGCTTGGATCGCAGCTTAGTATTTACATACGCTAATTGCTCAGCAAATTCATTGATCGCACTGACCTTGCTCTCCATCGCGTCCTGGGTTTCAGAATTAAAACTATCGATTTGCCCTGCTAACGCATTAAATCGTCCGGCAACCTGCCGAGCCGATTCAATCACCTGATCCCGCATCACTATAGAAGACGCGTCCGCGCCAAGACTATCGACCTTATTGAAAAAATCCGCCATTGCGGGATTTAAAGAAGCTTGTTCAACACCAAACGCGTCGACCATGCGGCTGCTCAGATCGGCCAAGGTTTCCTGTGCCTTTAGATCACTGCCGCTACGTCGCACGGTGTCTTCTATGAGACCGTCATAAGCTCGGCGAACGCCCTCTGCAAGAGCACCAGTGCCAACCGAAAAACGACCGATCGAGGCCGGTGTATTTTCGATATTGACCAGCTTTTGTTTGACATAGCCCTCAGTGTTCGCGTTAGCAATATTATTACTAACAACGTTGAGCGCGAGCTGGCTATTCCTAACCGCATTGGTACCGATAGTAAGTAAATCGCTCATAGTTTGAGCTCCAAGCGAGGCAAATCAAGGGCTTTGGTGCCCGGCTGCATAACCTCGTAGTTCTTAGCTTTGCGTGATAACGGTAACGATTCGTCAACAGGATTGAGCTGCCTTACTTTTGTGGGATCGGATTGTTCACGCCCATAAAACTGTTCGAGCTGACGCTCTAGCGCGTCGGCAACGCCGAACCCACCAGACTTACTTAAATGCAGCGACAGTTCTTGGTCAAACATCGACTCGTATTGCTGCGACGCATTCGAGTCCATTAGACCGGAACGCTCCGTCGCTTTGCGCATGGATTGCAGCATCATATTGACGAAGATCGACTCAAACTGTTGAGCGACCTCCTTTATCTTGCCTTTAGCGTCTTGCGCGGCGTCACTCTTTAGCTGAGCGAGCTCGGCAAAACCCAGAGCAGATGTTGTTGAATCGACAGTTTTCATTTAACGGCTCAGATAACAACCAGTTCAGCGCGCAGACTGCCGGCGCTCTTCAATGCTTCAAGGATGGCAATCAGAGATGATGGGCTCGCGCCAACCTGATTGACGGCATCAACAATGTCGCGCAGGTCAACACCTGGCTGAAACAGGAACATGGGTCGGGCTTCTTCTTCCACCTGAATTTCGGCGTTCTGTACGCCGACTGCTTCGCCTGCTACACCGGCTTCGCCTGCGGCAATTTCCACATTTGGCTGGACGACTTCGTTGGTAGCGGAAATGGTGACCGAAATAGCGCCCTGGGTTACCGCAGCGGCGGTGACGCGGACGCCACGGCTAATCACCACGGTGCCAGTACGTGAGTTCACGACTACCTTCGCTTTCGGTTCGCCGGGAATCACATCCAGATTTTCAATCATGCTTACAAACGAGACCCTCGACGCTGGATTCTCCGGTGCGAGCACCGCGACAGATCGTCCATCCAGAGCAGTAGCTGTACCTAAACCGAAATTATCATTGATCGCTGACGTGATTGCCGTAACTGTGGTGAAGTCGGACTGGGTCGTGTTAAACACTAAATATTCAGAGTCATGAAAAGGGGTTTCCACTTCTCTCTCAACAATAGCGCCATTGGGTACACGACCCGCTGTCGGAACGCCAATGCTAACCTGGTTGCCCGCGGCCTGAGCATCCACCGCTGTCACGGTTAACGCACCTTGCGCAAGCGCATAAATTTCTCCATCCGCACCGCGCAATTCGGTCAGCACCAAATTGCCACCGCGCAAACTAGATGCAAGACCAATTGTGGCAACATTCACGTCAATACGTTGCCCAGGCTTGGTGAAAGGCGGCAATGTTGCTGTCACCAGGACGGAAGCCACGTTATCCAATTTGGTTTTGTCGTAAGCAAGACTGGCAACACCGCGAGCATATAGGTCGTAATTGGAAATGGGGCCGTCGACTTCTACACCTAAGCGTTCCAGGGTGGCTTTGAGGCTTTGCGCGGTGAACGAAATTTTATCTCTGTCACCCGTGCCCTGAAGGCCAACCACTAAGCCGTAGCCTATGAGCTGGTTAGGTCGCGCGCCCGCCAATGTGGTGAGGTCTTTCACGCGATCCGCAAATGCTTCGCTGGTTATGATGGTCAGCACTACGAACAACGATAAATATAAAAATTTAATTTTCTTCATGACTAAAACGGCCATACCTTATTAAAGAATTGCGTGCCCCAGTTCACTTTAGAGAAGTCTGCTAGCTCGCCTGTGCCTTGATATGCAATCTGCGCGCCAGCAATCCGCGAGGACAACACTGTGTTGTCCGGCTGAATGTCTTTAACGGCGATCACACCCACTAAACTCACCGTCTCGCTGCCTTCGCTTAACGACAGGCGCTTCTGTCCTCTGATGACTAAGTTGTCATTGGGCAGTACTTGCGTAACCATTACAGAAATTGCCCCAGACAACGTGGCAGCTTGCCGTGCCGTGCCGGAGCCTTTGGATTCGACGGTCAGGTCTTCGAAGTCAGTGCCTTTTAAAACATCACGACCCTGGCGTTTCATCCAACTTCCGCTGGTCGCATTGAGGGGCGCTGCGATAAGCGACTGCAGATTTTTTAAAGGCATATTTCGGCCTTCCTTCGAGGCTTCGAGGCCGTTGCTGCGACGCGCTTGAGTCGACTCATCCAGGATGACTGTGACGAGATCACCGACGACAAATTGACGCCTGTTGCCAAAAAGCCGACTCCCGGTACTGTCAGCGAAAATAGAACCCGTCGGGATTACCGCACCCATTGGTTGCTGCGGTACGACTGGATAGTAAGGGTCTACAACCGCCTGCTGCGGCGGCAACGTTGTCGCGCAGCCCACGCTTAGCCAAGACAAAACCATAAGAATGCTTATTTTTTTCATTTTTTACCTGCAAATACCAAGTGAATAGCTTTGTTAACCGTTTTATAGGTTGTTGTTCAGGAATCGAAGCATCGAGTCGACAGCTGAGATGGCTTTCGAGTTAACTTCGTAAGCTCGCTGGGTCTCAATCATGGTCACCAGTTCTTCTACAACATTGACGTTTGACGCCTCCAACATGCCTTGTACCAAGTCGCCGGCTCCCTGTTCTCCAGGGACCAAAAGAATTGGCGCACCGCTTGAGGCGGTTTCCTTAAATTGGTTTTGGCCCATCGCTTCTAGACCAGCAGGGTTCAAGAACCGTGCCACCTGTAGCTGGCCAATTTCCTGATTACCACCACCGTTAGCAAGCTCAACGCTGACGATGCCATCGGTGCCGACCGTGACAGACGAGGCTTCCTGTGGAATCACGATTTGCGGCTGTAACAGCAGACCAGCTGGATTAACGAGTTCACCTTCTGCGGACAATTTAAAACTGCCGTCTCGTGTATAGGACAACGTTCCATCGGCCTGCACGATTTGAAAGTAACCCGGACCTTGAATCGCTACGTCTAAAGCATTCTCCGTAGAAATCATGTTGCCCTGGGTCTGAATTTTTTCTGAAGCCACAACGCGCGTACCGGTACCCAACATAAATCCGGTAGGTGCTTCTGAATCGGCACCGGTTTGCCCGCCAGATTGACGGATGTTGAGATAAAGCAAATCTTCGAACACCGCGCGATCACGTTTAAATCCGACCGTGTTTACATTGGCCAGGTTGTTCGCAATGACCGTCATACGCGTTTGCTGCGCGTTGAGGCCGGTTTTCGCTACATAAAGTGAAGAGTCCATAATATTGCCTCCAAAATTACGCCATTCGCATCAGCGTTGAGTTGGACTCGCCCAACTCGTCAAAGTCTTTAATCAGTTTGATTTTCATTTCGAAACTACGCATGTGATCCATGATTTCGACCATGGCCTCCATCGCGCTGACCGTGCTGCCTTCTACGATTCCAGTGGATATCGATACCGGCTCCGGACCCGGTTCGAAGTCTCCGGGTGGGAAACCTACCGCTCGGAACAACCCGTTTTCTTTCTTGGTTAACTCCACATTGCTCGCATCACGAAGCATAATCCGGCCGATCTCTACCTGTTCCGCAACTTCCTGTTGCGGATCCAAAGCGTAGACAACACCTTCATCAGATATACTAATCGTTTGGTTTAGAGGCACCTGAATGGGGTCCTCATTGTCAGCTGCTATGGTGTAGCCGGAGCCATTGACAAGAAACCCGTTACCATCGACGCGCAAATCGCCTCGACGTGTAAAGCCTATTTCTTCGCCGTCATGGAGCACGCCCATTACCGCGTCATCGTTCATATAAAGATCGAGCGGGTTGCCAGTGAAAATCTTCGGCCCTGGTCGCAGTGAAACTTTCGTTTCACCCAGCTGACTATCATCGGCCACTTCAGCCCCATCCTGTATGCTAGTTAGGGCATGTTCGTAAGAACGTTTAAAACCCAACGTCGAGACGTTTGAGAGCTCGTGAAAAAGATGCGCTTCTCGTGCTCTTTCAATAGAAACATCAGCGGTAAGGGTAACAATGCTTTTATCCATCAGATTTCATCCAAACTAGAATTAAATATTCAATATGGTTGACGTTAATCCAGACGAAGTTTCTAGCGCTTTCGCATTCGCCTGGAAATTACGCTGCGCAGTAATCAACCCAACCAATTCTGCGGTTAGATCAACGTTAGAACCTTCTAAAGCTCCGGATCGCAGCGAACCGAAATTCGACGAACCAGGTTCACCAATACTTGGCAGACCAGACTTAGCGGTTGCGACAAATGTGCTGTCGCCTAGTTGGTTCAAACCTTCCGTGCTGGGAAAGTTCGCAAGTAGGACTTTGCCGAGCGCATTTTGCGAGCCATTTGAGTAACTGGCCGTTACCAGACCATCATCTGAAATATCGAGACCTACCAGATCACCTTCGGCGACACCATTTTGAAATTGATTGCGCACAGAGAAAGGCTGCGCAAATTGTGTCGTGCCAGCATAGTTAACGGATAGATCAAGGGCTTGGCCTCCGGCCAGAAACACCGTCTCCATCGCTACGCCTTCAGCCGGGGAAAGCAACTTACCGTTTTTATCGAAAGTAAGCTCACCCTTATCCAAAAAAACCGGCGACCAAGCGGGCGCTTGCTCGAATCCGGCAGGATCAATGGTTTCTTCGCCAAA
>DJYW01000145.1:0-12002 GCA_002450255.1 Gammaproteobacteria bacterium UBA6968
GCATCGAACTAACGCACTAGAACAAAACAGAAGGCAGGGCAGTGATCATCGTACACGGAAAAATACCGATTCACGGCGAACAGCGCGACGTGGCACTTAAATTGGCACAACAGATGGCCGACGCCACGCGTGCTGAATACGGATGCATTACCTATGAATTTTATATTGGCCTGTCTGATCCGAATATGTTGATGCTGTTTCAGGAGTGGGAGAACACCGAAGCGCTAATGGCGCACTTCGAAACAGAACATATGCAAGAATTTTTAGAGGCGCTGCCGGAGATTGTTTCTGGTGATATCGTGACGCGCCGATACGCAGTCCATAGTATGGA
Source organism: Gammaproteobacteria bacterium UBA6968 (assembly GCA_002450255.1). GTDB lineage: Bacteria > Pseudomonadota > Gammaproteobacteria > Pseudomonadales > Azotimanducaceae > UBA4421. Next base: position 332 of record DJYW01000145.1, read on the forward strand.
AGAAGAAGAAACCATGGATTTGGATGTTGATAGCCCGACCATTCACTGACGCGACTACCCCTTGGACCGGCAAATCATCATGCATTAGGCTCATTGCCGGGTGTGCCTTGGTACCATGCAATCGAAGGCGTCCGGCTTGCTATCCGTCCGCGCGGCTAGTCGGATGAGTTTGACGCCGCTGATTCCAGCAAGCGTCGCTGTTTTATGAAGACGGCACTGCATAAACAAAGCAGTAATGAGAAGGCGATTTCAGCGATGCCCAATGCGTAAGTAAGAGGGACCATAGCTGCCATAACGCCGTGAACAAAATACAGCATGCTCGCAAGACACAAGAATAAAACCCCCTTCACCGAACCACTAATCAAGCTTGGTAGCGTCAGCGCCAGCGGCAGAACCTGAATACAAAACCAAACGAGGTTGAGTGTTGTGCTGGGAATGGGATCAACAAAAAATTGTCTCAAACCGGTTAGTGCAACGAGCGAGCCCGACCAAAGAAAATTCAAAAATATAAGTCCCTTCATAGCATTCCCTATATTGCCTAAGCGGGCTGGTGATTTGCGCTAATTTGTAGTGCCAAGCGCGCTAGTTGTTCCCCGGATGCGACTGCCAATTCTGCCTCGTCGCTAGAAAGTGCGCCGTTGCCGAGCTCCAAGTGACTGACGCCATACGGCGTGCCGCCCGTTTTTGTGTTGCGAAGTGCTGCGTGTGCATATGGTAGACCTTGCAAGACCATGCCATGGTGAAACAGCGGAATCATCATTGAGAGCAGAGTAGCTTCCTGTCCGCCATGAAGCGACGCGGTAGAACAAAAGACGCTGGCCGGTTTGCCCACCATGACATTAGCCATCCATAAGTCTGCTGTGCCATCCAGAAAAAATTTGAGGGGCGCAGCCATATTCCCAAACCGTGTAGCTGACCCCATTGCCAGGCCGGCGCAGTCCCGCAGGTCCTCTTTGTTACAAAAAACGGCGCCCGCCTCTGGTACTTTTGGCGCAACGCGTTCGGTAACGGCACTGATCGGTGGTACCGTTCGAATACGGGCTTCGATACCGGCGAGGCGCTCGACACCGCGAGCGATATGTAGTGCGAGTTGTTCGGTGCCGCCACTCTCTGAGTAATAGAGCACTAAAATATATGGTTTCACGATAAGAGCGCCAGTACGTTTTCAGGTGGTCGTCCAAATACGGCTTTGTTGTTGTAAAGGACAATTGGTCGTTCCAGTAATATGGGATGCTCTCGAATAGCCTGAAAAATCTCACGATCAGGCTTTGTAGGGTCGGCCAAGCCTAATGCCACGTATGCCTCCTCTTTGCTGCGCAACAGGCCTCGCGGCCCGCAATCCAGAGCCGCGCAAAGCTGCTGCATGGTGGGTTCGTCTGGCGGCGATTTCAGGTACTCAACGACTTGGAGTTCCACGCCACGGCTTTCGAGTAAAGTAATCGTTTGACGCGATTTAGAACATCTGGGATTGTGGTAGACAGTGACAGGTGACATAGCGAAGGCTCGGCTATCTGCGGGGGGCCAGTATAGACATGACCCAAGAAGACACCAAGCGGACATACGGCAGACCTGCGACATTCAGCGCGATCTTTTCAAATTCGCTTCGATTCTGTCGTCGCGTGGTGGATCACTTTACCGAGAGCGACTGTCTCTCGATGGCGGCTGCTCTAACCTACACCACGCTCCTCGCGCTTGTGCCGCTGATGACAGTTGTGTATTTCTTTGCATCGTTTCTGCCGGGTTACGCGGAGGTCGGCCTACAAATTCATCGCTTCGTGTATGAAAACTTTTTACCGGAAAGCTCCGTTAGTCTTTATGCGCAACTACAAGCCTTCGCGGAGCGAGCGCGAGGCCTATCTGGTGTCGGCGCACTTACATTGATGCTGACCGCAGGGCTAATGTTGTTGGCGGTTGAGCGCCAGCTGAATTTAATCTGGCGGGTCGAGATGCCAGCTTGGTCCGGCCGACGCATTTTGGTTTATTGGGGTATTTTGTCCCTCGCCCCTACAATATTGATTAGCACGCTCTTGCTTGGCGCACACTTGTTGAGTCTGCCCCTGCTCGCCCCAATTGATGTGCTTCAGAGAAGTGAGCTAATCGTTGCAAGTGCTCCCTTGGTTTTAGGCGCGATCGGATTCACTGTTTTGTTTGCTATTGTTCCGAACACGCCCGTTTCTCTGCGAAGCGCTCTGTGGGCTGGGGCGTTAACGGCAATAACGCTGCAACTTGCGTTAATGATCTTCACTTTTGTGTCACGCGAATTTTTACACAATGCAATCTACGGCGCGTTTGCCGCACTACCGACGTTTTTGTTGTGGCTATATGTGGCGTGGAGCATCGTGTTAGGTGGCGCTGTGGTTGCCAGGGTTCTATCGGAGCATGACGGCAACTATGGTGCGCGCAACGAGGCCCTGGCTGCCGCTTTGTACATTTTACGCGCTCTGTATGCAGCGCACCAAAAGGGCGAAAGTCTGGGTCATTCGGAAGTGCTGGAGCATTGTGATGCTTCGCGAGAGGCGTTTATTCGAGTCGAAACCACGTTGCGTTCTATGCGTTTGGTGAAGCTAGATAGCGATGGGCAGTGGCTCCTCGGCCGAGAGCTCGCCGGAGTGCGGTTACTAGACCTATACGACGCCTTCTTACCCTCAGATCTTGGCTGGACGAGCACAGATCTCGAGGAGTTTGGCTTGGCGGAACAATTCGATCAGTTACGCGCAAACCGCTTACAGATTTTGAGTTTGACGTTACAGGAAGTGGTTAGATGAATAGAAAGCTTTGGTTGGCCGTGATTTTATTGTGCGGTGTGCTCAGCGGATGTGGTAGCGAAACGCGCTATGCACTCGCAGGTGGTGGCTCAACCAGTTTGGAAAATTGGTCAGGGAATTGGGTGGTGATCAATTATTGGGCGGAGTGGTGTGCTCCGTGTCGTGAAGAAATACCGGAGTTAAACCGGCTACAGGCTCAGGCCGAGGCGGGACAACTGACTGTTCCGGGTGCGGCCGGTTTGCGCGTATACGGGGTGAACTATGATGGATTGTTGGATGAAAATCTCAGCGCGGTTATAGAGCGTATGGACATCGCTTTCCCAACACTGGAAACCGACCCGCAGCCAGAGTTGGGCTATGGACGTGCGACAGTCCTGCCTGCCACCGTGATCGTCAACCCAGCTAACGGTATCCATACGATTTTGACAGGCCCACAGTCGGCACAGTCTATCCTTGCCGCACTCGCCCAAACCTATGCAGAGACGGATTGAGAGACCCATTGGAAGAAGGGTTGTCGCAAAGCTGGCCATTGCACTGATCGAAGGCAGATCCGTCAGAGGCGAGGTACGCCGGAAGTGGGCGACGCTTGAGGCAGGATAGTTCAGAAGTTAACTTGTTGTAGTCAGTTCAAAGCAGCATTGACCTGGCGCAAGGTAGGCCTGGAAGCAATGCAACCAACTGGCGCAAAGAAAAAATCCAAAAGTGTGGTGCTTCCTATGCGGCCCTTGTTTGAGTTCGTTTTCCTACTTTGTGGAAAGCCCTTAAACTCAACGCATCGTTCTCGCAATGTCTTTCTCGCTAGCAGCGTTTTCTTTTGCGCTTTTTTGAGCGCTACCAATTCAAGTTGCCGCGATCTCTTCACGATCTCCTTTTAAGCCCTCTCGTGGTCCTACTTTGGGATGCTTGATCGCGTCGACCAACCATCTCGGTTTGCCAAGGGTTTAAGTCAGGCCAATTGGCTAATGGCTCAGCCGCTCTCGCAGCGTGGCGATGGCGTTGCTTAGAGAGAGATTTTCCATCTTGCCAGTGCCGCGGTGCTTATATTCGACTTGCCCATCCGCGAGTCCTCGATCGCCAACAACTAGCCTGTGTGGAATGCCGACCAAGTCTGCATCGGCAAACTTTACCCCCGGTCGCTCATCGCGATCATCGATCAGCACCTCGATACCGGCTGCCTGAGCCTCTTGATATAACTGCTCAGTGGCCTTTGCCACATTCGTCGACTTTTTGGCGTTGAGTGGAATGATGTGTAGTAAAAACGGCGCGACCGGCTCGGGCCAGGTGATACCGTCGGAGTCGTGATTTTGTTCGATTATGGCGGCTACCAGGCGCGTGACGCCGAGGCCGTAGCAGCCCATGAGCGGGGTGAGTTTGCCACCGTCTTGATCTAGCACTTGCGCACCCATGGCTTCGCTATAAGTCGTGCCCAGTTGAAATATGTGGCCGACTTCGATGCCTCTTTGAAACTTTAGTTCTCCTTGATTCTCGATAGCGAGATCACCCTCTACTACATTCCGGGCATCTACGATTTGCGTCTCGTTTAGTGAACAGTCGCGGTCCCAATTTGCGCCGGTGTAGTGTACGCCTTCTTCGTTCGCGCCACAGACAAAGTTATTGAGTGCTGTGGCTGCCTGGTCTACGACAAATGGCACGTCGCACTGAAGTGGCCCAAGCGAGCCAACCGGACAGCCCATGGCACGCTTCACATCGGCTTCGTCAGCCATCTCTAGCGGTACGAGTACGCCAGGCAGTTTTTCGGCCTTGACCTCGTTAAGGGTGTGATCACCACGGAGCACGATGGCGAGTAGGCCGGTTTCCGCTTTGACAAATAGCGTTTTGACAGACTGTTGCGGCGGTTTATTGAGCAGGGAAGAGACTGCTTCGATGGTCGTGGCGCCAGGTGTCGGAACTTTTTCCAACGGTTCAATTGGTTCGCTGATTGTTGCCAATGGTGCTGCGACGGCCTTTTCCAGGTTCGCGGCATAATCGCCATTGGCGGCGTAGACGATGGTATCCTCACCGGACTCAGCCAGAACATGAAATTCATGCGAGTGTTTGCCGCCAATATTGCCGGTATCCGCTAACACCGCACGATAGTTAAGTTGCATGCGTTTCAGCACTCTCCCGTAACAGTCGTACATCTCCGCATAGGTCGCGTCAAAACTCGCTTGGTCAGCGTGAAACGAGTAGCCATCTTTCATCATAAATTCGCGTGCACGCATGACGCCAAAGCGTGGTCTGCGTTCGTCGCGAAATTTGGTTTGAATTTGATAGAAATTCACGGGTAACTGGCGATAGCTCTGGATTTCCCGCCGGAAGATATCCGTCACCACTTCTTCGTGGGTAGGCCCCAGGCAAAAGTCACGTTCGTGACGGTCCTGCATTTTCAGCATTTCCGGTCCCATCTTCTCCCAGCGCCCGGACTCCTGCCAAAGCTCAGCGGGCTGCACAACGGGCATTAACAATTCTTGCGCACCGCTGGCGTTGAGTTCTTCCCGGATAATTTTTTCGATCTTGCGCAGCGTTCTAAGTCCCAGCGGCAACCATGAATAAAGTCCACTCGCCGCTTGGCGAATCAAACCGGCGCGCAACATCAGGCGATGGCTAATGACATCTGCGTTGGCAGGATCTTCCTTCAAGGTGGGCAATAAAATAACTGATTGACGCATGTGCTACTCAGGACGGGCAAAGACGATATTAGACACGAGCCCTTGTCGATTGCCTAGAGGCAGCGGTTAGACGAGAGCCAACCATAGAACGCTAATGATCCTGAGGCGGAGCGTAGCAGAGTTAATGAAAAGTGTTCTTGCTCGGAGCCGGTGCAAATCAGGCTAGTGGCTTGTGCTCTCTATATAGGGTGGTCTGTCCATACAAATAACAGCGGCGTATGAACGAGGTAAAAAAAAGGCCAACAAGAGTCGGCCTTCGCGAGCACTAAGGGGATCGATTTAGACGATCATATCCTTAAGCTTCTTCAATGCAGTGACACGTATTCGTGTGGTTGCAGGCTTTGCCGGAATCATTATTTCTTCGCCAGTTGCCGGATTACGGCCCATGCGCTTCTTGGTAGCAGGCCGTTTGGCGGCTTTGATCTTTAACAGGCCAGGTAAGGTGAATTCACCGACTGCACGCTTCTTAACGTGGCGCTCGATCAAAGTCTCTAGTTCTTCCATAACAGCAAGTACTTGAGCTTTGGACAACTCGGTATTCGTCGCGATTTCGTTAATGATGCCGGTTTTGGTCATCTTAGTTTTAATGGCCGTGCTTTTCTTAGCTGCGCTAGGCGCTTCTTTTTTAACTGGTGCTTTCTTGGCCGGTGCTTTTTTTACTGCGGCTTTTTTAACTACAGCTTTTTTGGCTGGAGCTTTTTTCACTGGAGCTTTCTTTACTGGTGCTTTTTTGCGGGTAGCCATATCTGGTCCTCATATCAATTTTAACAGCGCGATTCCGCTCAACCTAATTTGCAGCGACTACTTTTGTACGTAGCTTGACGCTCCGCATCTTGATGAATGACATCTCAATGCGTTGTAACGCCTACTACTTAGTCTGACTTTCGATTTTCGCCGAAGAAAGGTCAAAGGCGAAGCTCGAAGGTAGTTGCCCCACATTAGCCGGGGTTTCACAACGTCTCTAAAAGTTTAGCGCCCCGCGTTAATCATCCGCCCTCGTTAATCCGGGTAATCATTCAATCGGCTCTGCAGGCAGACATCAGTTGTTAGCTTTTGCCCGCTCTACAGTCGTGCTTCAAAGGTTTTGTCAGACCATCATCCGATGCGTCTAGAACGGTGTGTGCGAGATCTCGATGTAAGCGCCCATCAGTGAGTTAGTCCAACCTGATAAGTTTTTAACCTCAAGAGCATCGTTTACGACACCATCCACAGTTGCTTCGGGTAGACGATCTAGCTGTTCCTTCTCACCACCTGCCGAAAGGTGATTGTTCCGGGTAACGCCGCTGATTCAAAATACCAGAACGCTTACAGACCCAAAGGTCTGACGACGGCTTTATAGCTGATCAGCTTAGCCCTCGCAACAAAAAGCGTTAAAAATGCTGTATTTTTATTGGTTTTTTTAAGATCATGCGCCGCAACTGCCGAGTTCTTTTTATCGAGAAGAAAAAAATGCCAATTTATGAATATAGATGTGACCAGTGCGGCCACGAGCTCGAAGCAATTCAAAAAATCAGCGACGAGCCGTTGCGCGATTGCCCGCAATGCAAGCAACCGGGCTTAGTCAAAAGAATATCCGCTGCTGGCTTTCGTTTGAAAGGTGGCGGTTGGTATGAAACCGACTTTAAGTCCGGTGATAAGAAAAACGTGTCTTCTGACGCGGGAAGCAGCAGTTCAAGCGGTGATGGTGGCGCTTCAAGTAGCTCAAGCACCAGCTAAACTTGTATAGAAATAGACGGCGATATAGCAAAACGTAAGGGAAATGGATGCGCACTCACTACTGCGGGAATCTCAAGGCCACGAACATTGACGAATCAACAAGCATATGTGGCTGGGTGCATCGTCGCCGCGATCATGGTGGGGTGATCTTTCTCGACGTGCGTGATCGTACGGGGATTGTGCAACTGGTATTCGATCCTGATACGGAAGACAGCTTCGCGCTTGCCGATACGGTAAGAAACGAATTTGTTTTGCGTGCAACAGGCCGCGTTCGGGCCAGACCTGAGGGCACAGTCAATCCGGAAATGGCGACCGGCGAAATTGAGGTGTTGGGTAAAACTCTGGAAATCTTAAATGCGGCTGAAACACCGCCTTTTCAGTTAGACGAATATTCAGAGGCTGGCGAAGACGTTCGATTACGCTTTCGTTACATGGACCTACGTCGCCCAGAAATGCAGGAAAAACTGCAAAAACGAGCGCTAATTACGGCTCAAGTTCGAACTTATCTTGAAGAGTTGGGTTTCTGGGATATTGAAACACCCACTCTTTCGAGAGCGACGCCAGAAGGTGCGCGTGATTATCTTGTGCCCAGTCGCACCCATCCCGGTGAGTTTTTTGCTTTGCCGCAGTCGCCGCAAGTATACAAGCAGCTGCTAATGATGTCGGGTATGGACAAGTACTATCAAATCGCACGCTGTTACCGTGACGAGGATTTGCGTGCGGATCGGCAGCCCGAGTTCACCCAGATTGATATCGAGGCTTCTTTCGTTTCGCAAACCGATGTCATGCAGATGGCCGAAGGCATGATGCGGCGTTTGTTTAGCCGAATCCTCGACGTTGATTTAGGCGAGTTTCCAGTGATGAGCTGGAGCGAGGCTATGCGCGACTTCGGTATTGACCGTCCCGATTTGCGCAATCCGCTGCAATTAATTGATGTGGCTGACATCATGCAGGCCGTTGAATTTAAGGTTTTCAATGGTCCAGCTAACGATCCAAACGGACGAGTAGTCGCGCTACGCGCACCAAACGGGGCATCTTTGTCCCGCAAAATGATTGATGATTACACCGAATTTGTTGGGCGTTATGGTGCCAAGGGACTTGCGTATATCAAAGTTAACGACCTCGCTGCAGGCATGGCAGGTCTACAATCTCCAATACTGAAATTTATGCCAGACGAAGTGGTGCAAGCGGTTTTAGAGCGTGTTGGTGCCGCGGATGGTGACCTGGTTTTCTTCGGCGCGGATAAGGCAAAAGTTGTCAATGACTCAATGGCCGCTTTGCGCAATCAACTCGGGGTCGACCTGGATTTGCTGGAAGAGGGATATAAGCCTTGTTGGGTGGTTGATTTCCCGATGTTTGCAGAGAACAGCGATGGCAGCCTCGGTGCAGAGCATCATCCCTTTACCCGACCCAACTGTACGCCTGATGAATTGCGTGCGGCGCCGTTAGATGCTCAAGCTGAAGCTTACGATTTAGTTATGAACGGCTACGAATTGGGCGGTGGATCGCTTCGTATTCACTCGAGCGAAATGCAGAGCGCCGTGTTTGACGCGTTGAAGATGGACGCAGAAGGCCGCGCGAAATTCGGCTTTTTGCTGCAAGCCTTACAATACGGTTGTCCGCCACACGGAGGCATCGCATTTGGTTTAGACCGAATCATTATGCTTATGACGGGCACACAGTCGATTCGGGACGTGATTGCTTTTCCGAAAACGCAGTCCGCCTCTTGTCTGATGATGAGTGCGCCCGGGGTAGTTGAAGAAAAACAACTGCGTGACTTGCATATCCGTCTACGTGGCTAACAGACGTGCCCCGAAGGCTAGGTGAAGAAGGCTAGGTGAAGAATTTTAGGTGATGGCTTCACGGGTGATGGTTTCGAGGCGATGACTCGACCACGATGGCATTATCACCGAGCGGCTTGGCTATTGCTTGAGCAGCAAACGTACCCGGCAGACGAGGCATGCTACGCATAGAGAGGGGTGCGTTAACGGTTACAACGAGCACCCAGGAAAAGGCAAAGGAGGTTGGCATGGCAGGCCATAGTAAATGGGCAAACATTAAGCATAAAAAAGCGGCGCAAGATAAAAAACGAGGCAAGCTCTTTACCAAACTGATTCGAGAAATAACCGTTGCTGCGCGTCTTGGTGGCGGTGTGCCGGATGATAACCCCCGTTTGCGGGCCGCAGTGGAGAAAGCGCTGGGCGGCAATATGCCCAAAGACACCATTGACCGAGCGATTCAACGTGGTGCCGGTGGTGGCGAAGGTAGTGATGTCGAGGAACTGGTTTACGAGGGATATGCCTCTGGCGGCGTAGCAATTTTGGTGGAAGCGATGACCGATAATCGTAATCGTACGGTGGCTGAGGTTCGTCATGCATTCAGTAAGTACGGCGGCAACTTAGGCACGGACGGATCGGTCGCCTATCTGTTCGACCGCAGCGGCGTGATCAATTACGCCCCGGGAGCCGATGAAGAAACGATCATGGAAGTTGCGCTAGAAGCTGGGGCTGAGGACATCGAAAGCGACGAAGATGGCGCGGTTACGGTCACGGCCCCATGGGAAAGTCTTTCGAAAGTTGTAGCTGATTTGAGTGCCGCCGGCTTGGAGCCGGATCATTCTGAAGTGACGATGGTTGCTTCAACCACCACGCCCTGCGACGACGATCTCTCATTGAAGGTGATGAAACTCATCGATGCGCTAGAAGATTTGGATGACGTTCAAGAGGTCTACAGCAACGCTGAGCTATCCGCCGCCGCTTATGATTAGGCTTGGGTGACTGGCGTGTTGGCAGCACGTTTTTACTGCGTCAAATCGTTTGGTCGCTCGGGTTCTGCGGTCTCCCAGCGAGGCGCGTTGAAGCAGCGATTCGGCAAAGGCTTGGCATTCCTGCTGCGCGAACAACCTTTTGGTTTATATGTCGCTCCCGTCTCCTGAAGTTCGCTGCATCCTGGGGATAGATCCCGGGTCACGTCGCACCGGATATGGTTTGATTCAAGCCAAAGGTCGCAAAGTGGCGTATATCAGTAGCGGCTGCATTGTTGCTGTCGAAGGTGATATGCCAAAGCGTTTAACCACTATTTATAAGGGACTGCAAACGATCATTCAGGAATTCCAACCGGATGAGGCCGCAATTGAGGATCTCTTTCTAGCGAAAGACCCGTCCGCCGCGCTTAAATTGGGCCAGGCTCGCGGAGTAGCTATTGCTGCGGTCGCAAGTCACGACCTAGCAGTTTATGAATATACCCCTAGAAGCGTTAAAAAAGCGCTGGTGGGTACCGGCGGCGCGGATAAAACTCAGGTCGCGTATATGGTGAAAACGCTACTGCAACTGCCGGGCTTGCCGCAGGCCGATGCTGCGGATGCGCTTGCTATCGCCTTGTGCCATGTCAATACTTCACAGCACTAAGGCTTATCAGTCTTTGGTTGGTGATTGACACGACAAACTGAATAACTTCTCAACCGGAAGAGACGAACGCTTGATTAGCCGCTTAAAAGGTATTTTTTTAGAGCATAGCGATAACGTGATTGTGATCGATGTAGCGGGGGTAGGCTATGAAGTCGAGGTCACTGCGAGCGTTCTGACACAACTGCCATCAACACAAATGCCACTCGACGTATTTACGCATTTGGTGGTTCGTGAGGATGCCCAATTGCTTTACGGCTTTGTTGATCGGCAGGAGCGTGACCTCTTTCGCACGTTTATTCGCATAAGCGGCGTCGGACCTAAGCTGGCGTTGGCGATTTTATCTTCGATTGATATCGCCACGCTCGCGCGAGCGGTGGAACAGAATCAGGTAGGGATGCTAACGAAAATCCCAGGGGTCGGTAAAAAAACGGCCGAAAGACTTATGTTGGAGCTAAAGTCCAAGCTCGCCGTGCAACTTGAACAGATGACAAGTTTGCAAAGCTCATCCGCCGGCAGGGTCACCCAACCGGGCCAGGTCAGTCGTGAAGCAGTCGATGCCTTGGTGGCCCTTGGTTACCGCTCGGCTCAGGCGCAGCAGGCGGTAGAATTTGCGAATGCTCACTGGCAAGAGACCAAGCCGGAGCTGGCCGAGCCGACCACTGAAGAATTGGTGACGGTGGTGTTGCGCACCTTTGGTAAGGGGAGCTAATTCGAATGTCCATTCAACCCGACCGTTTTGTTTCTGGCGCAGAAAGCAACGCCGATTCGCGGTTTGACCGCGCCCTGAGGCCAACGGAGCTGAGCGAGTACATTGGTCAGCCTGCAGTTAAAGAGCAAATGGAGATATTCATTACCGCCGCGCGGAAACGTAGTGAACCGCTCGATCATACCTTGATTTTTGGCCCGCCCGGGCTGGGTAAAACCACGCTGGCTAACATTATGGCTAAAGAAATGGGCGCGGCTATTCGCGCTACTTCCGGGCCTGTTTTAGAGAAGCCAGGCGATTTGGCTGCAATGCTGAGTAATCTTGAGCCAGGCGATGTTCTTTTCATCGACGAGATTCACCGTCTCAACCCATTGGTGGAAGAAATTTTATATCCGGCGATGGAAGATT
>DJYW01000145.1:12306-17012 GCA_002450255.1 Gammaproteobacteria bacterium UBA6968
TTTTATATCCGGCGATGGAAGATTTTCAGTTGGATATTCTTATCGGCGAGGGTCCGTCGGCGCGTTCTTTGAAGCTTGATCTGCAGCCGTTTACTCTGGTCGGAGCGACGACCCGAGCAGGTTTGCTGACCAGCCCGTTGCGGGACCGGTTCGGCATTGTGCAGCGACTCGAGTTTTACTCTGTTGAGGATCTCACGAAAATCGTTACCAGGGCGGCAGCGAAGCTGGGTTTGCCAATTGATCTGGAGGGCGCGATGGAAATTTCGCGACGCGCCAGAGGGACGCCGCGAATAAGTAATCGCTTGCTGCGGCGAGTTAGAGACTACGCAGAAGTGCGCGGAGACGGACGCGTCGATTTGCAAATGGCGGACGCCGCCTTAAATTTACTCGATGTCGACAAAGTCGGCTTTGATAATATGGACCGTAAACTTCTGTTGGCGTTGATTCAGCGCTTTGCAGGCGGACCAGTCGGTTTAGAGGCATTAGCGGCGGCGCTAAGTGAAGAAAAAGGGACTATTGAAGAAGTAATTGAGCCTTATCTGATCCAACAGAACTATCTGATGCGAACGCCACGCGGACGAATGGCAACTGCAGCCTGCTATGAACATTTTGGTTTGCGGCCGCCCGCCACGGAAGACAAACCGACGCCAGGGCAATTAGAGCTGGATTAATCGCGCGGCCTTTAAAAGGCCGAGCGCACCGCAACCTAGCTTAAAAGAGCAGGTCAAAACAGAATTCAGTAGACCTAGATTAAATCAGTTGGTGGCCGCTACATTGGGCATAGCCACTAGACAGTCAAGGAGGGGCAGTGCCAGAACAAGCAACTATCTTTGAGCTGATTACGAATGCAGGAATCGTTGTGCAGGTGGTCATGGGCATGCTGGTTCTTGCGTCTTTAGTCAGCTGGATGATGATTTTTCAGAAAGCGATCTTGCTCAACCGGGCGCAACGTGACCTCGATCGGTTCGAAGATCATTTTTGGTCTGGCATTGATTTACGGGAGCTATATCAAAACCTGGAAGAGAATTCGAGTCTGAACGGTATTGAAAATCTGTTTTATTCCGGCTTTCGCGAATACACGCGGTTAGCAGAACAGGCTGGGGCAGATCCAGATGCAATTATGCAAGGCGTGCAGCGCGCTATGCGCATTGCCCTGTCTCGAGAGGAAGCCCGGCTGGATACGCATCTTCCTTTTTTGGCCACCGTCGGATCGACCAGCCCCTATGTGGGTTTGTTTGGAACGGTCTGGGGCATTATGAATTCTTTTCGATCTTTGGCGAACATGAGTCAGGCGACCTTGGCCTCCGTCGCACCCGGCATTTCTGAGGCTCTGGTGGCTACGGCGATGGGTTTATTCGCAGCGATTCCTGCAGTTATTGCGTTCAATCGCTATTCGGCTCGTGTCGATAGTTTGGTGAAGCGGTACGAGGCGTTCAGTGATGAAGTCACTACGATTTTGCATCGCGCTGCTCACGTACGTAACTAATGGCGGATTTTGCAGAGCTGCATAGCACATCTTAAACCTCTGACAGGCAACGGTAATCATGGCAAACCGACGTAAACCGATAGCGGAAATAAACGTGGTCCCCTATATCGACGTGATGTTGGTCCTGTTGATCATCTTCATGGTCACTGCACCTATTTTGACTCAAGGAGTGCAGGTTGACTTGCCGCGCGCACCATCTACGCCGATCGATAGTGAACAGGCTGACCCGTTGGTGGTTTCGGTACGTCAGGACGGTGCGATCTTCCTCAACACGGGCGCAGGTAGTGCTTCGGCCGATGCCGAGGATGGTAGCCGCGTAACTATATTTTCGCTCAGTGAACAGGCCGGCAAGGTGTTGCGCGCCCGCCCCGATGTGCCGGTCTATATTAAAGCCGATACCAGCCTGAATTACGGTGCAGTGATACGCGTCATGACCGCGCTGCAAAAAGCGGGTGCGCCGAGTGTAGGGTTAATTACTGATCCCCCCGTTCTGGAAGGCTAGGCTTCGTGGCTCTGCTTCGTGATTACACACTGCCATTTTTTCTCGCTGCGTTGCTGCACGGAGGCGTTTTCGCGATGATGCTGATTGTCTGGCCAAGTGCTGCCGTAGTGCCAGCGCAAACAATCAAACCGCCGACTATCAACGCAAGTTTGATCGTTATGCAGGCCAAGCCTGCTGCGCGGCAAAAACCCAATCAAGATGCTGGTCAAGCGGCGCAGCAGCGTGCATCTGCTGACAAAGCCAAAGCCCTCCAGCTAAAGCAGAAAAGGGCTGAGCAAGAAAAAGCCCGAAAAGATAAAGAAGCACGGGCAAAGGCTGCAAGGGAGAAAGCGGCAAAAGATAAAGCCGATCAAGACCAAGCTGCTAAAGCGCGTGCGGAGGCCGCGCGCTTAAAGCAGCTTCAAGCGTTGGGACAATTAGCTGATTCTGCTTTTGAGCAAGCATTAGAGGCAGAAAACCTTAGCCTGCAGGCTGAAAGCGACGCAGAGCAAGCGCAGTCTTATCGAGGCGGAATTTACGAGTTGGTGCGTCAGCAATGGAGTCGACCGCCCAGTGCGCGTAATGGTATGCAGGCGAAATTACTGGTAGAGCTGATACCAACCGGCGACGTTATTGCGGTTACCGTGGTCGAAAGTTCAGGAAATGCGGCTTTCGATCGTTCCGCAGAACAAGCGGTACGTAGCGCTCGCCGGTTTGTCGTGCCCACGGAAAACGCTTTGTTTGAACAATATTTCCGCCGGTTTTATTTTCTGTTTCGCCCTGAAGACTTGCTGCGCTAGCGGTGTGATGACTCGCAAGCTGAAACAGTCTGGGGATGAGAGGTCGCTCAAAGTTGTGCTCCCTTGACCTATAAATTGCGCAGCCGAATAGCTAAGCCTGTAATAAGATGAACTGGCTTTAACCCAGCATGTGAGACAAGGTAAATTGAGGCAGAGCGAAGCTATCCGATGGGTCGGATCGGAACCGGTAGAGCAAGGCAGAGCAATGATTGTTTGAGGCTCTTTCCTCAGATCAGTTAAAAGCGGCTGAACGGATAGCAGATCAAGCCGTTTAAAGGTTGTTTAAAGAGATGGTGAGATAGTGATAAACAAATTTGTTGGGCGACGCTTGGTACGACTAGCAGTGCAAAGAAATCTGACCCGCAGCGATACGAGTAAGAGTGCTTGGCAAAGAATACGCTATTACTTAGCGCTGTTGTGGTTCTTAAGTGCGAGCAGCTTCGCTGTGGACTCACTGGACACGATAATCATTGATAGCGGCGTAGACGAACCGATTCGAATTGCCATTGTGCCGTTTGCGATGCCGGCTCAAAACACTTTACCTGCGTCGCTGTCAGAGGCTTCCCCAATCGAGGGCATTATCTCCTTTGACTTGGCGCGGAGTGGGCAGTTTGCGCCATTGGCAGCTGAGAACATGTTGTCCTATCCCACTGACCGAAAAGGCGTGTTTTTCCGCGACTGGCGGATATTAAAGACTAATTATTTGGTAATCGGACGAGTCCAAATCGACCCCACTGGAGCTCCGGTAATCGATTTCGAGATGTATGATATTGCACTTGAGCAGCGGGTTCTTGCTTTTGGGTATACCGTGCGTGCGGATCAGTGGCGTGATGCGGCGCATGCGATTGCGGATCAGATTTACACTCACGTGACCGGTGTGCGCGGGGCTTTTAGCAGCAAAATTTTATATGTATTGGCGCAAAACTCGGGCACGGCAAAGGCCACTTATCGTTTAGAAATAGCCGATGCAGATGGCGCCCGTTCGCGCACTCTATTTGCTTCCAAAGAGCCGATTTTGTCAGCGAGTTGGTCGCCAGACGGTCGACGTGTGAGTTATGTTTCTTTTGAAACCGGGCGTCCGAGCATCATCTTGCAGGATGTTGCGGGTCCATATCGTGAGCAGTTAACCAATTTTAAGGGGATAAACGGTTCACCTATGTATTCGCCTGATGGTTCGCAGTTGGCCATGGTTTTGTCTCGCGATGGTGATCCTGAAGTGTTTGTTATGGATTTAGACACGCGTCGCCTACGTCGGGTTACGCGACACCATGCGATCGATACCGAGCCGTCCTGGTCGCCGCTCGGCGATAAACTGATCTTTACGTCGGACCGAGGTGGCAGGCCGCAGATTTATCAAATTGATTTGACAACCAATTTCCTCGAGCGTCTCACGTTCGTTGGGGACTACAACGCACGCGCTCGTTATCTACCCGATGGTCAGCATCTCGTATACGTGCACCGACAGGATGGCGTTTTTCATATTGCCTGGCAGGACTTACAACGGGGCAATGTGACCGTGTTAACACGAACTTCATTGGATGAATCGCCGTCGCTTGCTCCAAATGGTGCCATGTTGATTTATGCGACCCAGGATCGAGGCCGAGGGATATTAGCTGTGGTATCGGTAGATGGACGCGTTAAGTACCGCTTGCCCTCTTCTGCAGGTGATGTTCGTGAACCAGCTTGGTCTCCTTTTCTAAGCAGTAATATGAAGCCTTATCCATTGAATTAAGCCGAATATTCATAAATTCGTGTTTATATAGCGGATAGCGGTTGTAAGTCGCGTCTTAACCACGCTAAAACGTATGTTTCAGCACTGGAAAAAAGTAGTATAGTGCCGCTCAGACAGCGCGTTGGACGTTTTAGAGTCGACACGATGTCAGGAAGCCAACTCCCTTAGGTAGAGGCTTTAGGTAGAGGTTTTAGTAAGAGGTTTTAG
>DJYW01000145.1:17338-21580 GCA_002450255.1 Gammaproteobacteria bacterium UBA6968
TTAGTAAGAGGTTTTAGTAAGAGGCTCAAAAAGCGGATTCTCAGGGCAGCGGCGTGATGAGGATCTATATAGCAACGATATAACAACGATATAGCAACGATATAAACATCCTCGTGCTAAACATGCTTTTCTTAAAAAGTATGCGCCTCAAAACTAGGCAGAGACGATCTGTGTTGCGAGCGTTTTCGTGAGAAAAAAGCTCGAAAGTAATGCGCGATTATTGACCAAGAAATCCAGGTCAAAAAGAGAGTTGGTCGACTCAGTTGATATACAACTGACCGAAAGCTTCAAAGGAAAATTTAGCGGACGCCAGCACTAGCGAGGCGGAGCTTTAATCAGGAGACACACATGCTAGGTCAATCGAAATTAAGAGATTTGCTAGGCGTCATTTTAGCCGCTTTCGTTATCGCCGGATGTTCTGGTACGACCACGGAGCCGGTCAATGAGCAGCCGGACGTAGAGGTCGCGCAGCCGACTGCGGAGTCAGTGGACGTTAAGCCGGAGGAGCCATCCGATTTTGCTTCGGACAATATGACCGCGATCGATCCGATGGGCCGCCCAATCTCTCGCACCTTTTATTTCGATTATGATCAGGCGGTACTAAAGCCGGCTGACTTGAGCGCTCTGGAAATGCATGCAGGCATTCTGCGTCGTAATCGTGACCGCAGTATTGTTATCGAAGGCCATTGCGATGAGCGTGGCACGCGCGAGTACAACCTTGCTTTAGGTGAAGGTCGCGCGACAGCAGTCAGCAACTTCTTAATTTCAGCAGGAGTTCGAGCCGGCCAGATTGAACTGGTGAGCTACGGCGAAGAGCGTCCTGAGGATCCAGGGCACAACGAATCGGCATGGTCTCGCAACCGTCGCGCGATCGTTTCTTACCAATAGCGCCTGATTCGTAAGGTTTCGCGCTAGCAGGCTTTAGAGGGTTCCAAAGGAATGCGCGCGAGTCCTACCGCTTCTGCTTAGCAGTGCCGTTGGCCTGCTCGCCCCAAGTTATGACCCGCCAGTGTCTAACGACACATGCGGGTTATTTGTTTAACCACCCATGAGTTTATGATGGCTAAGCAAAATACTTATCAAGTTCCTAATCGAGAGGTGAACAACGATGCCGGTGGCTCAGTCGTTGTATAAAGTTTTAGCCGTTTCACTTTGTATCGTCGCCGCACGCGCCCATGCAGCTGTGCCGGTGGAAGAATCGCTGGTCAACGATACGTCTTCACAAGCAACAATAGTGGCTGGAAGCCGTGCGAGCGAGCAGCGACCTGATGCGGCATCAATGGATGCATACTCTAGTGGAGGGGCGGGCGACAGAAATCCGGTAGCCCAAGACGGGACCTCGCTTTCTAACCTATTCTATCGGCTGCAAATCTTGCAGCAGGAAGTGCAATCCCTGCGCGGCATGGTAGAGGAGCAGCAATATCTGTTGAACCGTTTGCAGCAGGCACAAAAAGAGCAGTATTTAGACTTAGATGCCCGCTTAAATGGTGCGGCCCTTCCAAAAGGCAACAATCCTTCGGCGAATTCGCCTAACCCAGCAGCTGGCAACCCAGTTAACCCGGTTAGAGCAGGTAACGACTCTTTCGCTGCTGATCGGCCCGGTGTTGCAACACCAGTAGCTCCTGTTGCGGCACAATGGGCAAGTGAACGAGAAGCTTATGCCGCAGCGCGGCAAAGCCTGACGGATCGTGACTTTGCCGCGGCAGTTGCTCAGATGGAAGGATTGATCGTTAATTATCCTAATGGGCAATATACGCCGAATGCCTTTTATTGGTTGGGCGAGTTGTATTTGGCGCAGCAAGAGACAGAGCGCGCAAGACAGCAATTTACACAGGTCATTAATCTATACCCTGATCACCAGAAGGTACCCGACGCGTTGTTTAAGTTGGGCGTCGTATACAGCAACTTAGGCGACTCGCCGCGCGCGAAACAGTTTTTTAATGAGGTCATTAGCCAACACCCGAGGAGTTCAGCAGCAAATCTGGCCGCAAAATATCAAGAGGCGCTTGAGTGAACCCAGCTACGCCGGAGCTTGCTGCGACTATAAGAATCACCGAGATATTTTTGTCGCTTCAGGGCGAGTCTAATACGACAGGGATACCCACCATTTTTGTACGGCTGACGGGCTGCCCGTTACGCTGTCAATATTGCGACAGCGAATATGCATTCAGCGGCGGTGACATGATAAGCGTCAGCGAAGTCATGCGTCGCGTTGCTGATCTTGGTGTAACCACAGTGTGCGTGACCGGTGGAGAGCCGTTGGCTCAACCTAATTGCCATGCCTTGTTAGCGGCTCTGGTTGCAGCGGGCTATCGAGTTTCGCTAGAAACCAGTGGTGCCATTTCTGTTGCGGCAGTGGATTCAGCGGTAGTTAAGGTGCTGGATATAAAGACCCCGGGATCCGCCGAAGTTAGCCGCAATCTTTGGTCGAACATGGCTCACTTGCAAAGCCATGATCAAGTCAAGTTCGTGCTCTGTGACCGCGCAGATTACCAGTGGGCCAAGCTGCAAATTGACCAATACCAACTGACGAACAAAGTAGCGGAAATTTTATTTTCGCCGAGTTGCGGTGAATTGGAACCACGCGAGTTAGCAGATTGGATTGTTGCGGACAGGCTACCAGTCAGAATGCAGGTGCAGCTACACAAGATTTTATGGGGCGACGAGCCAGGACGTTAGCTGCGTCTTGATGGCCGCAGTCAAGATCATTTCTAGTTGAGAGGGCGACAGCATGCAGGCTAAGGCGGTTGTACTGGTATCGGGTGGTTTGGATTCCGCGACTGTTCTGGCGATGGCAAAAGCCGAAGGACTTGATTGCTATGCGCTGTCTTTCGACTATGGCCAACGACATCGTGCTGAATTAGATGCCGCCAAAAAAATAGCAGAAAGCCTTGGTGCTGCCGCTCACCGGGTGATTTCTATCGATTTGCGTCAGTTTGGCGGCTCTGCCCTAACCGACGATAGCATCGCTGTGCCGACCAGCGACGCGGCTTCCTTTGAGGAGCCAGATCCCGCCGCTGCTGAGATACCGATAACCTATGTGCCAGCGCGTAACACAGTATTTTTATCTTTTGCGTTAGCGTGGAGTGAACTGTTGCAAGCCCAATCGATTCATATCGGTGTTAATTCGGTGGATTATTCAGGTTATCCGGACTGCCGGCGCGAATTCATAGATGCTTATCAGAATATGGCCAATCTGGCCACTAAGACCGGCGTTGAGGGCAACGCATTAACAATCGAAACCCCGCTGATCGACCTCACGAAGGCTGACATCGTTAGCAAAGGTGTATCGCTTGGGGTGGATTACGGTTCTACGGTGTCATGCTATCAGGCGGACAGCAGTGGTCGTGCCTGCGGCAAATGCGATAGTTGTCATATTCGGCGGTGCGGGTTTGAGGCAGCGGGTATAGCCGATCCGACGCGCTATGTGGCTTAGATCGCAGTTCAAATGGTTCGATAAAACCATCAGCTGACGGGAAGCCCGCAGACGCACTTACAAAATAAGTCTTTAAAGCGGTACGGGGACTTGTACCGCTGTAAACGGCTGACTACAATTCGCGGCTCTAAAAGAGCACGTACAGCAATGGGTCGTTAGCTCAGTTGGTAGAGCACCGGGCTTTTAACCCGTTGGTCCTGGGTTCGAGCCCCAGACGACCCACCACATAACTCCAGCCCTTATTTTATATAGGCTTAGGATGCTGGATTTTACCAAATACTCCCTAGTTTTTACCAAGTCTTTTTACCAAAGACGGCCCTAATATAAATAGGCGGGGGTGGGCTGTAGCGTAGCTGTTTATTGCTAGTTGCCGCTTATGCACATCAAAGTGCATTTTTAAAAAATAAAAGGGTAAAGAAACTTCATATAATTCAATGGGTTATGTTGAAACAAACTAGCTACAGAAGCAGCACTTCCTTTCTAAACCCCCACCACAGCTAGGTTTCTTAAGAGCTTGGTGTTTACTTGAGTAGACCAAAGGCACCTGATCAGACTCACGCACTTTGACTTGCTCATTGGTAATTACCGCAAATGATAGCCAAACATGCCCCTGAGAGCTTCTCAGAAGCTCATACAGGCGTTTTAAGGGCTTGGAAATAGGCGCGCCAGAAGGTAGTGGGTCTGATTTTAACATCTCAGAATACTTCTATGGGGCGTTTCTGAGCACGTAAGTTTGAGGGCATTTGTCAAGATGTATCCACTTTTACCCTTGGCTTTACATTACAACCAACAGCATCAGTCCAAGC
>DJYW01000139.1 GCA_002450255.1 Gammaproteobacteria bacterium UBA6968
TATCAAAATAATTGGAATGACGTGGGTCCGTCACGCCATATGCGGATCCCGTTCAGACCAACAAATTTGTTTCACCCCGTGGAATTAAAGTTGCAGCGTGCTAGGCTTTGTCAACCAAAAGTGTGCGCGGATCGTAATGTCAACAAGACGTTTTGCGCCATGCTTTTGCGGTCGTAGATTATTAAGTGATTTGTATTCGTAGCGTTAAGAGGGCGACCCTGCTGCGACAAAAATAAGAAGAATAGAGGACGTACTCAATGAACACGAATTCATTGCTTTGTTATTTTCGAACTCCGCTAGCGCGTCTTGCTGTCGCTACACTGTTCGCACTGCCGTTGTTGACGCACGCGACGGTTAAACAACTCCCCACCGAGGACTTCACTAAGTTCAACGAGATTGGGCAGGTAAGGATTTCTCCTAATGGCGATTTTGTGTCTGCATCCGTGCGTCGCGGGGAAGAGAATCAGGTCGTGATTCTAGATAGCAAAACGCTTAAGCCGCTGCACCGACACCGGTTTCAGCAAGACAAGTTTTCCATATCCGGATATAGGTGGGTATCAGACAAACGACTGGTTTTTGATCTATCGGTTAAGGTGCCCACCGAGCAGGAACGACCGTTTGTGACTGGTGCGTTGACTGCTGCGGATTATAATGGCAGGTATGAAGCTGATTTGGGTGGTGGTCGGATCATCGATCCGCTCTGGGAGGATGATAAGCGCGTTTTAGTCCTGACAGGGACGTATTCGCGTCCTTATCTTGCAAAGCTGAATGTTCGATCTGGTGCTTTGCGAGACCGAGCCAGTTTACCACCGAACGCTTTTGCAACGTCAAGCATCTTGTTAGACAGCGAGAAGCGACCACGTTACGCGAGGGTGCGGACCGAATACAACATCGACGAATTGTTTTACAAAGACCCAGCAAAGACAAGTTGGGAGAAGATCGCCGAATTCCCTTACCCCGGTGGTGCCCAGGTGCCAATTCAAATGTCTGCCGATGGCAACTCAGTATTTTTGTTAGATAATCTTGATGGCGGCACGCAAGCGGTGGCCAAAGCGGATCTGCGCTTACAAAATGTGGAAACGTTATTCCGCGACGATCTGACTGACATCACAAATTTCTACACGGATGAAGAATCGAACGTCTATGCGTACGCATCAGGGATCGGTAAACCCGAGCTGCGTGTTCTAGATCCCCAAAATGCACGCATCAAGACGCTGGGGATGCTGCAGGGTGCGTTCCCGGGGCAGGACGTCCAGATCGTCAATGCCACCCGCGATGGCAAGCAGATGATGATTTTCGTGAGTAGTGATCGGCATCCTGGCACCTACTACATTTTTGATCTCGAGGATAACCAACTGCGCTTCCTCTTCGATACACGCTCTTGGGTAGATCCCGAACTCTCTGCGCCGATGGATGCCTTTGTTTTCGAGGCTCGTGATGGACTCCAGGTGACCGCCTTGCTCACCACACCGATAGGGGAAGCACCAGCGCAAGGCTGGCCGCTTATTGTGCACCCGCATGGTGGCCCACATGGCCCTTACGACACTTGGGGTTATAACCCGCTGATCCAATTTCTGGCGAATCGAGGCTACGCCGTTTTGCAGGTCAATTTTCGTGGCTCCGGCGGTCACGGCGCTAATTTTGAGATGGCAGGCTTTCGCGAGTGGGGTCGAAAAATCCAGTACGACATCATTGATGGTGCAAAAGCCGCACTAGAAAGTTACCCCCTGGATGCGGACAAGGTGGCCATTATGGGGGCCAGTTTCGGCGGTTATTCCGCACTGCAGTCACCGATTTTGGCACCAGAGTTCTTTAAAGCGGCCATCGGCGTGGTTGGCGTGTATGACTTTAAGCTCATGTATAGCGCGGGAGATATTCGCGGTCGCTTCAGTGGTAAGCGTTATCTTGAAAAAGCGCTGGGTAACGACCCCGACGAGTTCGCCGAGTTTTCTCCTTTGGCTCGAGCAGATGAACTGACAGTGCCGGTGATGCTGGTGCAAGGTGAGCGTGATGATCGCGCCCCAGTGATCCATTCGGACCGTCTCGCTAAAAGGCTGAAGGAATTGGGTCATCCGCACGAATACGTGATCATGGAGAACGAAGGCCATGGGTTTTATAAGGACGAAAACCGTATTGCCTGGTACGAAATGATGGAGACTTTTCTCGCTAGGCATCTATAGCGATATCGCTGTATTGGCCCGCCACTTTAATAAGGTATTGCTCGCCTAACCGAGCACCGTGGTTAACAGAGCGCCGCGGCTAACAAACGGTCGCGGCTAACAAACGGTCGCGGCTAACAAACGGTCGCGGCTAACAAACGGACGCGGCTAATCGG
This sequence comes from Gammaproteobacteria bacterium UBA6968, assembly GCA_002450255.1. GTDB lineage: Bacteria > Pseudomonadota > Gammaproteobacteria > Pseudomonadales > Azotimanducaceae > UBA4421. The sequence goes on from DJYW01000139.1 coordinate 2,336, forward strand.
GGACTCGGTTGTTGGCTGAGTCATAGCGAGGCACTTGCTGAAACAAATGTTAAGCGCTCTTAATGGCGTGTGCTGCGGCTTCCGAGCGGGGGCTTCGCGATAATGACAAGATCGTAGGCAACGGCTCGAGCCATTGATTTCGGTTCATGTCATTCATCAGGGGGAGGCCATTGATTTGCGTCCGGTCACTTAGATGCGGTCAAGCAATTAGTGGGCGCGAGTGTTAATGGCGTTTTGTCGTTAATGTCTTAAACCGCTTCTGCGGCGGTTCTGGTTAGGTCGACAACCGCACTTTGATTTGGCTTTTGCCGGACAACAATAGGTCGACTTTTCGGCGCCTTCATTGCGACCGTTGTGTTCTTCCAAACTTCGAACAGATCCTAGCGAGCCTCCCAATACCTTCCGTTGTTTGGTTGTGTCGGCAAGCGGCATAGCGCATGGGGCTATGTCAATTTATGATTAGCATAATTAATTACTTTGAAGCTGTCTGGAGCGGGGGTAAAAAAAAGGTTTGAGAGTCAGCTGATAGCAAGTT
>DJYW01000103.1 GCA_002450255.1 Gammaproteobacteria bacterium UBA6968
ATGGAAAACAAAGGCCTCAATGTTTTCAATACGTCTTGTGTACTGGCGACTCCTGATACCGCCACTGATCAAGCTTATGCACGCGTTGAAGCGGTCGTCGCTCATGAGTATTTCCACAACTGGTCTGGTAATCGGGTGACCTGCAGAGACTGGTTTCAACTGAGTCTCAAGGAAGGCTTTACGGTCTTTCGCGACGCGGAATTCTCATCTGATATGAACTCGCGGGCGGTCAAGCGTATTGAAGATGTTGGGATCTTGCGGTCGATCCAGTTTGCCGAAGACGGTGGCCCGCTGGCTCATCCTGTGCGTCCCAGCAGCTATATTGAGATCTCCAACTTCTATACCACTACGATTTATGAGAAAGGCGCAGAAGTCGTGCGCATGTATCACACGCTGTTGGGAGAGCAAGCCTTTCGCCAGGGGACGGATCTTTACTTTGATCGGTTCGACGGCACCGCCGCGACCACTGACGATTTTATGCAGGCGATGAGCGAGGCGGGCAATATTGATTTAAGCCAATTCAAGCGTTGGTATGAGCAAGCGGGCACGCCGGAGCTCGCGGTTACCGAAACGTTCGCCGACGGTCAGTTGACCCTTAGCATTGCACAGTCTTGCCCAGCGACACCGGGTCAGCCAGTCAAGCAACCGTTCCATATGCCGATTTTATTGGGTCTTGTTGGTGCCGACGGCGAACCGTTGCTGCTGGAGGCAGCGCAGTTGGTAACGTCCGCGAAAGCTGAGCTGCGCGACTCGGGTCAGAGTGTTTTGTTCCATCTCACTGCGACTGCGGATGACCTGATCATCAGCGGATTGAGCGAGCGACCGGTGATCAGCTTTTTGCGAGAGTTTTCTGCGCCAGTGCGGGTGCACTATCCTCGACCGAGTCGGGATCTGGCACTTTTGGCGGCTCATGATCGGGACGGGTTTGTGCGCTGGGATGCCTTACAGACGCTCTGGGTAGGCTTCTTTGATAGTCGCAATAGCGATATAACCGAGCCGCCAATCGAAGTCATTGCTGCGCTCGCCAAACAGGCCCTTGAACTGCAATCTGCCGACGCCAAACTCTTGGTCGCGACAATGTTGTCGGTCCCCGCGGAAAGCTATTTATTCGAAGAGTTGCGCGACTTTGACGTGGATGTGCTGCTTGATGCTCGCGATGTGGCAGCCGTCGCTGTCGCAACCCGACTGCAAGACACCTGGCGGGAGCTCTACGCGCGCTATCACAGCGATGTCGCATACTCGCCCAACGCGGAAGGCATGGCGCATCGTGCGCTCAGTAATATTGCTTTGGGTCATTTGGTTCTGGCGAGTGATGCACAGACTGCGCAAAGTCTGCTCGAGGCGCATTATCAACATGCCGATAATTTGACTGATCGGCGTGCGGCGCTAAACCTGACCTGTCGGCTACCGGGTTTAGCACCGGCTTTCCGCGCGGCGATGCTCCAGGACTTTTATGAGCGCTGGCAATCAAAGGCATTGGTTATCGATTTGTGGTTCAACTTACAGGCACAAAGTCCGCTGACGACACTCGAAGACTTAGATGAGCTAACTCGCCACCCCAGCTTTGATGCCAAGAATCCCAACCGCCTTCGTTCGGTATACGGCGTATTTGGCATGCTTAATGCGCGGCGTTTTCACGCCATCGACGGATCAGGTTATCAGTATTTGAGTAAAGCGATTCTGCAGTTGGATAAGACCAACCCGCAGATTGCAGCGCGTTTAACGGCACCGCTCACTCGCGGGAAACGCTTTGCAGGGCGACGTCAGTCGCTTATGCAAGGGGTATTGAGGGATATGGCTGCACGCGATGATTTATCCAAAGATTTGTATGAGATTGTGAACAAGAGTTTGACGGCGGACTAAGCTGCTGCGGGTTGGCGGCCCATGGCGTCGAAGGATCAGGCGTTGTCGGCCGGGCCGCGCGACTGAGTCGGGCGAGACAAGCCTGGAGAGAGTCCTAATGAGAGAAGTCTTTTGAATACAATCTAACGAGATGAGTATAGCGCGGGTAGTGCAACCGCTGACGCTTTATCAGTAGCGGACTGAGCATCTTGCATCGCTCTCAAAGCCTGATTTAGATCGGTTGCAAATGCCAAACTCAAGGATTGTCCGGCAGTCGCCGCATCATCGGTTTGATAGCAGCAGGCATTCAAGTCGTTGACAAGCTGTCGCCCGGCGCCGGAAAAATCACTGAGGTAGCGCAGGCTGCGATGTTTAGGGATCTCGAATTGGGCACTAATCAGATCTATCAGCGCTTCGCGGATCGCGCCAGGACTGGCGTCTTCTAGTGCATTGGCGAGCCGTTTTTTTAGCTGTTTCAGTGATGCCTGCCTTGGCGCCTCGCCGTTCGATGGTGTTCGTCGTAAGCGCCATAACCACATGCTAACGGCCAACAAGCCGAAACCGCCAATCAGCCAATACAGGGCCACAGGCTGTGCTCTAACCACCATATCTGTAGTGGCCGCGTCGGCTAGCGGGCGCGGCTTGTCGCTGGATGGCTCGTTCGCAGCGGCAGTTTTTGTCCCGGATTCGATAACCTCGTTGACCGAAGCCCCTTCAGCAATGATCACCTGCATGGGTAAGCGAGTGACCTCAACGGTTTGTGTGGCGGTGTTCCACCAGGTCAGCGCGATGTCGGGTAAGGGCAGGTTGCCGGGCTGCAATGGCACGATAGCCATTGTCTCGATGCGCTGGCCGACCACGGTGGATCCAGAGCTGTCATCGTCTAGCACTGGGCTTTCCGGATAGAGTCGCAATGCGTCGCTGTCGGTGCTGGCGAGCAGTTCAGGTACGATTGATCCAGCGTTGCCGTGAATTACCGCGCGGACGTCGCGCCGGACGGTATCGCCAACTTGTTGAACTCTACCCAGAGACGGCTCGAAGGACTGCAACAGCTTAACGGAGGTGGCTGGCAACCAAGGTGCGTCCGGCGGATAACTGGGGGGCACCGGCAGAATGGTCACTTTTTGCTCAGGCGTACTGACGCGCACGCCTTTCCGCGAACTGCGGCCGTTACTGACCAGCTGCACGCTAGCAGTGATGCTGACGCTGGGTATTTCCAGCGTGCCGCTCGTCTCCGCAAAAATTGCAAAACGCTGTTCAACGACACCGTAGGGTCTGCCGTTGCGCTGAATGCTAGTCGCGCGGCTCTCACCCAGAGGAATAACCACAGCATCCTTTATTTTCGGTGCGCCAGGTTGGCTGCCGTACAGTTGGACGCCACCGGAGTAAAACAGTCTTCGGGTAAATATTAGCTCAGCCTGTACGTAAACGGTTTCGCTGGATACATCTGTTTCAAAAAACACCAGATCATCGATTGCGGCGCGGGTCGAATCCGCGAGGGGACGCACCGTAAGCGTTTGCGGTTGGGTGCGCTCACGACCGACCTGGATACCCGGTATCAGCAGCCGACCTGTGCGCTTAGGTTGTAACGTGATCTGATAATCCACCCAGCTCTGTTCGCGACCATTGACGTATTGATACTGGCTCGAGGTGTTGGTGCCCATCACATGAAAATCTTGCTCCAGCGCAGTTAAATCCAGGGTCTCGCTTTGGCGTGTACCGCTGGCGCGAATGACCATGCGCACGGTTTCTAATTCTTCCAGTGACCGGTTGGATAGGCGCACACTGAGTTCAGCGTGCGCAAAAGAGACGACCAGGCTGGCAAGCAAGCCACACCAGACCGTCAGGCGGTGCAGGTGTCGCCTGGCCATAACGCGATCCAGGCCAAGAGTGCAAAGAGGCCGCAGAGCACAAAGCAAGCGCGGACAGAAGAGAGGGCAAGTCAGATGATACGAAGTTTGCTCTGACACGCTCACCACACCTTATCCGTTTGACGGTTGCTGTAGTCACCGTTACGCAGGCGCTGCTTGGTTTCGTGTTGGAATTTACGTCGCAGCAAACCGCCGGGGTCGTCGGGCACGCGGCGCAGCCATTGTTCCAACGCTTCGTCTTTTTCATCCCGGCGCGCCATTTGTTGTTCCTGCTCCTCGTCTTGACGCTCGCCGTCTAGATCCTGCTCCTCTTGCGCCTCAGGGTTGGGGGGCGGTTGTTGCTGGGAATCAGCCATTTCTTGTTGATCGGACTGCTCTTGCTGCTGTTGGTTGTCTTTTGCCTGCTGCTGTTGATCTTGCTGCTGCTGTTGGTTTTGTTGCTGCTGATCCTGTGGTTGTTGCTCGGCCTGTTGTTTCTCTTCCAGCAGGCGCTCGATTAGCGTTTTATTAAACTGCACATCGGCATCGTCTGGATTGATCGCCAGTGCTTCGTTGTAATGAGCTAATGCGCCGGGATAGTCGCCCAAACGGGCTAGAGCATTGCCGCGGTTGTATAAACCGTCGGCGCTCCGGTCTTGCGCAAAGCCTTCTTCTGCGCTCCGCCAGTCGCCGCTGCGGTATGCCGCAGCAGAGCGCCAGCGCTGATCCTTGAACAAAGCTGCTGCGCGTTCAGGTTGGCCTCGCGTGAAGGCTCGTATCGCGCGTTGATCGTCCCGTAACCAAAGGCGCTGCCAAAAATCGTTGAGCGGCGGTTCCTTGCTGAGGCCGTCGCCGCCGCTAATTGGCGTCGCGTCTGCGGCATTTGCCGCTTGATTGTTTACCGGCCCCTCGCCAGCCGTCGCAGCATAGCTCGTTGGCACAGGCACGCAGGCTATCAGCAACGCGACTAGGCTGCCGCGCCGGAAACCAAGCAACAACAGCGGTATGAGTACTACAGTGACCCAATAGCCCTGATCGAACCAGGTATCAAATTCTCGCTCGACTTCTATGGTGGCGTCTTCGGTTGGCAGCGGGGTAGACAAAACATAGTCGATGTCTTGATCACCGACAGCAAGCTGTGCATAACGTCCGAAACCCAGTTCGGCTACTTCCGCCAGACGGGATTCATCTAACAAAGCGATGATTTGATTGCCTTCTTGAGTGCGCAGAAAATCGCGTCGGGGGCCGGGTGGACTGATTGGAATTGCACCGCCGCTGGTGGTGCCAACGCCGAGAATAGAAATCGGGAATGCGGTATTGCGGTGCCGAGATACGTCTGCGATCTGATCAATACCATCGGTAAGCAGCAGAATTCGGCCTTCCTGCATGTAGGCGTTTTCCAGCAATTGGTGGGCTAGCTCAAGACCGTGACCAGGGTTGCTGCCAAGCACGGGCATCATGTCCGGCGCCAGCGCGCCGAGTAAGTTTTCGATGGTGCCCACATCATCTGTCAACGGTACTACCGCGTGGGCATCGCCTGCGTATGCAACCAATCCGGTCAACCCTTCGTCACGCTCGCGTAAAATATCCGCGATTTTTTGACGCGCTCGGGCTAAGCGGGATGGGCGCAGGTCTTCGGCGAACATGGACAGCGATAAATCGAGCACAATCACCAGCGCATCATTTTTTTGCTCCACATTTTGTGGCCGTTGCTCCCAGGTCGGGCCGGCCAGGCCGACGGTAGCGATAATCAAAGCGCAAATCAGGATGCCGCTGATCCAGCGTCCGGAACTGCCTTGTTTTGCCTCCAGTAGCACTGCTAACAACTCCTCGCTTATCGCGCTCGACCAGTTACTGCCACGTTGGGTGCGGCGAATCCAATACCAGGTTAAGCCCAGTAGCGGCAGCAAGGCGATAAGCCAGGCGGGGCGCAGAAAGTGGAATTCTTCAAGCATAGCGACGGCGGGTATCCAGAATCAGTAACAAGGTAAAAATGAGCAGTGCGGCACTAAGCGGCCAATAATACAGCGCGCGAATAGGCCGATAAGTCTCGGCCTCCTGCTCCACCGGTTCAAGTTCATCGATGATGCTGTAAATGTTTGCCAGGGTCTGCGGATCACGAGCGCGAAAGTATTGGCCGCCGGTCACTGCAGCGACTTCGGTAAGGGTATCCTCATCCAGGTCCGCTGATGGATTGGTCACACGGCCGCTCAAGCGACTAAACAGACCAGGCAGGCGCATTTCATCCGCGCCGACGCCAACTGTGTAGATTTTGATTTGTTCCCGCGCAGCGAGCTCAGCTGCTTTAGCTGGCGCGACTTCGCCGACGTTGTTCGCTCCATCGGTCAGCAGTATGACCAGCTTTTCGTCTTGAGGACGTTCGCGCAGACGCTTCACGGCAAGACCGATGGCGTCGCCAATAGCAGTTTTACCGCCCGCGATGCCGACAGGTGCTTCGCTGAGCAACTGGTCAACGCTAGCCAGATCAAAGGTAAGCGGCGCTTGGAGATAAGCGTTGGTGCCGAATAAAACCAGCCCGACGCGATCGCCCTGGCGCTCTTGTACAAATTCGCCGACCACCGCCTTGACGATGCTCAGGCGGTCATAATAAACATCGTTTACCGCCATATCCTCGGTGGCCATACTGCCGCTGATGTCGACCGCTAACATTAAATCTCTGCCAGTTGTCGGCAGGGTAATGGCTTCGCCAGTCCACTGCGGTCTGGCTGCGGCAATGATGAGACTTAGCCAGCACAGCCACAGCAGGATAAGCCGTAGCGTCTGGTCGCGCGTATCAGATTCGCGGGCGCTGGCGACTTCTGCAAAGGCACCTAGATTGGGAACGGTCAGGGCTGCTTCCGGCCGCTTCGTGCGGCCTAAAAGACCGCGCACCAGTATTGGCAAAGGCGCTAACGCAAATGCCCAGGGCCAAAGCCACTCGATCATGGCGTCGCCTCTTGAGTTGGCAGGGTCGGCTGAGGGTTTGGCGGAGTTGTTTTTGTTGCGGCGGCTGTCAGCTTGTTGCGTGGCGGACGCAGGCTGTTGAGCAGGCGCATAATGCTGGTATGCACGGCATCAATGTCGGCGTTAGGCGATGCGCTAAAGCGTTCTGCACCCAGCGCTTTACCCGGCCCGCTAGTAAATGCTTCGCTGTTGCTTAATCGATCCAACGCGGCCAGCCAGGGTTGGCCGGACAACCGGGTCAGTTCGGATTCCGCATGCGCAATAACGAGCAGCCGCTTTAATATTTCGTTGGCTTGATGCAAATAGGTCGCGGTATTGATGTGATCGTCGTCAAACCGCGTTTTCAGTTCACTCATCAGACGACGGCTTGCGCGCAATGGCCGGCCAGCCCGGTATCGACGCAGCGCTAATCTGGCCAGCCATCCCAGCCCGAGTAGTAATGCTGCCAAAAGCAACCACCAGCCGGGTGCCGGCGGCCACCAACCTGGCTCTGACGGCAGGTGAATATCCCGTAGTTGTTGTAGTGGGTCGCTTTGCATATGCGTTTAGCCGAGTCGCTGCAGATCGAGACTGCCTGTATGTGTGGACAAGGCGGTGTAGCGAATGGCCGGATGATGGCTGAGTTTCTGCAGCGCTTCACAACGAGCCATAAATTGCGTTTCATATTGATCGCGAAGACGTTTGCGGCCGGAATGAAATTGCAGGCGTCTCGCGCCATCGGTCACCGCGTATTGGGCAGCTGGGGGCAGGCTTGCCTCCAACGGATCAGATATGTGGACAAGGTGTACTTGGTTACGCTCGCCGAGGCGTTTGATAGGGTCCATCCAAACGCCTTCGGCGCGGCTAAAGTCACTGATCAGGATGATTCGGTAACGATTCTTTGAAAGCCGCCGCAGCTGGTTAATGCCGTCACTAACGGCGTTGTCGGCGGTGGGCTCGGCAATGCGGTTTAAGGCGCGATTTTGCGCAGCAATTTCGTTCAGGAAACGCGCCAGGACCCGGCTTGAGCGGAGCGGTCGAAACAAGGCCGTAGGCCGATTGCCGACTACGACGCCGCCGACGCGATCACCCGCAGCCAGGGTATGCCATGCGACCCGCGCAGCGGTTTCTGCGGCGACCACGCTTTTTAACCGCTGGCTCGAGGCAAAGAACATCGCCTGGCTTTGGTCGACAAAAAGCAGCGTAGGGCGTTCCCGCTCTTCGCGAAAAATCTTTGTGTGCGGTTTGTTTTTCCGCGCGGTGACGCGCCAATCAATGCTGCGAATGTCATCGCCGGGCTGGTAGGTGCGGACCTCAGAAAAGTCGATACCCCGGCCCTTGATCTTGGAAAGCTTCACGCCGGATTGCGTACCGACCACCGAACTGCTCACGTTGCCAGACGGCGTGGCCAGGTAGTGCCGGAGTTGCAGCAGCTGTGACACATCGACGTAGGCACCAAGCAGGCGACCTTTGGCGTGTCTGTTGCTCGCTCCGCTCGCGGTGTTTGCCAACACATCTGGGTTCATACGCGTCGCTTAGCCCGGCCTGTATCGGCCGCCAACCAAATCGATTGAGGACAAATTAACTGGTAATTCATAGATTAGGGCACGGCCACCTGATCGAGTAGTTGCGCAATAACCTGATCGCTGGAAATGCCTTGTGCGTCGGCGTCAAATGATAGGATCAGGCGATGCCGGAGAACGTCGAAGATTACTGCTTGAACGTCATCCGGGCTGACAAAGTCACGGCCTTCCAACCAGGCCTGGGCACGCGCGCAGCGGTCTAATGCGATGGTGCCACGCGGGCTGGCGCCGTACTCGATCCAACTGGCGAGTTCGTGTTGTGGCTGACGGGTGGCCATGATGAGTTCGACGATGTAGCGCTCGACCGGTTCCGCCATATGCAGGCCGAGGATTTCCTGTTGTGCAGCGAAAATATGCGCCTGACTGATGGTTACGTCTGCGTGCGTAGTTTGATTGGCGGATTCATTGCGCACCAAATTAAGGATCTCTCGCTCTGCGTCGCGATTCGGATAACCGACCATGACATGCATAAGAAATCGATCCAGTTGGGCTTCTGGCAGCGCATAGGTGCCTTCTTGCTCGATCGGGTTCTGTGTCGCCATCACTAAAAACAGCTGCGGAAGCGCAAAGGTTTCGCGACCGAAGCTGACTTGCCGTTCGGCCATGGCTTCCAGTAGGGCAGACTGCACTTTTGCAGGGGCGCGATTAATCTCGTCCGCGAGAATTAGGTTGTGAAAAATAGGCCCTGGCTGAAAAGTGAAGCTGGCATTTTCCGGACGGTAGATTTCTGTGCCGGTAACATCGCTGGGTAGTAAATCCGGCGTGAACTGAATCCGCTGAAAGTCGCCTTCAACGATATCCGAAAGTTCTTTAATCGCACGGGTTTTGGCAAGTCCTGGCGCACCTTCTACGAGTAAATGGCCGTCGCAAAGCAGGGCCATTATGAGCCTTTGCACAAGGTCTTCCTGTCCAATAATGCGGCCGGCAAGCCAGGCCTGCGCGTGACGCATGATGGCGTGCGGCGAAGTTACCTCTGCTGTATTCATGATATCCCTTAATTCTGACCGATCAGTGTTTTTGACCAACCGGCATTTCTGATCACTCGGCATTGTAGCCGTCCCAAGTCTAAGGTCTACCGGCACGATGTGTTTTCTTAGTGTTACGCAGCCTTAGGTCAGCGGTTCTTCGATATTTTCAGTACACTTTACGTTATGACCAAGCCACTCTTATCCCGCAGTCAAACTATCATTCAACAAGCGCTTTTGCGCTGTCCGCCCGAGTTTGCCCATAACCTAGGGATAGCGGGGCTGCGTCAGTTCGGCCGGCTGCCGGGCACCATAGCGCCGCGCCCCGGGCAGGCAAAAACGATTTTCGGAAAACGGTTTGATAATCCGCTCGGCTTGGCGGCCGGATTAGACAAAGATGCCCAAGCCGTTTTGGGCCTGGCCAAATTGGGATTTGGATTTGTGGAAGTTGGCACCGTAACGCCGCGGCCGCAGCCAGGTAATCCGCAGCCCAGGTTGTTTCGGTTACCGCAGCACGAAGCACTGATTAATCGTATGGGGTTTAATAATTTAGGAATGCATGCAATGGCGGCGCAGTTAGCAGCGGTCCGCCGCAGCGGCCGCCTGAGTACCACCATTGTCGGCGTGAACCTCGGCAAAAATAAAGATACGCCACTCGATGCAGCAGTCACGGATTACCTTGCCGGCATGCAGACTCTGTATCCCTATGCGGACTACTTCACGCTAAATTTGTCTTCTCCTAACACACCGGGGCTGCGCGATCTGCAGCAGGCGGAGGCATTGGATCAGCTGCTGGGTCCGGTGAAAGAAACTCAGGCAAGACTCGCTAACAGGCATTCGCCGGTACCCATCTGCCTGAAAGTCGCGCCGGATCTAAGTGCTCAGGAAATCCACATGATCGCCGAGCGTCTGCTTGCGCACGAGATAGAAGGCTTGATTGCGACGAACACGACGTTGAGTCGCGAGTCCGTTGCCGGACATCCGCATGCCGATGAGGCGGGTGGATTAAGCGGGCAGCCGCTGACCGAGACCAGTTGCGCAGTGGTGCGCCAGTTTCGTGCAGTGCTTGGTGAGACCTACCCGATTATTGGTGTCGGCGGAATAGGTAGCCCTAAACAAGCGCAGGCTATGCTCGGAGCAGGGGCAAATTTGCTACAAATCTACACAAGCTTCATATATCAAGGCGCTAATTTGGTGCATAAAATTGTAGCTGATACGGTTTAGTCCGATTTTGTCCTCTTTTCGTTCACGCCTGTAAAATAACGCACAAATTTGTGGCGTTATAAAGTTCGTTTCAATTAGTATCGCTTGCAATCCTTGGGGGGGATGCCAAGCCAGCAGGTCGTAAAACCAGCCAAAACCACGATTTTAGCTCTGGTGTTGCTTCAGTTTGCTCAGCCGCGTCGCGAGCGAATCACTATCCTCTCTTCGGCAAACGCTATGCTGCGGCTCGGTGCACAAAGTATCGGGCGCTCGGTATCGGTGATAGGCGTTTGTTATCGGCATCTGCCACAGGTAATGGGTATCCGTCAGCAAACGTATTTGATGAATTAGCGCAATTTCGAGGAAGGTGCTGAAAATGAAAATGTTTATTGGCCTAGCGATTTTTCTTTGCAGCTTGCCTGCCTATGCTGAGGGTATCAGTGGTGCAGATACCGCGTGGATTATGACTACAACAGCTCTGGTGCTGTTTATGACGATTCCAGGCCTCTCATTTTTCTATGGTGGTTTGGTCCGCAGCAAAAACGTGCTCAGCATATTGATGCAGTGCTTTGCCATCACCAGCCTCATGTCCATCCTCTGGTTTTTCATCGGATATTCCCTGGCTTTCGGTGACGGCGGTGCGGCCAACAGCTTCATTGGTGGCTTGGGTAATTTCATGTTTATGAATATTGCCGAAGACACGGTCTCTGGGACCATTCCTGAAAGCATCTTTGCGCTGTTTCAAATGACCTTTGCTGTGATCACCCCGGCGCTGATCATTGGCGGTTTCGCCGAGCGCATGCGCTTCTCTGCGGTTCTGCTATTCAGCTCACTTTGGCTGGTGCTGGTGTATGCGCCCATCTGTCACTGGGTTTGGGGTGGCGGCTGGCTCAGCGAGCTAGGCGTGATGGATTTTGCCGGCGGGATCGTTGTCCACATCACTGCCGGTGTGGCCGCTCTAGTTGCCGCATTGGTGTTAGGCAATCGCCGCGGCTTTCCCGATACGGCCATGCCTCCACACAGTTTGAGTTTAACCGTGATGGGTGCGGGCATGCTTTGGGTTGGCTGGTTCGGTTTTAATGGTGGCAGTGCGCTGGCTGCGAATGGTGATGCGGCAATGGCTATGCTGGTTACCCATATCTCCGCAGCGGCTGGTGCCTTCACCTGGATGGTTGCAGAATGGAAACGCTATGGTAAGCCCTCGGTATTGGGCGCGGTAACAGGCATGGTGGCAGGTCTTGGCACCATCACGCCGGCATCAGGTTATGTCGGTCCTGCCGGCGGGCTGGTGATTGGTATTGCTGCTGGATTCGTCTGTTTTGTAGCGACCAGCTATATTAAGCGGACCTTAAAAATTGATGATTCACTCGATGTGTTTCCGGTGCATGGCGTTGGCGGTATTCTCGGCACGTTACTAACCGGCATTTTCGCCAGCAACTCGTTGGGTGTGTTCTCGGGCCAACACGACATCAGTATCGCGAGCCAGTTTGGTATTCAGGCAATCGGTGTTGCAGTAGCGATCGTCTACACCGGTGCAATCACCTTCGGCATTCTTAAGCTAACTGACGCCATGGTCGGCAACCGGATTGACGAAGACGAAGAACAGGAAGGTTTGGATCTCGTCTCCCATAATGAGCGTGGCTACGACATGTAAGTTTCGGCCTCTGGCAATTCGCGGGCTGTGCCCCGACGATAACCAGGTTTTGGTTTACCGGCGGCCAGCAGACCAGCGGCTTAGCCCATGTGATGACGCCGGTACGCCTGCCAAACCAGCCTATTAACCAGATCATCAAACTCAATGCCTATGGCTTTTGCCCCGTCGGGGTAAAGGCTGGTGGGCGTCATCCCTGGCAGGCTATTGGTCTCTAACAAATAAATATTGTTATCCGCTGTGACGATAAAATCAGACCTCGACAGGTCTCTGAGTCCAAGTGCGACGTGCGCCTGAGTGGCAATGCGAGCTAGCTCCTCGGCGACGGTGGACGGGACCTCAGCAGGGATGATGTGTTCGCTAAGACCCGGCGTGTAACGATGTTCAAAGTCGTACCAGGCGCTTTGCGGAGTGGCAATTTCAATCACCGGAAACGCCTGTCTGATAGTGTTCAACTCCAGCACTCCGACGGTCATTTCTCGCCCGGTAATAAAGGGTTCGACCAGACAATCTCCAAAGGCCAGACTCGCTGTCAGAGCAGCGCTTAGATTCGTTTCACCCTGATCGCCATCGGGCAACAGGTGAACGCCTATCGCGGACCCTTGGCCCAGCGGTTTTACCGCTAATCGAGTGCCTAGCTGAGCCTGAATGGCATCGACGGATGTGGCTATGGGGATGTCGGTAGAGACCCAGTAGTCATCGCTAACCGGCAGTCCGTGGCGACGAAAAATGCCTTTTGCAACGGCCTTGTCCATGGCCAGCGCACTGCCGCGAACGCCGCTGCCAACATAGGCCAGGCCAAAGCTTTCGAGCATGCCCTGTACCGTGCCGTCCTCACCGGGCGGGCCGTGCAATGCCGGAAAGACCACGTCGCACGGTTGCCTGATCAGGTGAGCCGGACAATTGGCGTCGAGTTCGACGAGATGGGTGGTGTGGCCAAGTTCACGCAAAGCAGCCTCGATCTGCTTTGCAGAGTTTCTTGAGACGCTGGCTTCCGCCGAGTTGCCGCCACATAGAATTGTGACGTTGAGGTTCGCTTTGCTATTTATCTCGGTCATGCTCTCTCGGTCATTTTTGCCTAATCTCTTTTATATGTTACGGACGCAAGCTTGAACGCTGGTCGGTGATGCACCAGCGCTCGTGATCGCGCCACGCGCCGTTAATAAAAAGAAAGTCTTTCGATATGCCTTCGTAATGGAAGCCGCAGCGTTTCACTAAAGCGATCGAACGCGCGTTGTCTGGCTGAATATTCGCTTCTAGTCGATGTAGGCCCAAACTTGTAAACGCTATCCTAATCAACTTCGTTAGGCCTTCAAGCATATAGCCGCTGCCGTGGAAGGGCGCGCCGACATAATAACCCAACGATGCGCTGAGCATAGAGCCGCGCACGATGTGGTTGATGTTTACGACACCTACTATTTGTTCGTCCTCGGCTCGGCAAATGGCGTAGCCCTCATGGTCGTTGCGTCGGATTCGCTGCAGATAGTATTGAAACAGCGCTGGGGTCACCGGCGCTTGAATCCACGGCTCGTGCAGGCGTTGGCTGGCGCGCATTAGCGCCACAAATTCAGCTGCATCGCTGCGCCCGACTTTGCGCAGAAACACCCGTTCGTCGTTGCTCATGCCTGATCCCGTTCGGAATTGGATACAGGTAACGGCGCTGATGCCGCGTTTTGTGCGGTTTCGTTTGCGATCAATTCCCATAACGTAGCGGGCACGAAGGCGATTCCCAGTATGATGAAGTACAGCGGGTGAATTTCTTGGGCCGACCAGGGCCAAAAGCCTGCCGACAAGTCGAACAAGGTGAAACCGCGTAGCTGCCAGCCCAGAAGGCCATAGGTAATGCTCGCGATTCCCGCGGTCAACAAAAGATAGAATGAGACTCGGCGTACAAACATCAGTGAAGCTAGGCGACTAAGAATGCTAAGACTTTACTGGGTCATCGCTCAGATTCCTAGATACAAGGGGATACTGGCCGCTTGGCGGACACTAGGCGAGAGACCTTCGCCCCTGGCGCGGTGCTATGACATAGCCGGCGCCACGATGACAAAGCCATACCTTGTTAAATTCTTCAATACGGTAGCGCTGCTGTACGTTGTCGCAGGTCTTCCCGGCCGGGTCCATCACCAGCACCTCTTGATTTTCAATTCCGTAAAGCAATACCAGGTGTCCGGGCGTTTGTTGCAGCGGGGCACCGCTGAGGCCGCCGGTTGGGTAACGAATACTGCAGACGATTGGTATCTCCTGGGAGAGCAATTCGACCACTGTCGCCCAATCCGAAAATAGCTCGACGGCGCCGACAAAACCATGCTTCGAGGCCCACAACATAGCCATGGGCCATTTCCCATAGGCCTGGGTGTCAGCATCGAAACAGCCAGCAACGGTTGCGGCCCAGGTCCCGGTATGCCCCAACTGGCTGAGTGCCATATGCAAAGCGGTGGGTGAGCAGATACGGTTGCGGGTCTCGGTTGGTGCAATATATTGGCTGATAGCCAGCGGTGGCGTGAGCGCAACGCGAGTGCCTTCTGGCAAGCTTGGCGCGAGCACAAGTGGGCGGACATTAACGACCACCAGGCAATCGATTGGCTCGCTGGTTGTGCTCACCTTGAGGGTTAATTGCGGCTGCACCATAGCTCTGCTGTGCCAACAATCAATCTCGTTAGTTAAGGGTGAGGTGTCGGCGAGAGTCTCGCGGGCAGCTGTCGTAAATGGTTCTCGGGCAGGCGTGGGTGCCAACGGGATTTCAGTCGATGCAACCCTCGCAGTCCATTGATAACGATACCCCGAGGTCAGCTGTACATAGCTTGGTGTAATGAGGTGGTCCGGCGGGATCTCGGGTAACGGTAAGGTAAGCTGCCAGTGCTGTCCGGTGGCGTCACTAGCGTTGTGCCACTGTAAGTTCCGATTCATCGCAAGCGGATAGCTGAAGGCAGATCGGGCATGGCTGAGACGAGTGACGTAGTGCATTGCACAATCATAGCATCGTTGCTTATGCTGCCGCGCTCACCGGGGCACGATGTTTAGTATGCACAGGCATCTATAGTCATAACGCTGCGGGCTTGCCTGTCTCGAAATGCTATTCAAAACGGGTAGCAGACCGACCAAAAGCAGGGA
>DJYW01000156.1:0-23936 GCA_002450255.1 Gammaproteobacteria bacterium UBA6968
GCGGACAGTCACTCCTAGCGGACAGTCAATAGAGAAGCTTGCATGAGCGAACAGTTACGGGCCACACCAGCGGCAGCTGCATTGGGCGCCTTTATCGAAAACACCAGCTTGTTGAATGTGGTCGAGTCAGACGCCGCGTATCACGCTTTACGCCAAAAAATTCTGCAATATGGTGTCGTGTTTATTCGCGAGCAAGATCAAGATGCCGCGCTCTACGGTGCGTTTGCAGAGCGTTTCGGGTTAGTGCTTGATCATCCCGCGTATGCGACAGTACCCGATGCGCCTAACGTGCAAATCTTGGAAAGCACGCCTGCAAATCCCTCAAAAATTGAGGTTTGGCACTCAGATATGACGTTTATGTCTGAACCACCCAGCTTTACCCTTTTGCAGGGCCAGATTATTCCATCTGTTGGCGGCGATACGCTCTGGGCCTGCGCCGCGGCCAGCTATGCAAATCTGTCGGATCCACTGCAGAGGCTATGCGACGGGCTTACTGCAGTGCATGACTTTCGTCATGGTTTTCGGGAAAGTCTTGCGGAACCGGGCGGCAGCGAACGCTTGGCCGATGCGATCGCTGAGAACCCGCCGATAGAACATCCGCTGGTGCGAACCCACCCCGAAAGCGGTGCCAAGAGCCTTTATGTGAACGCGCTATTTACGACTCGCATCCCGCAACTCACCCACAAAGAGAGCGAGGCACTGCTGAGTTTTTTGTTTCGTCACATCGTTACCGAAGAACATACCGTGCGCTTGCAGTGGCAGCCTGGCACGGTAGCGATCTGGGATAACCGAAGCGTGCAGCATAAACCGGTTAACGATTTTCATCCGCAGCATCGCCGGATGCATCGCGTCACGATTTGCGGGGATCGTCCGGCTTAAACTTACCAATCGATTTCGTAGGTTCATTGGTAAGATCATCCTGAGCGGATTTATCGACAGACCAATGGTGGCAACGTGATCCCGAATTTATCAGCTCTTAACTGCAAACAGTCAATCTTCAAAGTACTGCACTAAAGTGCTAGAACAGAGCATTCTGATGCAGAATCGAATTAGAGAGTGGCTAGAAAAAGCGGCGAAACCCCAAGAGCGTGATTTGACGATGACCTTTCCAGAATACACCGCCCGTTTCCCTGAGCTCGGCTTCTATGGTTTGGCAGGACATACCCGGACGCCACGAGATGTGTTGCAGCAAGCACGAGATGCTGAGGCTTTAGGCATAGGCAATCTGATGATCTCTGAGCGTGCTGACTATAAGGAAATCAGCGCGATCTGTGGTGCGGTTGCCGCAGTGACCGAGAATATCTTTATCGGCACGTCGGCCACCAATCTGAATACACGACATCCAAACATTACAGCATCTGTTGGAAGTACGCTCAATCGCCTCTCTGAAGGACGATTTGCACTCGGCCTGGCGAAAGGCGTTGGTTTACGATGGCAAGCGATGAGCCTGGATTACCCGACCTATGCTAGGGAAAAAGAGTTTATCGATATTATGCGGAAGCTTTGGCGTGGTGAAAGCATCGCAAACCATCAGGGCGAGCTTGGGCATTTTCCCTACCTTTCGACAGCGCCGTATCTCAACGAAGACATACCCATTCTTTATGTCGGTTTCGGACTCAAGAGTTTGCGTCATGCGGGCACCTGCTATGACGGCACCCATTTACATACCTTTATGAGTGACCAGGCTTTGGCCGATGCGGTCGCGGCCGTGCGCAGCGGCGAGGCACATGCAGGTCGAACCGCCGGCTCTGTCAAAAACTGGTCTGTATTAGCAACCGCTTGCAATGTCTCTGACGAAGTTTATCTGCAATATATTATTGCGCGTCTCGCGACCTACCTGCAGATTCCTGGTTATGGCGAAAATTTGGTGGCAGTAAATCACTGGGACATGGATATTCTTCATCGGTTTCGCGAAGACCCCGCGGTTAAAGCGGTGGGCGGCATGATCGACAGCGTGGCGAGCACTGCGCAATTGGCAAAGATAGAGCCACTCATCCCACACAGCTGGCGGCCGGCCGCAGTCGGTTCTCCGAAAGAATGCGCCCAGCGTTGGGTGGACCAATTCGAAGCTGGCGCGGATGGCGTGATCATTCATGCCAGCACACCAGAAGAGTTTGCGCCGGTATTATCAGAGTACGAAAAAATCAGACCGATAGAGCGTTTCGCCGGCCGCACCAATCGGCCGGGCTAGGGCTTCCTTATAGCGTTGCAATCCAATCTGCGAAATCACTGGTAACGGGCTCGCTCGCCTTAGCGTCTTGTCGCCATCTGACCAGGTCCTCGCGCAAGCGTGTTGCCAACAGGGCTTCGTTCCGAGCAAGCACTTCATGGGACTTTTTTACTTCGTCGTACAATCCCAGCTCGAGCAGCGCAAGGGCACGGTGATACCAGGCGTCGTAATACTTCGAGTTCAGTTGCAGTGCAAAATTGTATGCCCCAACTGCGCGACGGGTATCGTCGGATGCGGCTAAGGCTCTGCCCAATGCGGTGAAGGTTGAGTAATTGCGTTGGTCCAATTTTGCGGCGGCGCGTAAGCGCTCCGTTGCGCTCTCAAGGGCCTCATCGGCTTGACGTTGTATATTTTTCTTTTCACGCTCGTTTTTAGCGGAATCGACGCGAGCGAATAACGCTTCGGCTTTAGAGAAAAAGCGCACCCCTTGATTTGCCAATTTGATGGCACGTTGCGCGTCTGTTTTGCCGTCGCTAAACGGCGGCTCCAGGCTTTCCATCGCACTGGCTTGCGCGTGTGCCGAAGGATTACCGGTCAATATTCCGAAGACTAGTAGCGCGGTTGCGAGTAGCATCGCAAAATGGCCGGATTTGTGCGTTAAGAGGCCGATGTTGGGTTGATTATGCTGCGTGGTTTCCATTGCCTTCTCCCCCGAGAACGTTTGAATCACGCCATCATAACGCGAACGGCATTGATTGCCAGATGGTGCTAGAAGCGGTTTGTACTAGAAATCGGCACCTTGTTACCAATACTGAGATTAACCCAGCAACAACTGGTTTAAGGTAATTTCGCGCTGAGACGACGATTTGCAGGAGGGGATATGAACTGTTTGTTAACCATTAGTAGTCACCCATTCGAGGCTTGTGAGTCTAAGCAGTACTTTTCGAGCGCGCTGTTAACGGATAGCCGCTTTTTTAAGCAAGCGCACAGCACAAGCAAAGCGGGCAGGTCACTTATCGCACTCTTCATTATTGTACTGACTTCGCTATCGAGCCCGTCCGCTGCGCGTGCGGACGCGCTAGCCCTTGAACCGGAAGCTGCGGCCAGAGCAGTTATGGAAGAATTTCTCGTGGCTTTTAACGCTCGTGATGAGGCGCGTTGGGCGAAGACGTTGTTGTTTCCGCATGTGCGTATCAGCAGTGGTGATGTAGTCGTCCATCCAACTTACGAAGGTTTTGTTGCGGCGGCGGATCTGGAAGCATTTGCTAAACGAATTAACTGGCAGCGCACCGTATGGGACAGTATCGAGACGGTACACGTCGCTCAGAATAAAGTTCATTTGAAGGTCAGGTTTACCCGCTACACGCCTGCCAATGAGGTGCTCGCAACGTATGACTCGCTATATATTTTGCAGCGGCATGCCGAGTTGGGCTGGGGCATACGCGCTCGATCCAGCTTTGCGCCTTAGCCCACGAGCGTGACTATTCTCGCCACAATAGACGACCACTTGGCGTACGCAGATGGCTTAGCAAAAGCGGCGGTCCCGCTGGGTTTTTTCGTTGCCTTTTGTGTACAAAACCGGCTCTGTAGCGATGCATTGTTGCAGGCGCATCCGAGCCTGGCCCAGCGCGTACGGTATCGCGAAGGTCGAGTCAGCGAATTTTTTGTTGCCGCCTGTGGTGGTCAACTCAGCGCTAAAGACCTGACGCCCCAAGGTGAAGTGTTTGTGGCGCACTATTTACCGCTTTTTCAGGCCGATATGGTCCGCGTTTTTGGTGAGGATATTTATGCGGTTAAAGACAATTGGGAAAACTATCAACGTATTGCCCAGGTGATGACCGAGCAATTGTTAGGCCCCAAATCCGCTGGACTGTCCCTGAAAACGGGGCGTTCGAGTCTAGGGCGCGGTTCTCCGGGTCGCTGGTTAGCGGGCTTGCGCGATTTATTCTCGGGTAAACGATGAGCCCGGCCTTTATCAATTGTGATGGACAAAAGAGTAGCGCGACCGTTGTCATTGCGCCTGCTCAACTCGCCTCAGGCGGTCAATCAGCACCATATCTTCCTAGGGTTCTAAGCCGCGCCTCCGTGGGAGGGCTCTATGGCTAGAGCAGAGACGCTTAATTTTCGGCACCTTGACGTGACCCGGGCCCGCAGCGATGACTTGGACACGTCCTTTCAAACCGCAGTGGGTTTGTCGCAGCAGCAGGTAGCCTACGCAACGGCGTCGCTTTATTGTCGCGTGGCAAGGCTCGAGGGACAGGTCATTGGCGCTTACAGCATGCGTGAACCTTACCCTGCAGAATCGCTTTTTGCAGACGGCTCGACCGATCCAGCCGCGTTAGCCGCCTTTCATTTGCAGTGGGTTGGCGTGCGCACAGACTTTCGGCGGCGCGGACTAGGCGGCTGGCTGGTTGGGCACGCAATTGGCGTTGCCGAGACTAAAGGCGCTCAGTGTCTTGACGTGAGTTTTGCTGAACAGGGCGATCATGTGGCCGTTGCTGGGGCTTTGTTCGTAGCACTCGGCTTCGTGCAAAGAGAAGCTGCGGCAGGTCAATTAGGGTTTCGCTACCAGCTGATTCCTGAATAGCGGCCGCTAACGCGGTGTGTTGTCTGTGCGTGCTGCCCGACCAAGGTAGCCGCCATGGTGGCGTAAACCGTAGTCTTCACGAGTCACGCCTTTGTCTTCCATTAGCGCCAGCGCAACGGCATCGCTAATAGCCAGCATGACGGCCATGGAGGCGCTTGGTGTCAGGCCCAAAGGGCAGGGTTCTTCGATCACGCCCATATCCAATACCAGGTCAGATTGGTCACGCAGCACCGAGTCAGGGTGGGAGGTTACGCCGATAATGGTCGCCACGCCCAGGTGCCGGGCGAGTTCCAATATCTCCAGCACTTCGCGGCTTTTGCCGCTGGTAGAAAAAGCCAGCATGACATCGTCTTGCGTAACAATACCTAGATCGCCGTGGGCAGCTTCAGCAGGATGCAGGAACTCTGCTGGCGTGGCCGTGGAGCACAGCGTGGCTGCGAATTTCTTAGCAATATGGCCCGCCTTGCCGATACCGGTGGTAATGATTTTGCCGCGACAATCGCGCATGGCTTCAACTGCTCGCACGAACTGATCGTCAATTTCTACTTGGGCTATGGCTGCGGCCTCCGCTGCCAGTACTGCTTCCATGCGTTCTTTAATTTGCAAAGCTCGTCTCATCGCTGGGAGGTGGGGGATGTTGTCACGCTCGACCAGCCGGAACAAGTTGCGACGCATTCGAGTGGCAAGAAATTGACCGCGACGCTTGCCGCGAGGCCAGCATTGTTCGACATTATGCGCACCCGTTGGAGTGCGTAAGTAAAGACCATGCGGCCAAAAAAAGTGATGTACCCAGACAATGCCAAGCGCGCTCAGCCTGCGGCTGTGGCGATGGTCACCGATAGGATGGTAGTACTATGAGGACTCGTCGTGTTTGATTTGCTGCCTATTTCGCCGGTGACGGGCGCGTCAGCTGACGCAAAACCACCGGCGCGCGATGTCACGCACATTGTGTGGGTGGGCCAAACGGATAGCCGCATCGCCCTACTCGCCCGGCAGCTGCTCGCGCCTTATCCGCTTGGCCGAGTGCAGATTCACATCACCTCGGTGCAGGCTTTAGCGCCGCCGCAATTTGCCTCGGATGAAACGTTCTCACTGCGAGTCGGTGCTGAATCGATTGCTATCCGGGCCGCGACTACTTGGGGTGGATTGCACGCCATAACCACGTTGTATCAACTGGCGAGCGCAAACCAGCTGCTGTCCGGCTTGTCCGTGACGGACGCTCCCAGGTTTCCCTGGCGCGGTTTGTTGTTGGATGTCGCCCGCCATTTCATGCCACTGACCACTTTGCGCGAGGTGGTTGATGGACTAGCCATCCTGAAAATGAATGTGCTGCACTTACATCTTTGTGACGACCAAGGTTTCCGTCTGCGCAGTGAGGTCTGGCCGCGACTCGCCAGCGAAGACGCATACTCTTTAACCGACATGCGCGATTTCGTTGCTTATGCAGCGGACCGTGGTGTCAGAGTCGTGCCGGAAATCGATATGCCAGGTCATACCAACCACTGGCTCACGCGTTACCCGGAATGGGGTCTTTATCCTGCGGCAGCGAGTAATCGTTTCGGGGTCCATCAAGCTTGTCTTGATCCGACGAACGAGGCGGTTTATACGGCCTTAGAGAGTTTATTAGGTGAGGTGGCGAGCGTTTTCCCTGATCAATACATTCATATTGGAGGTGACGAAGTACATCCACGTTGGTGGCGCGAGAGTGAAGTCGCCCAGACCTTTATGGCCGAGCATGGATTTGTCGAACTGGCAGATCTACAGAATTACTTTCTCACCCGCATTCACGCCTTAATCGTTGCATTGGGTCGGACACCGATTGGTTGGGATGAAGTCCTGCATCCGCAGATGCCAACAATGGCGGTACAAAACTGGCGCGGCGCTACGACGCGCGATCGGGCGCTTGCGTTGGGTCAACAAGTGCTCGTGGCCGCACCTTACTATCTAGATTTGTTTTTTCCGGCGGATCTTCACTACCAGTTTGATCCCACTTTGCCGCAGCCGGAGTGGTTGGCGCTTGAGGACGCCCTGCAAAATGACCCTCGCCTGACCCATATCGCAGCGGCGTTGGCGTGGACCGAACAGTGGCGTACGGGAGCAATCGATGCCGAGCCGCCCACCGACGAAGCGCTGCTGGGCGGAGAAGCCTGCTTATGGTCTGAGCTTGTTGATGCGGCAACTTTACCTGCTCGGTTGTGGAGTCGTTTGCC
The DNA here is from genome assembly GCA_002450255.1 of Gammaproteobacteria bacterium UBA6968. Lineage (GTDB taxonomy): Bacteria > Pseudomonadota > Gammaproteobacteria > Pseudomonadales > Azotimanducaceae > UBA4421. The sequence continues at coordinate 6,968 of DJYW01000156.1, forward strand.
CGCGATCGCCGAACGGCTCTGGTCAGTCCAAACGCTCTGCGATCCAACAGATTTCTATCGACGCCTGCCAGGGTTGTGGGCACGCTTGCCTGTCGATCCGCGTCGGGTTTCCCGGGACGCGATCCGGGCGCTTGGCCTCAGTGAGTCTCAGGCGAGCCTTGTCGCCTGGCTAGAGCCGATAAAATGGTATGCCCGGCTGCTAGGTAATGAAGTCCTTACGGCGCGTTTGGCAGGCAATGAAATGCCGATTGCACGGCCATATAACGCTGCGACGCCGTTGGATCACTGCGTCGACTTTCTGCTTCCGGAAAGTCCCCGAGTGCGTTATGAACTCGCTGAATTAGACCGCGCGGCTGTGGCGGAATTGGTCGCCGCTTGGCAAGACCTATCTGCTGAGGCCTGGCCGGAGGATTTGGTCGCAGTCATAGCAGCTTGGCGGAGTGCTCTACAAATTTTGCAAGCGTGGCTGGCCGGCGCGGTGGCGGCAGCGAACGCGGCGCAAACGCTCGCTGAACTCAATGTGCCCTATGGTGAATACATGCTGGGGTTCTTACCTAAATTGATCGAGTTTTTGAAGCAGCAAGATGAAGATTGATTCTTTGCAATCGGCTGTTGACGCGGCGCAATGCTGGGGTAGCTCTGAGCAACCTCTACCGTTAGGCGAAGGGCACATTCATGGCACCTATCATTTGCCAGAAGCGGGCCTGGTGCTGCAACAGATTAATGGCAGCGTGTATCGTCGTCCCGAGCAGTTATTGGCTCAAACGCAATACGTGCTTACTCAGCTCAGCCAACAAACCGCCTATGTGGAGCGGTATCAGGTGCCGGAGTTAATGCCGTCGTCACAGCAGCAGTTACATGAGAGAGTTGGCGATAATCTATGGCGAGCGTGGCGCTTCATGCCAGCTACCTGCACTTTGGATGCGACCGCTGGACCAGCGCACTTGTTTGCGGCCGCTGCCGCGTTTGGCGCGTATCAAAATGCGCTGCAACATGTGCCTCAGCGAGCGCTCGCGTCAACCATCGACGGGTTCTTGGAACTGCCCGTCGCCCTCGCCCAATTCGCAGACCTGGCTGCGACAGCCACGCAAGCCCAGCGCGATCAAATTGCTAAGAACGAGCACTTACAAGAATTGTTCATGGAGCGTAATGCTGTCATTCACGGTGACTGCAAAATCAATAACCTGTTGTTTCATGTGGATTCGATGCAGGTTGCCGCAGTCATTGATCTGGATACTACCATGTACGCACATTGGGCTTTGGATCTTGGTGATTTGGTGCGATCCGTGATGTTCTCGCATGGTCGCGTGGACCTGTCAGTTTACGCGGCTTGCCTAGCAGGGTTTGTGTCGACTCGATCCCTCCACGGACTGGGGTCGGCAGATGATTGGCTGCAAGCGTTTGTCTTTGCGCCGCAGCATCTTACTTTCATGTTGGCGGTGCGGTTTCTTAACGATCATTTGCAGGGCGACGTTTACTTCCGGGTCGCCGAACGTGGTGAAAATCTACGCCGCGCCGAAGTACAATTTGCGTTGTTCGAAGAGTTTGTTGCGCAAAGCGCTGCGCTGCGGGATGTTGCCGAGGATAAGGTGGAGGCCATTCTTAAAAAGCGCGGATAAGAGCTAAGCGGATAATATCCAATTCACCAGGCTAGCCATCAACACCACGAAAACAATCGTAAAGCCAATGCCCATCATGATGAAGTGGCTCGCCTTGCCGTGCTTAAAATCGCGCTCTTTATTCGCTTTAGACTGGACGCCAATGGCAGCTGATAGCGTACTGGATAAAAGTTGCAAGAAAGTCAGTGATTGCTCTTTTTCGCTTGGCTCGCTGGTTGGCTCCGTCGTGGTATCGCTTAATGGCGCTTCTTGTGGTTTAGGGGTAGGTGCTTTGTCGTCATCGCGCTGTTCGTTCACGTCTTGTCTCCTACCAGTGTATCGCTGCGCCGTGTGTGGGTCAGCCTGGTGGCTAGTCTTGCAGCGAGGCAATCAGATTGTCTACTGATACCGGTTTATTAGTTATGGCGTTGCGATTAGCAGGATGCTTTCGCTCCCTGCATAAAGACACGGCTTAAGTGCAGTCGGGATAACCCTCGGCCTCGCCATGCGGATAATCAATATAGGTCGGTTGGTAGTTATCGTTGCGACTTACAGCCTGCATAATGGAAATGCTAGGATCGCCACATTGAAATCGCTTCACTCCGAGACGTCACATGCACCAGCTAATCGGATCGACTTTAATTGGACGTTGTTGCGCCCTCTTACCGCTTATCTGTGGGTTTACCAAGACTTCGCTGCCCTTTCTCTTTCTGTCTTTCACTTTGGCGGGGTGCGGCAGTCAAGCCAGAATGCCGGTGTTGCTTTCGGGTACGGCGCCCAAGGTGCCTGCTGCTGCTATGGCAATGGCGCAGTCGGGCTGGGTGGTGGTTAGGTATTCGATTGATGCGAGCGGTCAGGTGGTGCGACCGCGAATTGTGGAAAGTATCCCTGCCGGTGTGTTCGATGCTACGGCGCTCGCGGCGGTAGCAAGCTGGCGCTTTCAACCACCGCAGTCGGAGCAGTTAGATGCTAACGTTGTGTGGGAAAGCAAGCTGAGCTATCGCTTCGACTCCCCGGCTGATTCAGACTAGTAACTTAACGGCATATTCACCACGAAAGCGGCAGGCCAGTTTGCCTGTTTCGGTTGTGACTTGCGTTGCCAACGGAAAGCGTACGCGTCCCTTTTCCTCAAGCTCTACCAGCACATCGGTTGCCGGCTCGAATCGGCAGGTCACGACGATGTTTTCGCTGAGCGGTCGCTTGTATTCAATTTTGCCGGTCGCGATTACGATGGCCCCGGCGATGTTTTGACGCCGCAGTTGCAGGTGCGTTTGTCCCCAACCTGTCAGCGCCTGCAGTGCATATAGACTGCCGGCAAATGCGGTGCCATGGACATTGATGTTGGGCTCTAGATCCGCTCTGGTGATTAGCGTAACGCCATCAAATGAAACCACTTGCATGCGCATTGCCGCAGACAAAGGAATCTGCTGATGCCAAATGGTTTCCAGTTCCTGACACAGTTCGTCGAACTTGGTGGTCATACTCTGCGCTCCAAAGCGTTGTGAGCCGAAGGCGAAAATAGGCAGTGGAGTGTGCCGGATGGGTATCTAGCCGTCCACGCGGGTTGCCGAGCAAGCGGGTCGCTACCGCTCTTAAGCGACCAGCGGTCATACTGTTCTGACGTTTAGATTGAGGTAAGCTCATGCCAATCATCTGTTTACCACTTATTTTCCATTCATTGACCACTCGGAGGTCAGCATGTTTAACCTCGGCAACATCATTAAAAGCACCATTTCCCTCTGCACTACGATTGGCGCGCTGCTATTCAGTTCCATGATCTTTGCTGATTTGGCTGCGACGATCGAGCAGGAAACGGCTGCCGTTTCCGACCAGGTTATTGCCTGGCGTCGCGACATTCATCAGCACCCTGAGCTTTCCAATCGAGAGTTTCGTACCGCTAAATTGGTGGCGGATCATTTACGCAGTTTAGGCATTGAGGTGCGCACTGAGGTGGCGCATACCGGCGTTGTTGGTATCTTGCGGGGCGGCAAACCAGGTGGTGTGGTCGCGCTGCGCGCAGATATGGATGGCTTGCCCGTAGTCGAAAAAACCGGGTTACCGTATGCCTCGACGCAGCGCAGCGAATACGAAGGCCAATCGGTTGGGGTTATGCATGCCTGCGGGCACGACAACCACGTGGCCATTCTAATGGGTGCGGCGACAGTTCTTGCGCGGGTAAAAGACTCTATTCCAGGGACGGTAAAGTTTATCTTTCAGCCGGCGGAAGAGGGCCAGCCCTTGGGTGAAGACGGCGGCGCAAAAATGATGATCGCTGAAAATGCGCTGCAGAACCCGGCAGTGGACGCGATCATCGGGCTGCATATTTCCCAAGGCGGTGTGGTAGGAACCGCCGGCTATCGCGCAAGGGGCTTTATGGCCAGTGCGCAGCGCTTTGATATTTTAATCGAAGGCCAGCAAACGCACGGTGCGCGTCCTTGGTCCGGGATTGATCCGGTGGTAGTAGGTGCGCAAATTGTCACATCCCTACAAACGATCGTAAGCCGCCAAATCGACATCACGGATACGCCGGCGGTCGTCAGCGTTGGCAAATTTGAATCCGGCGTGCGCAACAACATCATTCCTGAAGTGGCCAAATTGAGCGGGACGATCCGCACTTTCGACAACGATGTAAAAACCCAGATCCACGCGAAAATTCGGCGCATTGCCGAAGGAGTTGCAGACAGTCAGGGTGCGAAAGTAACGGTAACCATTGATCCGGGGGTGCCAGTCACCTTTAATAACGTGGGCTTAACCGAGCAGTTAGCGCCGACTTTGAAGGCCGTTTATGGGGAAAAGAACGCGCGGATCGCGCCGCGAACCACTGGCGCTGAAGACTTTTCATTTTTCCAGAGAGAAGTGCCGGGCTTCTTTTTCTTTATCGGCGGTCGGCCGTTGGATGTGCCGCTGCAAGACGCGATTCCAAATCACTCGCCCTATTTTTACGTAGACGAGGGTGCTTTGCAGCCAGCGGTGCACGCTATGTCGAGGTTGGCCGTGGATTATTTACGAGATGAGGTGCTCTAGTCCTCTAACGCTTCATTGGGTGTGTGTGGTTAGTGGCTTCCGCTTGCGGTGGTCGCGGGCACCCAGCACAGGCCTTGCAGCGACAGAACCGAGAGGGCGCAGGATGGCGATTCAAGTCAGTTTGGAATAGCGCGCTTTTTATGCTGGCCAGTAAATACTTCGCTGTGAAACAAAAATTGGCCAAAAGCGATGCGATTGTTGAGGTTATAAACCCCAACATTCCAGATCATTGCCGAACAGGGTAGTACCGGTGTAGTGCTCCTCTATCGAGGCGCGGCTTTGGCTCTCGCGGCCTCGTGTACGGCTGCTGCGATGACCGAGAATCATCATCCGCACATTGGCTTGAGCGGCGACTTTGCCGAGCTCGGCGGGTAACGCAAACAGCTCGCTGAGCCGTCCGCGCGCATTGTCCCCGACAGCGTGGCTGGTCACAAAGGCGTCGGCGTCCGCCGCAAATTTGCCCATCACGTTTTTGTCATTGCTGAAGTTGCCGCTAAAGACGATTACTTGCCCACCAATCTCGATTCGCCACGCAATTGCAGGCGCACCGCCGTGACTCACGCCTCGGGAAGTGAGCTTGATGCCATCCTGCCGATACTTGGACCACTCCCGCGACCCTTTTGCTGGGATATCTCTCACTCTTATCAGGCGTCCTGTAGGTGTGCGGGCGGTCAGTAGGTCTGCCAAATGAGGGTAGGCGCCGTTAGCGCCGATAAGGCGATCGACAAATCCGGTGGTTGCCGGAAAGTCAGTCTGATTACCGTCTGGACCGAGCACGGTCAGCGGTCGGTCCCGATCGGAACTGCCTAAGGCTTTCAGAAAGACCGGCAAATCGGCGCTCTGGTCCGGGCTTAAATGGGTGAGCAAGAATGCGTCGATAGTGTTTAACTCAGCGCCGGACTTATCGAAATTGGCCGCCGATCCTGATCCCGCTTCAATCAACAGTTTTGCTTTATTGTCCTCCCAAATGAGATAGCTGGGGCCGCTTTGACCGTCCTCCAGATCGTCTCCTCCGGCGCCTAGAATTTGAATCCATACGCCCTTCTTGCCGCACTGCGCCGTATCGGCATAGGCAGCGGGTGCAAGTTGAATTGCTAGCAGACTGATCGCGATCATCCACAATTTGGATCTTAGAAACGAACTAACCATGGTTAACCTCTTGGATTAATCGAGTTTCGCAATAGCGTCGAGAAAAATTTGCGCACTGGCTTCGTCAGGCATTCGCCAATCACCTCGCGGCGACAAGCTCACGCTGCCTACCTTAGGTCCTGGCGGCAAAGCCGTGCGTTTGAATTGCTGGGTCATGAAACGTTGAAAAAAGAACCCCAACCAATGCTTGATGGTTGCTGGCGCGTAATCTGCGTTAAATGCCAGTTGCGCGAGGGCGTAAATCTTAGCCGGTGTCGCGCCGCCGCGCATAAAGTGATAAAGGAAGAAATCGTGTAATTCGTAGGGGCCGACGATTTCTTCTGTTTGCTGTGCAATGGCATCGTCGCTAGGCGGCAGCAGTTCCGGGCTGATTGGCGTCGCCAGGACCCTTTGCAGAACCTCGCGCAGCGCGGCGTTGGCGCGATGTTCCGCGTACCAACGCACCAGATAGATGACTAGGGTTTTTGGTATGCTAACGTTTACGTTGTAATTCGACATATGGTCGGCGTTATAGGTGCACCAGCCGAGCGCAAGTTCACTTAAGTCACCGGTGCCAACAACGATGCCGCCCACTTTATTTGCCTGATTGAACAGGATTTGGGTGCGTTCCCTGGCCTGGGCATTTTCAAACACCACATCGTGATCGCCATTGTGGTCCAGATCAGCCAAATGTTGCTTAACCGCCGCGTTGATCGATATTTCCAGCAACCGAGCGTTGGCCGCTCTAGCCAGCTGTTTAGCGTTATCTAAGGTGCCGCTGGAAGTGCCTGGCCCTGGCAGCGTTAACGCCCATAGTGCGCTACTCGGCAGACCTAACTTGTCTAGGGCATCTGCCGCGACGAGCATGGCGAGAGTGGAATCCAAGCCGCCGGACAAACCAATGACCAGGTTGTCGCTGCTTGCTGCGAGCATGCGCCGGGCCAGACCGGTAGTTTGGATATGGAGGATTTCTGCGGCGCGGTGACCGAACTCGTTGAACTGTTCCGGCACGAAGGGATGTCGCGCATAGCTGCGTAATAAGTCGGCCAACGGTTGCGTCGTGGTTGCAGCGGATACGCGGTATGCGATCGGGCGTGGCGATTGCGCAAAGGTGGCATTCTGGCTGCGGTCGTGCTGTAGCCGTTGGCAGTCAATGTCGGTAACGATCTGCGTATCGGTCAGAGCAAAACGATCGCTTTCGGCGACGATTAGGCCGTTATCGGCGATGACGCAGTGGCCGCCAAACACAATATCCTTACTGGATTCTGTGGCATTGGCGCCGGCGTAAATATAGCCGCACAAGTTTTTTGCGCTGGTGATGCGAACGAGGTCGCGGCGGTAATCGGCTTTGCTGACCAGTTCGTTACTCGCTGACAGGTTGGCGAGAATTTGCGCGCCGGCAAGCGCGGCCTGCGTTGCTGGCGAGTGCGGTGCCCAAAGATCCTCACAGATTTCTATGCCGACTCGGACGCTATCTACTGCAAATAGCTGGTCCACGCGTATTTGGAAGTTGCCTAGCGTCGCATGAATGACCGACTCGTTGATGGTGGCACCGGGTACAAACCAGCGCAGATCGTAAAATTCGCCGTAGTTTGGTTGTGCAGTCTTAGGCACCATGCCAAGCACGCGGCCACCACCTATGGCCACGGCAACATTAAGCAAGCGTCCGTCTTGCAGCCGCCAGGGCGCGCCCACAATTAGTAACGGTAGGGTTGATTCTTTGCACAAAGTTTCGATACTGTTGGCCGCGCTCTGCAATAGAGCGTCGCTGAAGAACAGGTCTTCTGCCGAATAGCCGCTAAGGCAAAGTTCGGGGAATACGGCGCAAGCGACGCGTTGCTCGGCTAGTTCAGTGACTCGTTCCAGAATGCGAATAGCATTGGCCTTCGGATCACCGATAACCATCTCAGGGGAAACTGCGGCTACTCTTATGAAGCCGTACTCGCTGTAATCTAATTTTGCCATTGCGTTAGTTTAGCGCGGAAACCTAAGTACCAGGTAATTGTTGCCATGCCTGGGCGTAGCAGCTGTTTTCAAGGCGCTCGCAATGTCGCACTAAAGAAGCGAGAATCGAGGCCATGTTAAAGGGAGGGATAGGATGAATTTTGAATTTTCAGATGAACAAGAGTTGTTGCGCGAGCAAGCGCGAGGATTTTTAGGGGAACACTGTCCACCGAGCGCGGTCCGAGCTGTGTTAGATAGCGAAGCGGATCACGACTCCGATCTTTGGCGCAAAGTAAGTGAGATGGGTTGGACCGCGACGGTCATCCCAGAAGAATTTGGGGGCCTCGGTCTGTCTTATTTAGAGCTAGTGGTTATCGCCGAGGAAATGGGCCGATCTGCCGCGCCGCTGCCTTTTAGCTCGTCGGTATACCTGGCAACCGAAGCGCTGTTGGCGAATGGGTCGACCGCGCAGAAAGAAAAATGGCTGCCTTTGTTAGCCAGTGGCGAAGCCATCGGCACGCTCGCTTTTGCTGAAGGAGAAGGCCGTCCCTCACCTAAGTCACTCAAAACTACAGTAACCGATGGCAAGTTGTCTGGTCGCAAGCTACCGGTGCCGGACGGGCGCGCAGCGGACTTCGCCGTAGTAGTCGCCAGTTCTGATCAAGGGGATGGCGCGACTCTGTATTTGGTGGACCTGCAGCAAGACGGCGTTAGCCGTGTTGCAGTTAGAACATTGGACTTTACCCGTGGGCACGCAGTGATTGAATTCGCCAATGTCGACGCCGAGCCATTAGGCGGAGCTGGTGCGGGATGGGCAGCCTTGAATCAGCTGCTGGATCGCGCCGCAGTGCTGTTTGCCTGGGAGCAGGTAGGCATAGCTGAAAGCGCTTTGTATCAGGCCCGCGACTATGCCATGGGCCGTTATGCCTTTGGCCGTGCTATTGCTTCTTACCAGGCGATTAAGCACAAGCTGGCAGAAATGTACGTAAAGAACACCTTGGCTCGAAGCAATTGCTACTATGGCGCATGGGCACTGAACACCAATTCCGCGGAGCTGCCTTTGGCTGCGGCGACAGCGCGAGTTGGCGGTATTCAGGCTGCGCTATATGCGGCTGAAGAAAACATTCAAACTCACGGCGGTATGGGTTTCACTTGGGAGTTTGACTGTCAGTTCTATTACCGGCGTGCCAAGTTATTGAGTGTTAATATTGGTAGTGAAGGCTTCTGGCAGGATCGTTTGATTACTGCAATTGAACAAAACAACGCAGCGTAGCTTTACGCCGCAGACGAGATTGAGAATCTTAGGATCTAACTCAACGCGATATATCTCGCGTCAGTAAAAAGAAGGATAAGTCATGGATTTTAGCGATACACCTCAAGAAGCAGCATTTAGAGCAGAAGCTGCAGCTTGGCTACAGGACAATGTACCTACCGCTGAGGAATTGGCCGGCTTGGACGACATTGCCGCAGCAAAACTTTGGCAAAAGCGTAAGTATGATGCCGGTTGGGCCTGCATACGTTGGGACAAGCAATTCGGTGGCCGCGGCGCGAGCCCGATCGAACAGGTGATTTGGAATCAAGAAGAATCCAAGTATGAATTGCCTGGAAGCGTATTTTTGATAGGTCAGGGCATGTGTGCGCCCACGCTGATGGCTTGGGGTAAGCCCGAGCACCACGAGCGCTTCCTGCCGAAACTGGCCAGCGGAGAAGACATTTGGTGTCAGCTGTTTTCAGAACCTGCTGGCGGATCAGACCTTGCTGCACTTCGTACGAAAGCGGAACGTGATGGCGATGACTGGATCATCAACGGCCAAAAAATTTGGACTTCCGGCGCACATTATTCTGATTTTGGTGTCTTGGTTGTACGGACTGATCCGAACGTGCCGAAGCACAAAGGACTGTCCTATTTCTTCCTGGATATGAAATCACCGGGCATAGAAATTAAGCCAATCAAGCAGCTCACCGGTGGTGCTAACTTCAACGAAGTCTATTTCACCGACGTGCGCATTCCAGATAGTCAGCGTCTGGGTGAAGTGGGTCAAGGCTGGCAGGTGTCACTGACCACGCTGATGAACGAACGTGCGTCAATCGGCGGCGGCGGTGGCGCGGTCAATGTCGACTTCGCTTATAAGCTGGCAAATCAGGTCACTATCGACGACAAGCCGGCTATTGAAGACAGTGCGGTTCGTGCCAAGTTGGCGGATTGGTATGTGCAGGAGTCCGGTCTGCGCTTCACGGGATATCGGTCTATGACGGCTATCTCTCGAGGCAGCGATCCGGGTCCTGAAAACTCGATTGGTAAATTGGTTGGTGCGCCCAAGTCGCAGGCGATGGCGTCATTCTGTATGGATTTGATGGAAATGAGCGGCGCGATTTGGGATGAGAATCTGTCCAAGGAAGCCGGCATCGTACAGATGTCTTACATGGGTTCCCCGGGCGCACGTATTGCAGGCGGTACGGATGAAATCATGGCTAACATTATCGCTGAGCGAGTGTTGGGCATGCCGCAAGAACCACGCATGGACAAAGGTATTCCATTCAGCGAAGTGCCAACTGGTAACTGATACCGTTAGCCTTTAGCGAAAGCACGCCGTGCAAAAGTAAAAGGGCGTCCCGCGCAGCGGGGCGCCTTTTTTATTGAGCACACAGCGTCTTGCGAACCCTTGATCGCTGGTCTCCTGGTCTCCTGTTCTCTTGTTTTTTTGTTTGCTCTTTGTGCTTTTGGCTTGCGCTTGTGGCCGCCGAAACCAAGCAGCCAGGTCGAGCAAAAGGGGTCAGTACAGTTCGTCTTTGTAATTTGCTTCTAACGCTGCGTCCAACTCTTTAATCTGCGTGTCGTTTAACGCCAGTTTGCTGCCGATCTGTTTAGCGATTACGCCCTCAATGTCGTTAGCCCAGGTGTCTGACTGCCAAAGCTTGGAACGAATAAATGCTTTGCCGCAATGGAAGAAGCATTCATCGACAGCGACTTCGGTCGCGAGTAGCGCGGGCTTCCCTTCAGCCGCAAGGCGAGCGAGGATTTCCGGATCGTTGGTAAGGCTTGCTTTGCCGTTGACCCGCAGCGCTTCACGCACACCGGGCACCATGAATATCAAGCCCACCCGCCCGGTTTCCAAAATATTGCGGAATCCGTATGTTAATCGGTTACCTTTTCGCTCAGGTAGCAGCAGCATGTGGGGACTTTTGACTTCCACGAATCCAGGTGCATCGCCTTTGGGTGACACGTCCACATTGCCTTGTGCGTCGTAGGTAGCCACGAAACATAGCGGTGCCCGGCCGATAAACTCACTCGCATGGTGGTCAACGTGATCAAAGACTTTCGTTTCAATGGAAGGTTTGGGCGCAACAATCACTTTGCGCAGGGCCTCAATAGATGTGATTCGGTAGTCGGTCATGGCTTGGCTCCGGAGGTAGCAGGATATTCTGTCCAGTGTTGCAACTGCTCTACACGTTATCTGATCGCTCTTTTATTGCCAGAGGCACTGCCTGCCTGATCATCGGAGAGCGACCAGCGATACTCGCTAGAAGCTTTGAAAGCTGCACTTCCAAATCTCCAGCTACAATTTTAGTCTCTTCGATTTAGGCCAATTTTCGCTTTTCCGGTAAGCTACCTACCGGCACTATCCGACGGATTGCCATCCATTAATCCGCCAATCAGGTTCACCAGTCGATCGAAAATGTCAGCGAAGGTCGCGTCTCCGGATGCGGGATCCGGCAGACCCCAATGGATTTTTTTTGCTGATCCGGGAAAGACAGGGCAGGATTCTGCTGCCGCTGAGTCGCACAAGGTAATGACCCATTCGAATTCCGGCGCGTTCGGTCTGCTGAACTCGTCCCAAGACTTGCTTGCCAGCCCGTCTGTAGATAAATCGCGGGCGATCAGCTCGTTTAGTGCTTGCGGGTTGACCCGGCCGGTAGGGTCGCTGCCGGCGCTGTAGGCCGTGACATCAATCGATCCTGGCGCCACCGGCAAGAGGGGCCATTGATTGGTAATGGCCTCGGCCAGGATACTGCGAGCTGAGTTGCCAGTACATAAATACAAAATGTTAAGGTCAGGTTTCATTGATCCAATCTCCTTGATCGCCAACCTCAATATCGCCCACTTTTGTGACCTTTGCGTAAACTCCAAGGCAACTCTCGTGCTCTGCTTGCAGCACCGCAAGAATATTCTTGTCCTCAGGTAGGTCGCTGAAGCCATGGGTGGTCATGCGGCAGCGCGGGCAAGCACTTGTTATTGTCAAAGTCGCTGTGCCAACTTGTAACTGCTTGCCTGGCCAGTCTCTTTCTGGAACGTCGGTTTCCATACTGCTGCAGTCCAACAGAATATTTGGGCGGAATCGTCTGATGTCGAAATTGCTGGCGGGAGCTTGCCGGCTTAGGGCTGCCAAGCTGTTCGTTGTCATGATGAGCAGCGGCATATCATCAAAAAAAGCGGCTGCCGTTTGTCCCCCCATATCAAGAGACTGTGGGGCGTAGCATAGTTTCACTTTGTGCTTGAGTAGTTCGGACAGGGTTGCGTCGACATCGGTCGAAGCGCTGCTAATTTGGATGCCATCCGGGGAGGTTAGAGTAACCATTGGTCGGGCCGGCAAGGTCGAGTTGTCTTCTTGTGCCGTCCAGGCCATTAATTCGGGAAGACGCTTGCCCAGATAAAAATCGTCCGCCTCGACGTCTTTTAAGGCCCAGCGCCGGTCACCGGTCACACCAGCTACCGCAACGCTGGTTCGCGTTACGCCGCATCCCAACATAGTTTTTACGGGGTATCGATACAGGGCTGCGACCGAGATCATGGCGCTCTCCTATTGATTGTTCTGCCGCTAGCCTTCCCAGTTTGGTATCGGATCAGTTCAGTGATGCGTGATATGACTGCCGTCGAGTTCCGCCATTAAGTGTTGGCTTTTGTTCATTAAGCGTTCGAGGAGTGCAGTGGAATCTGCGGATAAACGAAATCCGAGGACGACACTGGAGCAGAGGTTGATCAATGGCGACGCCAAATCTTGAGTGGTGTCAGCCCTATACAGCAGTTTGCGTATTCGATTGAAATGGGCGCGTGGCGTCGCACGTCCCTCCGCGCCTAATTGGTAAATTAGTTGATCCAATAGCGGGGCTATTTCGTTTCTGACGACAGCAGCTTTATGCATGAGGTACTCCAATCGGACGGCCGTTGGAGATTCTGCCCTAGCTTGGCTGTTACCACAAATTTGTTCAGTAGATTAATTCCAGCGACGATTCGATGACCCAATCCGCTCCTGCAGCCACTAATTCCTCAGCGTTATTACTACCGGTTAAAACGCCGATGCATCGCATACCTAGCGCTTTGCCGGTCTGCATATCCAGGCGACCGTCACCGACGATCGCTGCGGTGTCGGGCTGGCGCTGAAGACTATCTAGGTTAATGCTCAGGTGGCGCGGATCCGGCTTAAGGTATGGTGTGTCGTCGCGGGCGTGGATGGCATCGATGTAGGTATCGATTTCCGGAAAAACCTGGCGCACGGCAGCGTTGCAGTTCCGCGTTACCACACCCAGCGCGAAACCAGTATCGCGTAACGCCGACAACATGTTTGGGATGCCCGGGAAAACTTGAGTTGTTGCCGCCTCAGCTAACTCAATATCGATAATCCGCTGGTGTGCGGCCTCGGCAAACAATTGCGCTTGATTGCCGTCGATATTCTGACTCAGCCAAGCGGACCCAGCCTCTATGATTTCGACGATATATAGATCCTCGAATACTGCTTCCGGTACGCCTGCAGCGCTGCTCATGGCTGCGATTTGACGGCGCATATCAGCTAGATCTAGGTTGGGCGCCAGCGTGCCGTCGAAGTCGAATAACAGCGTATCTAGACCGTTAAGATAAGGGGTTAGGTTGGGCATTAATTGGTCTCGTCAGGGTTTGCAGACTCATCCGAGCGGGCACGGCGCGCGGTCCAGCGTGCCTCACGCGTGGCCTCGATCCGGTCGCGAAAGCGCGTAATAAATGTCCAGGCGACAAATCCGAGACATAGCGCCGCCACCGCCGGGTAGGCGTAGGCTTCTATCCAGAACGCCGAGCCTAAACGCGCATGGAGGAGCGCCAAGGTGCCGGTCGCGATCGCGACAGCCATCAGCGACTGGGTCATGGCATACGCACCAAGGCTTAGACATAAAGGCAAGACCAATTGATGCAGCCAGTTCATCTGGTTGAGATCCAGGATGAATAGCACGGCAAGAATAATCACCACACCCAGCAAGGTGCGTCGCGTGGGTTGCATGACTTAAAGCTCCTTAGTCGACGATGCCGAGTTGGCCGCCGTCAATGCGTATATTTTGGCCATGCACCGCGTCGGCCAACGGGCTGCATAAATAGGCCACTAAGTTGGCAACTTCTTCGCGGCGAGTGATGCGGCCGATGGGAATGTCTTTCGCCACATGTGGCTCGACTTCTTCCCAGGTCTCGCCCCAGCCCTCGCGCATTCCTTTTTCCATATAAGCGGCTTGCACTTCGGGCGTTAGAATCATTGCCGGTGAAACGATGTTAACGCCGATGCCGCTGCCTGCGACCTCTTTGGCTAGGCCGATGGTCATATTTGCTAGCGCCCCTTTGGCAGCGTAGTAGGCGGGCATGCGGTTGTTCGGACGAGTCGATCCGACGGTGCCGATATTGATGATCCGTCCCCAGCCGTTTTCGCGCATGGGACCGAGCGCTCGGCTGATGAGTTGTTGTGCCGACAGCACATTTTTCGCAAATGAAGCTAGCCAATCTTCTGTCTGGCTAGTCTGCCATGAGCCAGCATCGGCACCGCCGTAGTTGTTGATTAGAATATCGATTGAATACGCTGCGCATTGTTCCCATAACGTGTCGCAGCCCAGTGTTGTTGCGATGTCGCCGCTAACTGGGACACCTCCACCGATTGACGCAGTGGCTTGCTGCGCTTGTTCCAGATTTAAGCCGTGCACCAAAACCTGGGCTCCCTCTTGCAGCATTATTTGTGCAATGATTAGGCCGGTGCCGCGATAGCTGCCAGTAATCAAAGCAGTTTTTCCGGTGAGATTTAGATCCATGGGCGCTCCTTGTTTGCGGCATGCGTGTGATCGAACAGCGACATGCAAAGCGTACGAAGTGTAGCGAGACTGGCGCGAAATTTAGGTTAATTCATTCCCCATGGACAGCAGCGAATTGTTCTTCTTTTTGGCCGCCGTTTTTCTTGGCAGCTATATTCAGGCAGTCACCGGTTTTGCGATGGGAATGATCATCGTGGCCATTGTCGGCGGCGCTCGACTGCTCGATATTCCAACTCTCGCCGCGACGATTAGTCTGCTTACTATCCTTAACGTGATTCTCGCTATCTGGGGCAATCTCCAGCATGTCCATCGAAAGATGTTTCTATACCTCGTTTTGGGTCAAATTCCCGGCGTTTATCTGGGTTTTTACTTAATGGCTTGGTTGGATACTTATTATTTAGCATTGCTAGAGCTGGCGCTGGGTTTGTTCGTCACTTTGGGTAGTGTGGCGATGGTGGTGCAGCCTCAGCCAATCGCCAAAATGAGTGGTCCGACTTCCACTTGGATTGCGGGCTTTAGTGGCGGCATAGTGGGTGGTTTGTTTTCCGCTAGCGGTCCGGTCTTGGGCTGGTTCGCTTATCGTCAGCCTGCCACGATGCAGGTGATTAAGGCGACCTTATTGGCTTGCTTTGTAATGACAACAGCGACCAGAACGGTATTCGTCGGTTGGACGGGTGGTTTAACCACGACAGTGTTCACCTATGTCGCATGGGGCATACCGGTGGTTTTGCTGGGGGCCTTTATGGGGCGAGTACTGCCGCCGCGCTTAGCAGAACAGCAAATGAAACGGGCAATTTTTTCGTTGCTGCTGTTGCTGGGACTGTGGATTTGCGGGCTAGCCATACATTCGCTCTGGGCTTGACTGGCTTAATGGCAGCCTTCGTAAAGCGGCCGCATAATGGGTAATCGTGTTATTTTGGCGAGCCGCCCCACAAAGTGGGTGGATGCAAAAGAAGATAGAGATTGCTAGAAACCGGTGCAGCGGAACAAGGCAGCAGAAGCTGAAGTCGGCTTGGTGCTGCAAATATGTTTAGGAAGCCTTTTGTCAGACGAGTTTGCGAACATACGACCCTACACAGATGCTGAGCTGCCCGGCGTTATACAGCGTCTGCTCGATGATCCAGTACTCGTTGCAGCTGCTGCTAATCTTTTGTGGCCGTCCTATTTTGCGAATAGATGGCTAACGCGACGCATTCTGCAGTGGATGTTGCGATGGCGCTGCCGCAACTTACGGTCGGTGGCCGACCTGCAACATCTATTATCTGATTACATTAACGCCTTGGTAGAACGATCAAGCGACGGTCTGTCATGCAGCGGTTTGGACGATTTACCCAATGATCGTCCCTATCTTTTTGTTTCGAATCATCGCGATATTGTCTTGGATTCCAGCTTGCTGAACTATTTGCTCTACCACCAAGGGCATGACACCGCACGCATGGCGGTAGGGGATAATTTGTTAGAGCATCCGCTGGTTGCTGATTTCATGCGGTTAAATAAGAGTTTCATCGTTAATCGCAGTGCAGCCTCAACGCGCGCTCAATACCGGGCCTTGCTTGAGGTAAGCCGTTACGTGCGAGCCTCATTGCAAGAGGGCGTGTCAGTCTGGATCGCGCAGCGCCAAGGTCGTTCAAAAGATGGGTTTGATCGCACCGAGCCTGCGGTTTTAAAGATGCTGATGCTGGCGTACCGTGGTGATCACCGCGAGGTCGCCGCGTTTCTGGAAGAGGTAGCACTCATTCCAGTAGCAGTCTCTTACGAAACAGACCCGTGCGCCGTCCATAAAGCCAGCGAATTGGCGGCTCGGGCTGAAACCGGCGCTTACGAGAAAGCTGAGCAGGAGGACGTTAACAGTATTATTGACGGACTCATGGGCGCTAAGGGTCAGGTGCATTTTCACTTTGGTCAGCCGACCACCCTCTCGGACCTGAGCGAGGCCACTGCAGAGTGCATGGCTAGTCATCTCGATTCGCAAATCGTAGCCGGCTTAAAGTTGTTCCCAACCCATTATTGGGCCGCGGCTCAACTCGGTATCAGTACTGACCAACCGCCGGTCGCACCAGGCGATTTTTCGCAACAATCTAATTCGACCGAAGATTTAAATTCATCGAGCAGCGTCCAGCGCCTGCAAAGGACGCTGGCGAATTGCCCAGCCGACGCGGTCCCCTATGTTTTGCAGCAATACGCGAACCCGATTGTGAATAAACAAGAGTTAGGTTTGCTCTAAGACCTTAGACCTT
>DJYW01000156.1:24319-26745 GCA_002450255.1 Gammaproteobacteria bacterium UBA6968
CGGTGAACTGAACCGGCTCTTGCGGCACTGCAAGATCGCTCTACGCCGACCATTGATCCAGCTACGACTCGATGCAAAAGGCGCTACAAGCTACAAATAGGTGAGCGGCAGCTCGTCAAGCATGGCCATCTGCTCACGTAGCGCAAGAATATGGTTAGACCAATAGTTCACCGTGTTAAAGGTTGGGAAGGCAACTGGAAAGGCAGGGTCATGCCAGCGTCGCGCGATCCACGCAGAGTGATGCATGATGCGTAGCGTGCGCAGTGGTTCAATTAGTGGCAGCGTGCGAGTGTCGAAATCGTAGAAGTCCTGATAGGCATCCAGGATGGTAGCAAGCTGGATGGTTTGCTCCTGGCGCTCGCCGCTTAAGAGCATCCATAGATCTTGAATGGGCGGCCCCATCACGCAATCGTCAAAATCCACAAAGTGCGGCGTATCGTGCCGCCATAGAACATTGCCCATATGGCAATCACCGTGAATTCTGATGTGCTGTAAATCGTCTAAAAGAGGCGTAATCCTTTGCAGTAAATCTTCCGATAGCGTCTCGTAGGCGGTGACCACTTCCGGCGGAATGAAATCGTTTTCAAGCAGGAAGTCACGGCTGGCTTTACCGAGACCTGCAGCGCTCAATGCGTTGCGATGCTGAAACGGTTGCCGACTGCCTGCAGCATGAATGCGTGCGATGGTCCGAGCCAATACTTCCAGGTCCTGTTCGTTCTCTAGGTTTGGCGGATGGCCGCCTTGGCGCGGGAAAACCGCGAATAAGTAATGAAGATAAGTGAGAACGCTGCTGCCCTGCAGATGCATTGGTGGAACAACCGAAATCTCGTCGTCAAAAAGGGCCTGAGTAAAGGCATGTTCTTCTTCAACCGCAGCGCGAGTCCATCGCCCTGGTCGATAGAATTTTACAACCACAAAGCTGCCGTCTTCCAAGCCAGCCTGATAAACCCGATTTTCGTAGGAGTTCATTGCGTGCAAGCTGCCATTCGGAGCCAAGCCGACGTGTTCCAGGGCGTCGAGGATGGTATCTGGTCCGAGGCCATCGTAGGGTGCTGGTGGGATCGCTTCTGTTGTTTGCATGCAGGCACTGTAACAGTGCTTTGGCATGAGCGTTACCGCTATGAACAACAGCGATATCAACTACCCTGACAAAATAAAACCGATTGCAAAGGCCCGTTTCCAGCACGGGCTTAGCGACCGGCGGTATCATGAGTCGCGCGCGCTACACACCACAGGTCAATCTCGCGAACGCCGGCTGCGCGTAGCACTTTTATGAGTTGTCGCGCGCTAGCGCCTGTAGTGAGAACGTCATCGACAACTGCGACGTGGGTGTAAGTAGAGAGCAAACGCCGCCCTTGTTCTGACAATGCGAAGGTGTTGGCGGGTAAGGCTAAGCGTTGTTTGCGACGCAGGCTTTGCTGGGGCGCACGATGGCGCTTACGCAGGCAGTTGTGGCGCACGGGAATGCTTTGTGAACGGCTCAGAAACTGAGCCAACACACCCGCTTGATTAAAACCGCGCACAAGCCCTCGGCGCCATGCTTGCGGCATCGGCAACAAAAGCTGCGGCTTCGGTGAATTTTGGTAGCGTCTTTCGATTGTGCGATGTAGCACCATCGCCAATGCATCGCGCTCGCGCCTGCCCTGATGGAATTTAAAGCGTTGCATTAAGTATCGAGTGAGATCGGTATATTCCAGGGCGGCGACAGCGAAGTCGCTTAATGGCGCGGTTCGGCAGCTGGCGCAAATAAGCCTGTCCTGCGAGACCGCACGACTGCTCGCGGAAGTGCGGGAGTTGCTCGGCGGATGATCAAAGGGGCCAAAATCAAAGTCGAGGGTTGTTGCTGAGTGGTTGCGTGCATCCGCTGCTTCGCTTTGTTGAACCGTGGCGCTAGGCGAGGGGTAGGGTGGCGGCAAAAACGAAGAGGAAGCAGAGAGCGAAGCATAGGCTGCAAGAGACGATGGAAGAAACGAAGGAAGAGACGATGTAAAAGAGGAAGTGGGACGCAAAGACCTCGCAGTAGATAGGGGGAGTTGTCCCGCCAGATGATCGTCCTTGCTAGTGATCAGTGCTGTCTCCACAGGCAAGGCGCAGTGATAGCAACTTGGTTGCAAGTGAAGGGGCAGGCACAGGCGGCAGTAGTGGCAAAGGTGGTCTTGGCTGGCGTATGGTCTCTCTCGTTTTACTAGCTTGGATTCTTTTATTTGGCCCTTTTGTCTCGTCCGTTTCGAAGATTCTGTTTGTTCCAGGGGAAGTTGGCACATCAAACATAGATCGGGCAGTGCGGCGCACACGATCTGTAGAATCCAATCTAACAATTTATACACGCTGTTATCACTACCCTACTTGCAGACCTATTCGCTGCCCGGTCGCTCTGATTTATCGCTCTTCATGTCCCTATTCCCCTATTCCCCTATTCCCCTTTT
>DJYW01000032.1:0-177 GCA_002450255.1 Gammaproteobacteria bacterium UBA6968
AACACTTGTCGCGGAAATGGGGGAGGCGTATCCCCTCCTAGCGGAGAAAGAAGCAGCCATTATTGCCGCATTAGCTGCCGAGGAAGAGAGGTTCGGCGAAACGCTGAAGCAAGGCATGTCTTTGCTGAAAACTGAATTGGATCAGGTCAAAGGGGCAGTGTTACCAGGCGAAGTCGC
>DJYW01000032.1:523-5127 GCA_002450255.1 Gammaproteobacteria bacterium UBA6968
AAGCTCTATGATACATATGGATTTCCTGTTGACCTTACCGCAGACATCGCGCGCGAAGCAGGTTCCGAGGTAGACCAAGCTGGATTTGATCAAGCCATGGATACGCAACGTGCTCGTGGTCGAGCGGCTACCAGTTTCTCAACGTCTTTAGGACAGAAAATCACAGTCAGCGGCCCCGTCGATTTCACCGGCTACAGCGACCTCGCCGGAGCGAGTAAGGTTTTGGCGTTATTTGATGAAGACGGTGACGAAATTGAGCAATTAAACAGCGGTCAAAACGGCGTGGTTGTCTTAGCGCAGACCCCGTTCTATGCCGAATCAGGCGGACAAATCGGTGATAGCGGTATGCTTGTTGCCGCGACCGGCCAATTTTCTGTAAACGACACCCAGCTTAGTGGTGAACAGCACATCCACGTCGGTACTTTAACCGCAGGTATGCTGAGCCCTGGCGATCGCGTCGAAGCGAAAGTCACAACAGATAAGCGCACAGCGATCCGTCGTAACCACTCCGCTACCCACTTGATACATGCTGCATTGCGAAGCGTCTTGGGAGATCACGTGGAGCAAAAAGGTTCGCTGGTGAATGACCAAAAGTTACGCTTTGATTTCTCCCATGGCGCGGCGGTGACATCGGCGCAACTGCGAGCGATTGAGGCAATGGTCAACGCCGAGATTTTAAAGAACACATCCGTCCAGACCGAATTGCTTGACTACGAAGCTGCAGTTGAAAAGGGCGCCATGGCATTGTTCGGCGAAAAGTACGGTGATGAAGTACGGGTGTTGACCATGGGTGACGGCTACTCCGTCGAGCTTTGCGGTGGTACCCACGTGGCGCGAACTGGTGACATCGGTTTAGTAAAAATTCAAACCGAGACTGGTATTGCGGCCGGTGTTCGACGTATTGAAGCCGTAAGCGGTGAGGGCGCTCTAGAGTTTGTTCGTTCAGAAGAAGCGCTGATTGCTGATGTAGGCGAACAACTTAAAGTACCGGGTGCCGAACTGGCGCAAAGAGTGCAGCAATTGCTTGCCGAAAACCGTCAGCTGAATAAGCAGGTTCGTGACATGTCCGCAAAGCTTGCGGCGGCCGGTAGTGCGGACTTAACTGATCAAGCGGTCCAGATTAATCAAGTGTCTCTAGTTGCAGCTCAGGTTGAAGGGGGTCAGCAAGATATGATGCAAATGCTTGATAATCTGCGCTCTAAGCAACCCGACAACGGCATATGGGTACTCACTCAAGTTGAGAACGGCAAGGTTGGTTTAGTGATTGCAGTTAGCAAAAACCTACTCGGTCAAATTAATGCGAAAGATCTGATCGGGGAAATTGGTCCGATTGTTGGTGCTAAAGGCGGCGGCCGGCCTGATATGGCCCGCGCCGGCGGGGGTACGCAGCCAGAGGCAATGGCGGCGGCTTTCGCGGCAGCGAAAAGTTCGGTCGAAGCAGTCTTTGGTTCTGCCTAATGGCTCTTATCGTTCAGAAATATGGCGGCACCAGTGTCGGTGATGTCGATCGGATTATTCGGGTAGCGCAGCGAGTGGCGCAATACGTTAGCGTGGGACACCAAGTCGTGGTCGTTGTATCGGCTATGTCAGGTGAAACCAATCGTCTGACCGAGTTAGGCCAAGCGATCAGCGATGGACAACCAGTTCCGCGCGAAATGGATGTGCTTACCGCCTCTGGTGAGCAAGTGACCATAGCCTTGTTGAGTATGGCGTTGCAGCGAATTGGCGTTGGCGCGCAGTCTTTTTTGGCTGACCAGGTCGCGATGCGGACAAACAATACACATGGCAGAGCTCGTATTGAAAGCATCGATACCGAACCGCTCAAAACGGTGATATGCAATGGCATTGTGCCGGTTGTTGCAGGGTTCCAGGGCGTGAACGCCGCAGGCGATATCACCACGCTCGGACGCGGTGGGTCAGACACGTCCGCGGTAGCGCTCGCCGCAGCACTGCAAGCGGACGAATGCGAAATCTGCACCGACGTAGATGGCGTGTATACCGCGGATCCTAGAATCGTGCAGACCGCACAGCGGATGAGCTCCATTACCTTTGAAGAAATGTTAGAGCTTGCAAGCTTAGGATCTAAGGTGCTGCATCCGCGATCGGTGGAATTTGCAGGCCGCTACACTGTCCCGCTAAGAGTCTTGTCTACGTTTGAAGATGGCCCCGGCACGCTTATCACTACGGAGAAAGTTGATATGGAACGTCCCATCGTTGCAGGTATTGCGCACACCAATGATGAAGCGAAAGTAACGGTATCCGGTGTGCCCGACACCCCTGGTATCGCATCGAAAATACTGGGGCCTGTGAGTGCCGCGAATATCGAAGTGGACATGATTGTTCAAAATACTGGCATTGATGGGCTGACGGATTTTACCTTCACGGTTAAACGTGCGGACTACTCGGTCGTGATGAAAATACTCCAGACCGTAGTCGAGGCGATTGGCGCGAGAGGTTTGAGTGGTGATAACGAGATTTCTAAAGTCTCTATTGTTGGCGTCGGTATGCGTTCACATGCTGGCGTTGCGACGCGTATGTTTGATGCATTGGCCGCAGAAAATATCAATATTCAGATGATCTCGACATCTGAAATAAAGATATCGGTGGTCATCGCCGAGCGCTATGTCGAACTCGCGGTTCGTACGTTACACACTGAGTTTGAGCTGGATGAAACCGCATCCGTGTAACTGCGGATCGGTTCTCCGCGGCATACAATTTAGGATGCGCCCAGGAATTCTTAGGTCGCCAATACAAACGATGCTTACGCACTGTAGGGAAACCGGATGAGTCAGCAAACTAAATCAGCGTTATTAGTTGATCACTTTCTTGCAGCATTAGACCAGGCTGACGTCGTGCACGAGCCTTTCTCGCATCTTTACGTCCAAGGCATGTTTCCAGACGATTTTTATGTAGAGCTACTAGAGAATATTAAGGCAGTCGAAGCGTATAAACCGCTCAAGCATAAAGATGCGATGCGAGCGGACGGCTCGAGTACACGCCATGTCATGCCGTTAAACGATGAGGCGTTGGCAGCACTTGAAGAGCGGCATAGGCAGTATTTTGACCTGGTGCGCGAAGTATTTGCCGCACCTGATATAAAACGGAAGTTGTTTACGTTGTTGGCGCCAGGTCTACGCGACCGTATTGGTAAAGCGGATGTTGAGGATGTTGCAGCATATCCGAAGTCGGGTCTTTTTAAGGACGCATCGGGCTACAAAATCAGTCCGCATAAAGATGTTGCGACCAAGCTGGTCACCACACAATTTTATCTGCCGCCAGATGATTCTCAGAAAAGTTTCGGTACCAGTCTCTATACGCGGAACTGGGTCGGGCGTCTCGCTAGAGAGTGGAACAAAGTCGCGAGTAAAAAAGTTCAGGAATTCCAGCATCTGAAAACTTTCCCGTTTGTACCGAATTCAGGATATGCCTTCGTGGTCGGGAAAAAAAGCTGGCACGGTCGTGAAGAAATCCCTGCGGGTAAAGGAGACAGGATGTCTTTGATGAACATTTATTTCGATCGCGCGAACGTACCGTTTTACGACACTAAGTAATCGGCGGCTAAATTCAGTGCCAGGATTGCGGCACCGCCTTGAGCGAATCGCCATTTCTCTGCAAGCCGCCTCCCTGGCGCCTCAAGCCACGGTGGCGGGAAGCAGATGCCCGCACCAGCTACGCCTACAGACGGGGTTTTGCTACCTGAGCAGAGATGGCAAAAGCATTAAATTACGATAAATCCGATTTAGGTAGGCTGTTAATTGATCGCACACCAGACGAAGTTGTGCGTAGATTAAATCGAATGTGTGAATAAACAATGCTGAAAGAAAGTTGATGCTCGTGGCGGATAGCACCGTCACAAGGTTGGAGAGCCCGCAACAGCAATTGCCTTTAAACCTTTACACGCTTTTAAGAGTGGCGCCATTAGCTGTCGTCTTACCTTAACAGTACCTGCTAAAGAATTTTTTTTACCAAGCGGTTTCGATTGATGAGAACCGGGCTTTTTGACCTTTTCACGGGTATTGGTAAAACCTGACTCAATTGCCTGCTAGAGCCAACTCATGTTCAGGAATTCAAGGCTCTTCCAACGTATTAGCAAGTGATGTTTTTGCCCGATTCAAGTTGCTGCTTGTAGAGCTCCCGACGTGCTAGGTGGATCGCATTTTCAACATTCGTTTCGTGTCGTTAGGCTTGTAATTTGTTTCGTGCGTAAGGTTTCATCGCGTCCCAAAGGTGACATTCGTTGCGAGTTCTGCCGCAGCCAACGCACCAATTTGAAGGCCCTGAAAATTCGCACACGGCGCTCCTGAGCGGGGGTTAACCCGATTTACCCGGCAAAAACATCATGCGAGGCGAACGTAGCGTATATGCGTTACCTCACATTCATTAGGCTTTAGGGGTGCCAGTGCTCGTGCCAGCCAGATATTTTTTGGGTGTGGTTGGCTGGGGACCCGATCAGAGGACTTACTTTACTGAGATGCCTGGTTGTAGTCGCAAAGTTAACGGGCACCAGCGTGGGTGTTTTTGCTACTTGGGTTATGAGTAATATATCTAAGCGCTTGATTTATCATTGATTTATTAGAGCTGGTTGGCGGAGAGAGAGGGATTCG
>DJYW01000005.1:0-1611 GCA_002450255.1 Gammaproteobacteria bacterium UBA6968
ATGACGTTGTACCCACCCACTTTCTTTGGCGGTTGAGTGTCACCGGCAAAGTAACCAAAACGGTAGGGTAGTCCTGCACGGCGCTCGTCCAGTCGAGGAAACTCGCAAACCAAATCATGCAACTGCTCGACTTGATAACGATCCGATTGGGCATTCAGATCAAAGGTCCAGCGTGCCAGCTTCGCCAGCGCTTTTTTTGGATCACCCGGTTTGCCGTCGATGCCAGGAAACAACGGCGCTTCTGGATACTCACAAACGTCGCAGACAATTTTTCCATCGTCGGTGGTGTGAGCGTTCATTGGGTGGAAGACATAGCTTGCTTCACCGCGAAACCATTGCAGATCTTGCACGGAGCCGTTGCGAGGCATGATGCCAATATGGCTACCTTTCTCGGGCTCCCAGGCGTAGACCGGACCGCCCTTGAACGCGCGCTCCAAGCTGCCGGTCAATGGCATGATGGGGAAAATGACGTGGTCGCGGGTAACAACAAAGTCATGCACCATGGCCGCGTATGGGGCTGTAAATGACTCGCTACGCAGCAGCTTGCCGTCCTTATCGACGACGCTGAACGTCATATGCTCTGAAATTGTGCCGTTGGCGTTGTAGCCGAAAAACAACATCTCGCCATTTTCAGGGTCAATTTTGGGGTGAGCGGTCATCGGTCCTTTCAGCTTGCCGCCGTAGATATGGGGCCCTAGAGATTGCAACGTATGAGGATCGAGTTCGAAAGGCGCATGACCCTCTTCTAAGGCCAATAGCTTGCCGCCATGCCAAATGATGTTGGTATTGGCCACGCCGTCGGTTTCTAGACCAGCAACACTTGCATCGTTGTCCATGGGATTAAACGCACTGAACAATGAGCGCCCAGCCTCGCGTTCTTTGTGCCACTTGATCGTGCGAACCCAGCGATTGCGATAGGCGACTTGGCCATCTTCTATGTGAAAAGCGTGCACCATGCCGTCGCCGCCAAACCAGTGGTAATGACCTCTGGGAGCGTATTGGGGGTTTGGCCCGTTACGGTAAAAGCTGCCGTTGAGTTCCTTGGGTATTTCGCCTTCGATCACCAGATCGTTGACATCGCATTCCATCTGCAGGGGCGCGAACCCCCCGCGCAAATTGGGGTGGTTTGGGAACGGTTGAGCCATCTATCACCTCGAACTTTTTCGGCTCAACAGACTACTTCAAATCAACACCTACGGGACAGTGATCGGAACCTAAAACATCAGGCCAAATAAACGCTTCTTTCACGCGCCGCATGGCGGACGTTGAGGCGTAAACATAGTCGATACGCCAACCCACATTCTTCTCCCTTGCGCCACCAAACTGTCGCCACCAAGTGTAGTGGTCGGGTTCGTCTGGGTGCGTGGCACGAAAGGTATCTACCCAACCCTCGCTCAACACCTGCGTCAGCATGTCGCGTTCGATTGGCAAGAAGCCGCTGGCTTTGTGATTGCCTTTTGGACGCGCCAAGTCGATCTCATGGTGCGCCGTATTGAAATCCCCTAAAACATACACTCTGCCGCGACTGCGAAGCTCATTGAGCCGATCAAAAACCGCTCGATAAAAATCGAGCTTATAGCCAACTCGAGAGTTGTCGCGATCCTTACCGTT
>DJYW01000005.1:2000-2789 GCA_002450255.1 Gammaproteobacteria bacterium UBA6968
CCTTCATCATCGAAGCGCGCTTCACCGAGGCTCGTTTCTACTTTGCTTGGCGCGACGCGGCTAAGAATGGCGACACCGCTATAACCTGGTCGCTTGGCTGGCGAAAAACTCACATGCCAGTCTTTAGACGCCGTAATCTCTGGTGGGAGCTGTTCCGGGAAGGCACGCACTTCCTGCAGCGCGACGATATCTGCTTCGCTTCGCTGCAAAAACGGAATGAACCCCTTTTTGATACAGGCACGCAGTCCGTTAACGTTCCATCCGACGATGCGCATCTCTTCACTCACTAATCCAGCTCTCCAACAGCGGCCCTTCGTACCATCGAAAGGCTTTTTCCCGTAAAACAAAAAGATGAAAGGTCATAAAAAGCAGACAAGGCTTGCTAAGAGTTCAGCGTCGCAACAGTATCGCCGCCCAGCGGAACAGATTGAAAGCGTCAGCGAGTGCCGCCGCCGCATAGGTTAATGCAGCAGCCCGAAGTATGCGTCTCACCGCAAATTCTTGCTCTTCAGGTATGTAATTTCCCTGCTTTAATATGGGCAGCGCCTTGCCGAAACTTGCATCCCATTCTGTTGGCAAGGTCACTAAATGGAGCAGCATTCGAAGCAACAGACCAGACAAACCAATAACCGCAATCGCCAAAATAGGCACCGGATGTCGGGTCACTAAACCTATGATCGGTGCCACCGCCACAACACCAACGCTGATTTGCCCGACCAAATTGACAATAGGCACCAGTTTTGTGCGAGCGTTTAACCGAGCGTCGTTTTGATGATGCTGAATCGCGTG
>DJYW01000004.1 GCA_002450255.1 Gammaproteobacteria bacterium UBA6968
ATTCGTTTAACTTACAGAAGATTTTAACGGATGCGTATGAAAGTACTCTTTGGCTTAGCAGTCGTTTTATGGCTCGGCACCGCAGCCCCTGCGGCAGGTGCTGACTTTGATCTCGACATCGACGAAGACAAAACCAGCGAAGCTTTGACCGACGGATTGTTGATCATCCGCCATATGTTCGGCTTCTCCGGGGAAGCCTTGACAGCCGGCGCGGTCAGCGCTGCCGGCACTCGTACCAGCGCCGCTCAAATCACCCAACTGCTGGACGCTAACGAGGCCTCCTTGGATGTTGACGGTAACGGCACGATTGATCCGCTTACTGACGGCCTACTCATCATCAGAAGTCTCTTTGGATTTTCCGGCCAGGCATTGGTAAACGGTGCGATTGCGACAAACGCCGCCCGAAAATCCGCCGATTTAATTACTAACTTCCTGCAACCCCTAACTATAACGCAGCCCAGTCAATTTACGGTGGCAACGCAGAAGCTCCTGTTAGAAAACTTCAATCAACCGCAAAGCGATCCAGCGCAATGGGCGATTTTTAGTCTCGATGTAACCACCGCTATGCAAGATCGTTATGCCGAAACTATGGCTGCAATTAAGAAGTCTTTCGGCGGTTACATGAACTGGAACTACATGGTCTTGAATGAGTCGGGCACGGATTCTGACAATGAGCCCGTAATGCAGCGCTTGACCGAGTTGAAATACAACGGCTGGGAAGACGGCTACACCACACAGGAGTTAAAAGACGTTTCCAGTTGTTTAGGCGGGGCAGCGCCGAATGGATACGAACGCGACGCGGATTACGAACCGCATTCGACCTGTATGGTCTGGAAGGGTTTTTTAGAACAATCGCACGCACTCTTCGATCCGAACTACCAACCCGAGCAGTGGCAAATTGACCTTGAGGCGACGGCGCAGTCACTGCAGCACGAGTATTTTCACCACTACCAGCGCGCCCATGCACTCGATCGCGGTTTGGATGATGCACCGTGGTGGTGGATTGAGGGCGCTGCGATGGCTGGCGAAATGTGGTGGCTGCGTGGTGTTTGGGACAAGCTGTCTTACCTCAAAGACTCGGCTGAAGTGGGCACCTACATCCTCGATCGATTGGAGAGTGACAAAAAAAGTTTTTGGTTTAACCTGCAACGCATTCAAAAACGCCCGCCGATACTCGAACCCAACGGCCACCTGAACTCAGATATAGACGATTGCTATGACTGGAAACTGTCCCAGGTGCATTCCGATGGCTACCCGGACTCCTACAATCAGGGCGGCTGCGAGTTTACGATGGCGCCTTTTGCACCAATTCGCTTTATGGCCTATAAATCATCCTGGCAAGCCGTGCTGAGAGACATCCCCGCAGATTATTTCGAGCATGGTTTTTGGGGCGCGTTGAAAATTCACACCGGCCTCAATGAACAAGAATTTTATGACGAGTTCAATGCGTTTATGCGCAGCACAAACTGGGAAGACATTGAACAAACCTACGCGCCTCAGGGTTGGAACACCCCGGACGAATCGATCGAAACCCACGTCGATTTCCTCAGTATCAAGCCTTTCGGAAGTTAACCGACACCTCCTTGCCTTGCCTTGCCTTGCCTAAGTCTCGCGCGATTAACCCGCGATTTTGGCGGTGAATTTTTCAAAGCCTCGGTCTAACCGCCTCTTACTGGACCCGGTCGGAACAGAACGAATGTACATCGTTTTGAAATGCTTGCACGTGTAAGCTCTGCGACGCAACCAAGCTAACTGGGGAGTTCAGATGAGAATTTTAGTTTTTGCTATGTTGATGGGAGCCTTGCCACCCCTATTAGCGGCCACAGCTACTGGGCGAGTCTTCATCGACACCAATCAAAACGGCGTTTTAGATGGCAACGAGAATGGCTTGCCAGGCGTTCGCGTCAGCAATGGCCTACAGGTTGTCGTAACCGACAAAAACGGGCGATACCGGCTAAACGTCGATGACGAGACCATCCTGTTTATCACCAAACCAAAGAACTATGCGACGCCTCTAAACACTCACAAGCTGCCTCAGTTCTACCACATACATCAGCCCAAAGGCTCACCGGCAGGCCTGCGCTATCGCGGCATCGATCCAACCGGGCCGTTACCTGACGAAATCAATTTTCCGCTCTTCCCAAGACCGGAAGACGATGATTTCGAGGCTATCCTTTTTGCCGACACCCAGCCGCAAACCAATCGGGAACTGGATTTTATTCGCGATGACGTGATCCCAGAGTTGATCGGTAGCGGCGCCGCGTTTGGCATGACCATGGGCGATATCCTCTACGATGACCTGTCCATGTTCCCGCGCTACAACGCGATCATTAGCAAGATAGGCATCCCCTGGTACAACGTACCCGGCAACCACGAAATGAATTTTGAAGCGGAGAATGACAAGTACTCGCTGGAGACATTCAAACGCTACTTTGGGCCAACATATTATTCATTTGAGTACGGCAAAGCCTTGTTCGTGGTGCTCGATAACATTGAGTATCACGGCAAAGATAAAGCGGATCCCAACGACATCCGCAACAATGGCGGCTACGAAACTAGTCTGACTTCACGACAACTCACCTGGCTAAAAAACGAACTGGCCTATGTCGACACAGATACGTTGGTGTTTGTGGCGACGCATGCGCCGCTGGGCATGGAAAACGGCACTTACGGCACTAAGCACCGCGAGAAGTTATTCAAACTGCTTGCCGGGCGTCCAAACCTTTATTCCGTCGCCGGCCATACCCATACGACCGACCACGTTTATTTCGGTAAAGAGGAGGGTTTTTCCGGCCCAGGCAAACTTCACCACCATGTCTTAGCCACGGTATCCGGAGCCTGGTGGAGCGGACCTTTTGACGAACGTGGTATTGCCATTAGTGATCAACGCGATGGAACGCCTAACGGCTATCATATTTTGTCTATCAACAGCACTGATCTAACGCTGCGCTTCAAAGGTGCGGGCATGCCGGCGGACTACCAAATGCGCATAATGTTTGATGTCGCACACCACCAGCTACGAGCAGACCCACTGCGAGACTACCAACATGGCGAACTCCTGGACGGCAAGATGTCGGCCGACGAAGTGGCCGCCGCGGCTATCCTTGTTAATCTTTTTGATGGCGGACCTAACTCCAAGGTGTCTTACAGCGTTAACGGTTCCGAGTTTATGACGATGGAACGCGTCCTACGCAGAGATCCTTACATAGTCGAACAATACAACCGCTATGCAGACGTAAAAAAAGGCTGGGTGCAGGCCACACAGTCAACGCATATTTTTTCTGCTGACTTGGATGACTCAATCGGGCCAGGCACCCACACAGTGACCGTGCGTGCAATTGATGAGTTCGGCCAGGTTCACCATGGTCATACTGTCTTAGAAGTCGTTGCGGGTATGGCTGGATCAGAGGACGGGATACACTACTAAGCAATGCCGAGGCCATGAGATCGGTTGAAGAGAGGGTGAAGCAAGATAAGGAACGAGCCGTGCGAGACACAATACAAAAGTGCTCTCCCAGTAGCGTCTGCGTATGCAACGGCTGCACTGTCGGCACGTGATCGGACAGAGACGCTGTCCATTGCTCGCGCCAAAACTCGGTGGATCGGATTATCGTTACTTTGAATTTTGCATGGTAGATGGCTGACTTAACCGACACACGCATACCCATTGCCGTATTGACCGGCTTTCTTGGTAGTGGCAAAACCACTGTGCTGCGTCATCTGAGTCAATTGGGTGAGCTCAAGAAAACGTTGATCCTAGTCAATGAATTTGGTGAGGTCGGTTTAGACCACGACCTCCTTTCCCCAATAGCGGACGATACCCTTGTCGCAATAAACGCCGGCTGTATTTGCTGCACGATTCGGACCGACTTAGCAGAGACCCTCTCTGCGGCGCCGTTTCGATATGCTCGGGGCGGCGAGCGCTGGTTCGATCGCGTCATTATAGAGACGACTGGGATCGCCGATCCCGCGCCAGTATTGCAGACCATTCTGGGCGAACCATCGGTAAACAAACGCTTCGTTCTGGCCAGCGTCGTCACAACCGTTGACGCTGTAAACGGCCTCCACTCCATCGATGCGCACCCGGAAGCTCTTAAGCAAGTCGCTGTCGCAGATAGAGTCCTGCTTACTAAAACCGATTTGCTCGAAGCCGATCAAAATGAGCAATTACTGGCAAGAGTTCGCCAACTCGCACCATCAGCGCCTGTGTCGACCATTTTTAATGGTGCTGCTGATGTCGATTGGTTGTTCGCCGACGGCGGCTATGAGTTAGACGGCAAACATCCCAGCGTCGAACGATGGTTGCAGCTGGAGCATCAGGCAGATAAAGCCCACCGTGACCACGAACACGACGGCGAACAAGAAACAGCGGATCACGACGCAAAGCATGACCGCAATCGGCATGGTCGAATCGAGGCAAGCTGCCTGACCTTTAGCGACCCTGTCGATCCAGCCACGTTTGAAATGTGCCTGCAGTCAC
The DNA here is from genome assembly GCA_002450255.1 of Gammaproteobacteria bacterium UBA6968. Lineage (GTDB taxonomy): Bacteria > Pseudomonadota > Gammaproteobacteria > Pseudomonadales > Azotimanducaceae > UBA4421. Next base: position 4,481 of record DJYW01000004.1, read on the forward strand.
TGCAGATGCTTAGAGGTGCCGATCTATTGCGGATCAAGGGCATTATCAATGTGATGGGGATGGATAAACCCATGGTGATTCATGGCGTGCAACACGTTTTTCATCCACCAGAGATACTAGAGCAATGGCCCGGCAACGATCGCAGAACCCGAATCGTGATGATCACTCGAGATCTAGATCATTTGGCGTTGCAGGAATGCTTCGCAAATCTGGGACTAAAGGCCGAAGCGCGACAAATGTGACGCTAGTAAAATAGCGTCTTATGGAACCACACCGCTCACGCCGCACCAACTTTGCAGCGAGCCCCGCGCCCGCTTTTAGTAGCGCGAAGTGATCTGAATGACTTTGCAGATATCAGTCGTTAGTACTCGTACGGCTCAATTTTATCCGCGATCAGAGTATAGGAAGCAGTCGCTAAGTCTTCTTCTACGCGCAAAGTTGATAACTTTCCTTCCACCCAAATCGGATCCCACAGCGTTTCCAAGGGATAACCGGGTTCGAATTCGGCGTAGATGGTTTGATTGGGAGGGGGCGCTGGTTCATGAATACATGCACCGAAATAAGGAACCAACAGGAATCGCGTGACTAACTGGGTCTCCTCAAAATCAACTGGGACGATAAAGCCAGGTATCCGCACCGCTTTATCGTTTAGATCTAGACGCACCCGTTCGCCCCAAGGCACGCCATCATTCAGCATTAATGTGTCATCGAGTTCAGGCAGAAGATCTTGCCAGGCGAGCGTTTCCGTTTCGCCAACCGCGTTTGCAGCACTCACCAAAATAGCGCCCAGCAAACAGCTTGCAATTAAACGATAAAATCGGTTCACGTTTTGTATCCATTTGAGGTTATGTTGTATCATCCTATCACACCAAACCAGTCGCAATAGCAAAGTGCCCAACGCAGATACTGAAACAAACGCGATCGAAGTCAACGATTTGGTATTCCGATTCAGCGCAGCCAGTGCACCAGTCCTGAGCATTCCCACCTGGCAGGTAAAGCGTGGTCGGCGCATATTTTTACAGGGCGAATCCGGTAGCGGCAAGTCGACATTACTCGCCTTGTTGTCCGGATTGCAGGTACCGACCCAAGGTGACGTTACCGTGTTAGGTAGCAAGATATCTGCATTGGGTACGCGGCAACGTGACGCTTTCAGGGCAAAAAATCTGGGTGTCGTTTTTCAGCAGTTCAACTTGATTCCTTACTTATCCGCACTGGAAAACGTTTTGTTGGCAGCGCACTTCGGCGTATCCGGCGCCGCATCGCTTAAAGCAAGGGCGGTTGAATTACTTGAGCGCGTCAACCTGCAACCGCAGCTGCATGCGCGCAAATCCACAGAGCTAAGTATAGGCCAGCAACAAAGGGTGGCGATTGTTCGTGCCTTGATCAATACACCAGCGCTGCTGTTAGTGGACGAACCCACCTCGGCGCTGGATCACGCTAACCGCGATGCTTTTCTGGCACTGCTGCTCGAAGTACTGGCGGAATTGGACTGCGCTATGGTCTTTGTTAGCCATGACCCGACACTGGGCAGGCACTTCGACAGCACAGTTTCACTCAGTGATCTAAACCAGGCCGGCGGGCAGAACTAATGGGCCAAGTCGTCGCTCTTTTCGAAGTCGCCTACGCCAGCCTCCGCTATCGCGCGAGCGGCGTTGCCCTCACCATTGCATCTGTCGCCATTAGTGTCTTCGTACTACTCGGTGTCGAACATGTGAGACAAGAAGCACGCTCGGGATTCGCCAGCACGGTATCCGGCGTCGATCTCATCGTTGGCGCACGCACGGGTGAAATCAATCTGCTGCTTTTATCTATATTCCGAATTGGCAATGCAACGGCGAACGTTGCTTGGGAAACCGCGGCGAAGATCGAAGATCAGGAAAATGTCGACTGGGTGGTGCCGATCTCCCTTGGCGATTCGCATCGGCGTTATCGTGTTGTTGGAACAACTGACGAATTCTTTACGCGATACCAATACGGACAAAAGCAGGCTCTGACTTTCCAGCATGGTGTCCCATTCCGTGCCACGACAGACGTCGTGATTGGAGCGCGAGTTGCGGAAACTCTATCGTATAGCTTGGGGGATTCGCTGATCCTGAGTCATGGCATGGCGGATACCAGCTTTACGCACCATGATCAGCTACCGTTTTCGGTCAGCGGCATTCTTGCCAATACAGGCACGCCGGTGGATAACGCACTGTTTGTCAATTTGAACGCGATTGAGGCTATGCATGCGGACGAGCCCGATTCGGGCACCACCCCTGCTCCCCAGGTAGATCGCTCCCACATGTCGCGCACGGCGACAGAAAAAATACCAACGGTACAGAATCCAAAGAACGCACAATCTAAGGAAAATGCTGGCGACGAAGAGCATGAAGATCACGAAGATCACGAA
>DJYW01000065.1 GCA_002450255.1 Gammaproteobacteria bacterium UBA6968
CTAGGCCTCTAGACGAAGGGGACGTAGGTGCGCTGTAGATGCGACTAGAAATGGTTTCGAGGAAATCGCTGGCAGGTCAATCTCAAAGAAGGCGGCATTCTAAGAACGGACATGGCGCTCGTCAAGCGACACTGAGCAATCGTTGCCGTAATAAGTTGGCCGCCTGAGCTGCAATGGCACCCCCGAAGTTAGACTGAGGCTCTATAATGTTCCCAAGCGGTCTCATAACTCGAAGCCTGACGCCCAGCGCGCCCATCCGCAATGGTCTTAAAACTTAAAACCGACACCCAAGCTATAAGTGCTATCCAACGCTTTGTTACCAACAGGCGGATCGGTTTCGTAATTCAAGTCCATGCGCAGCGCGGTATCAATGCGGTCACTCAAGGCAAATCTCACGCCGGTTGAGGACGTCAGCACTTCGCCGCGATCTTCACTTGGGATGAACAGCAGCGCCTGCCGATGGAACAGCTCCATACGCTTGTTCAAAAAGAAACGTCTGAAATCAACGGCCCAGCGTCCCGCCGGCTGGGTTTCCTCTACCCCCTCAATTTCTTCGTAAACCGCGCTCAAGCCGAGTTCGGTCGAGAGCTCCATAATACTGTTGTTGACAAACTGAAAGCCTGCACCCGCACCACCGTTCACCCGCATATCGATTTGTTTGAGTTCATCCTTGAAATAGTTCGCGTTAGCCGAGGCGAACCAGCGATCGGAGAGGAAGAGTTTGTAACCGTAATCCAAATTACGCTGATCTTTGGTGGTGGCATCCTCGGCGACTTCTCTACTCACCAACAATGCCAACTGATGCTCGGATCGCTCCTGAGTATAGGTCGACTCGATTAGGGTATTGAGACTTTCAGTGGACGAATTACCAGTGGACAACACCGCCGCAACATCCACCCGCGACTCCCAGTCCGCAATAAAAGCCGGCAAGCGGCTCTGATTGAGCGTGGCAGAACGCACCTCAGTAAGCTGAATCGGCTCGCTCGCTGCGCCCTGCTGCAATGCTTGGCCAGCGGCCGACGCCACAAATTGACCAGACTTGCGCTGCTTACCCACGCGTACATCGAAGGCATTGTCCGTGGACAATTCACTGATTTTTTCCAGGGCAATCGTTACTCGACCGGCATAGTCAGTTTGCAGCACCAAGCGGCCGCCACTGATGCTGTCAACGCTGCCGCTGAGACGGTCACCGTTGCTCAATTGCACCGTATCAGCGCACACCAAGCCGCTTACCGAAGCGCCTAACCAAAAGAGAGAAGCAAGAAAACCCAATCGAATCATAAGTTTAAAGACCTTTCACGAGGAAATCAGAACGGCACGCGAGACTAGGCAGACGCACGACGCAGCTGCATAACCAAAGAAAAAACAAAGACGGCACTCCGTAGGCGACCAGATACACGGTACGCCGGCACACGATAGACCCGACCAACGTTGGTTAAAAATCAGCACCTTGCCGTTCCAGCAACTTTGCGCCAACCCAGGCGCGAGCAAAGTGTTGTGCAGTTCGCCCGCTACGCACGCCCCGACCTAACGCAAACCGCAGCGCGGCAGCGCGTTCATCCGGATCTGCGGCTGTACCTTGCAATTCGGTCAAGCCATGTTGTTCAGCCAACTTATCGACCCAGCGTCGCACCATATCGAGATAAGCAGGCTGTGGGTAAGGATAAAACGACAGCCACAAACCAAAGCGGTCGGATAAAGAGATTTTCTCTTCGATGCCTTCGCTGGGATGCAACTCACTGCCTTGCATGGTGGAGGCGGTATTGTCCGCCGCCGATTCGACTAACAAATGGCGGCGATTCGAGGTGGCATAAATCAGAACGTTAGCGGCGGCTTCACACAGCGCGCCATCCAAAGCGCTCTTGAGTGATTTGTAGCTCGCATCATCAGCTTCGAAGGAAAGGTCATCACAAAACACAATAAAACGATACGGAAGACGCGCGAGCTCAGCAAGAATCTCACTCATATCCGCCAGATGATCCTTACTGACTTCAACCATCCGCAAACCCTGGTCGCCAAATTGACCTAACAGACCCTGCACCAAAGACGACTTACCCGTGCCGCGTGCGCCCCACAGCAGACAGTTGTTGGCAGGCAAGCCGGCCACAAACTGAGCCGTATTAGCGATGATTTGCTGTTTCTGCCGGTCGATGTGGAGTAGATCATCCAGTTCGATCAATGCCATTGTGGGTAAGGCCAAAAACCCGGTTTGCCATCGGCCCACATGCCAGGTCGCCGCTAAATGATTGACCCAGTCGACTTCGGGAATGAGCGGGAGAAGCCGATTGAGGCGCTGTATGAACTCACGCAGAGGCTTGCCAGCGGGATTGGCATCCGCGACGCCCAGGCTACCCTGAGAGGTCGCCTCGTCTGCGGCTGTAGCTGCGGTCTCTGTTTGGTGTGGATCAGTCATAAGGGGCGCAGACTACCGAAAAACGCTGGGATTCTCGATAGCCGAGACGTCGGGCGGCCGCATCCTGGTAAAAGAGTCCTGCAAAAAGAGTCCCATTCTTTTTGGCATGGGCAAAAGACTGCATGGCTGCTGATGCGCGAATGAGGTGGACTCTCCAGGGTTGCCGGTTACTGGCTTTCTGAAAGTCGATAGTCCGCTCGATTTGAACGCTAGTCTCAATACAGAGTCTGCGACTCTCAGCCATTTGTCACCAGGTCCAACCGTTTAGAGGTGAGTAGCTTGTCATCTACTTTTGCAGGTGATGTTTTTGTGTTTTGTTAAAAACGGAGGACGATATGAAAAAAATGTTAGTTCCTGCAATGTTAGTACCTTTAATTTTAGTACCTTTATTGTTAGCTCTTAGCGGGTGTGGCGATGAAGGTAGCGATACCGTCGCATCGGTAAAACAAGCGCAAGTGAATGAGAGAAAGGCGCCCGTAGCGCTTGTTTGGGGTGAAGGTAAGTGGGGAGAAGCAACATGGAATTAAGACTTCTCGGGATATTTCTTTTTTTGTGCTCCTTGCGCACTGTTTGCTGAGGTGCCGCATACGTTTAAAGCCGGTGCCAGTGCCAAAGCTAGCGAGGTCAACGCTAATTTCAAGGCGTTGGATGACAAGCAAACCAGTCTAGAAGGCAAGATTAAGGAGGCGGACACTGTGGTGTTAAGCTCTTTGAGGAAGGAATTGGAAGTCCACGCTAAGACAGCTAGCGACTCGACAAAAAAGCAAATCAAACAAGGTGACGAATAGGCGGGTACTAATCCGAGTCAGGGGCGTCAGGACTAGGCGGCGTGGGCTGCTTCTGGGTAGGCAGCGCCACCACATTTTCCGCGATTTTCGTCAGTACCACCGCCGAGCCGTCGGCCTTTGCAGCGCTCACGATACGAACATCGCTGGTACCGCTATCGCCGTCCTCTGCCAGTCCAGATGCATCCGGACTGGCAGCCAAAGCCCCGTCATCCTGCCTCGCCAGACTCACTACACCCGGCTGGAAAAAACGGATGGCATAGCGTTCTATGATCTCACCAGAGATCAGCGCCAGCACATTCTCCTGCACCTGCCAATGGCCCTGCAGCAATGTCCCGGCTGCGTCTTCTCGAGTGAAGGTGCCCTGCGCCAGCGTGCCCGCAAAAGTGAGCTTGCCCGCGCCATCGTCAAACGCCCAGGGGCCCGGCAAATTCACCTGGTTGAGCCAACGCTGGCGCGCCTGCCGATTGGCACGCAGGTAAATGCCCACAAGAACCACTACCCCTACCAACAGTGCTAATGCCATGTATCTCAATCCTGTGCCTACCGCGTCGAAATATTAACGAGTTTGCCATAGGCCCATACATAAGCGAATATCCGTGCTCACGGGAAGGATATATTCGACGTCATTCGGGATACGAAAAGCGGGCCAACTAAACGGCCGGCTTGAAAGGTCACTCCGGACCAAACCGAACGGCGATTGAGACGCAAGACGGGTTTACTCTGTCAGCCAACAGCCTGCTGCCCTTTGCACGCAGCCCGTTGGCGGCAAGGCTTCACCGCAAACTTTAGCGACTCGAGCTGGCTGTTTGTTAACCCCAGCAGCTGAGCGAGTTCAGGCTAAAGGCACTAGGAATCAGGACGCGACGAGACGCTCCAGAGCGACTCCGAGCAGAAGACAGCTGTCAGGAACAGGGAAATCACATCAAAAGAATGCTTCACGGGGAGGCCGCATGTCTGAAGGGAAAGACGCAACAACCATACCACCAATGCCAAAACCGGCAGCCACCATCTTATTGATGCGGCCAGGTAGCAACGACTTAGAGGTATTCATGGTGGTACGTCACCATCAAATCGACTTCGCATCCGGCGCACTGGTATTCCCCGGTGGCAAAGCCGATCCTCAGGATTTTGCCGACGAGCTGCTGCCTTATCTCAGCGGAGCTCACGCCACGGTGGATATGCGCGCAGCTCAGGTCAGCGCGATTCGCGAAGCTTTCGAAGAATGCGGCATTTTGCTGGCGCGTGGCGCTGATGATACTGCCATCATCAGCGGCGAGCGCTTGGCGGCGTTGCAGTCTTTTCGCGAACCCATGAATAAGGGTGAGATCACCCTGCTCGATTTTCTGCAAACCGAACGCCTTGTGCTGGCTTGTGATCAGCTGACGCATTTCGCGCATTGGATTACACCGCCCATGATGCCAAAACGGTTCGACACCCACTTTTACCTCGCCATCCCGCCGGCAGATCACATTGCGGTCCACGATGGCTACGAATCCGTCGACTCGGTATGGATTAAGCCCAGCGATGCAGTTGACGAAGCCATCGCAGGCAAACGCACTATTATTTTCCCAACACTGCGTAACTTGGAAAAGCTGGCAACGTGGAACGACCCAGACGCCGCCGTAAGCGCTGCCGAAGCCAGTCAAATTGTGCCGGTGCTGCCTTGGACGGAAAAACGCGATGACGGCACCTACCTGTGTATTCCGCCAGAAGCAGGCTATGCCATCAGCGAAGAAAAAATGCCTGAGCGCGCAGCGCGGTAAACTAATCTAACAAGAGATTTCAGTTATGAGCGAGCACCAATCCCCGACCGAGCACAGCGCCGACCTGCTTTATAGCAAAGCAGAACACATCGCGACCATTACGTTTAATCGCCCAGAGCGGCAAAACACAATCTCTGGACCGATGCTCAGTAAGCTGTGCGATTATTTGCTGGAAGCGGATGCGGACAACGAAGTTCGCGCGATCGTGATTTCCGGTAGTGGCAAGTTTTTTTGCGCTGGCCTGGATCTGCGCGGCAGCGACATTACCAATAACTTAAGCGAATCAAAGCGCAGCCCGGCAACGCTGGATCTACGCAATACACCGCCAACAATTCTGCACAACATTGACACACCCACCATTGCCGCTATTAATGGTTCCGCTGCGGGCTATGGCATGGACCTGGCATTAGGATGCGATATGCGCATCATGGCAGACACCGCCAAGTTAGCAGCTGCCTTTACCGCGCGAGGCGTAGTGCCGGAATCCGGAGGCACCTGGATTTTACCGCGTTTAATCGGTTGGGCCAAAGCCTCAGAAATCATCTTTACCGGCAAAACCCTGACCGCAGCGGAGAGCCTGGCAATGGGTTTGGTCTCGAAAATCGTAAATAACAACGAAGTGGGGGCCGCCGCTGACGAAATGGCCCAGGCTGTTGCCGGGCGTGCGCCGCTGGCCGTGCAGGCATCCAAGCGGATGATGCGCATGGGTATGAACGAAACCTTTAACGACCACGTACATCACGTATTTTTGCAGCTATTGCCGCTATTTCAGTCTGAAGACTTTAAAGAAGGCATGGCCTCCTTTATGGAAAAACGTCCGCCGAAATTTGAAGGCCGCTAAACCGACCTATTGCAGAACCGTTGAGCATGATTTTGCTGGCACATTTCAAACAATCAAAATATCTAACCATCACGCGAAAGTAGACAAGGAAAGGAAAGGACATGACAGACGCATACATCATCGACGCAGCACGCACCCCACGCGGCATTGGCAAAGCGGGTAAAGGCTCGTTATCCGAATTTCACCCTGGGCGTTTGCTCGCGAAAGTTTTTGCGGGCATTCAGGAACGTAACGATTTGCGTACCGAGGAAATCGACGACGTAGTGGTTGGCTGTAGTTCGCAAGTCGACAAGCAAGGCTCTTGCGTTGGGCGCATGGCGGCACTTGATGCTGGCTGGAGCACGAAAGCGTCTGCCGTGACGTTGGATCGCTTTTGCGGTTCCGGCATTACCTCAGTGAATCTGGCCGCTGCCAATATTATGAGTGGCATGGATGATCTGTGCGTCGCCGGTGGCGTGGAAATGATGTCATACACCGCAACACTTACTAATGCGACCAACAACCGTACCGTAGACGGCGGTAACCTACATTTACGCGACCTGCATCCGCAGCCACATCAGGGTATTTGCGCTGACATGATCGCTACACTAGAAGGCTTCAGCCGTGAAGAGCTGGATGCATTAGCAGTACAAAGCCAGAACCGAGCCCAACACGCCATTGCCAACGGTCACTTCGACCGCAGCCTGATTCCAGTGACCAACGATGACGGCACTATGGCGCTCGATCGCGAGGAATTTCCGCGTCCTGGCACCACCATGGCAAGCCTTGCCGGCTTGCCGACGGTATTTTCCCAGTTCATGGAAGCGCCAATCGACGATGGCGGGGAAACCTTCGCGCAACTGGTAGGACGCAAATACCCTGACTTGGACATCAATCATGTACATCACGCTGGCAACAGCTCCGGCGTTGTCGATGGTGCTGCTGCGCTTATTCTCAGCAACAAAGCCTATGCGGACAAAGTTGGCTGGAAGCCTCGCGCTCGCATCATCTCTATGGCCACCGTAGGCGGTGATCCAACTTTAATGTTGAACGAACCAGTGCCGGCGGCACAAAAAGCCCTTGCCAGGGTCGGCATGACTACTGACGACATCGATTTATTCGAAATCAACGAAGCCTTCGCAGTGGTCCCGATGATCGCGATGAAAGAGCTGGGCATTCCCCACGAGAAGCTGAACGTGAATGGCGGCGCCTGTGCCATGGGCCACCCAATCGGCGCTTCTGGCGCACGCCTGATCGTCACCCTGCTGGCCGCGATGGAAGATCGTGGCCTGAAGAAGGGTATGGCCAGCCTCTGTATCGGCGGCGGCGAAGGCATCGCCATGGCGCTGGAACGCTACTAGGGCGGCCATATGCTGGATGAAACCCGGATCCTCGACCATTTCGCCGAGCAGGCGCGCTGGTGCGAGGATCTGGGGTCACCGTTTACCGCTGCGCTGCTCCGGCGGTTTGCAGACGATTTCGACGCAGGCGGCCCCGTTGCAGACATTTGCGGCGACTGGAGCGGCAATCCCCGCAAGGATGCGCTCGGCCTGCGCCTGACCGGGTACCTGCACCACGCCGTCCTGACAGGTACGGCGAAGGCGCTCGCTGCCACCTATCCCGCCGCGTCACCTGACTGGAACATGGATACGGTCTGGCGAGAGGCGAGAACGTGGCTGGAGAACTATCCGGAGGATGCGCGCACCTATCTGAAGAGCCCTCCGCAGACGAATGAAACGCGCCGGTCCATCGCGCTTCTGCCCGGCTTTCTGGAGCTGGCCACCAAATTTCGCATGCCCATGCACCTGCTGGAACTGGGCGCCAGCGCGGGCCTGAACCAGAATTGGGATCGGTTCACCTATGATGGCGGCACATGGCAAAAGCCCGGCCCCAGCGATGTTACCATTTCCACCGTCTGGAACGGCCCCGCCCCTGCCCACCTTGAAGCAGCGCCCCTGATCCAATCCCGCGCTGGATGCGATCTGAACCCGATAGATGTGTCTGATGAAGCCGCCTATCTGCGCCTGAAATCCTATACCTGGCCGGACCAGGCCGGGCGTCTTGCGCGGCTCGATGCAGCTGCCGACCTTGCCCGCCAGAGGGGCGTGCGCATCGAACAGGCCGACGCAATCGACT
>DJYW01000110.1:0-7751 GCA_002450255.1 Gammaproteobacteria bacterium UBA6968
ACCAACGGTACAGAATCCAAAGAACGCACAATCTAAGGAAAATGCTGGCGACGAAGAGCATGAAGATCACGAAGGACACGAAGGACACGAAGGACACGAAGAGCATGCAGATCGTGAGGCGCATCAAGATCACAGCAGTCACGATCATCCTCCAATCGGCACCGTTACGGCTTTATTGGTGGGGTTGGATTCGCCAATCTCGACGTTACGAGCACAGCGCTGGATTAACGAGTACCCGGACGAGGCTTTGCTCGCGATATTACCTGGCGTCGCTTTAACTCAACTATGGGAACTTATTGGCAATGTCGAACTGATTCTGCTGGGTATCTCGATTTTGGTCTTTATTTCTTCGCTGTTCGGGTTAAACGCAATGCTGCTTGCTTCGATGCGGGAGCGACGGCGGGAAATAGAAATTTTACGCAGTATCGGCGCGCCCTCATTATTCATCCTAGGTTTACTGCTCATCGAATCGCTGTTAATCGTGACGTTCGGTGTGCTGCTCGCTATTGCCGGCCTCCTATTAACCATCGCATTTGCCAATGGAGTGCTGGCCAATGAGCTTGGGGTTCTACTGTCATCGCAGATTTTTAATACATCAAACTTGACGGCGCTTGGGCTAATCTATTTGACCACCTTACTGCTTACGCTAATTCCGGCCTGGCAAGCGTACGCGGTCTCAAAATCCATAGGCGCAGGCACCTTGCCTGCACTTAGACCTTCGCCCAACGCATCCACAGCGAGATCTTAGATTGACTCCGTTGCGAGAAAAATGTTTTAGTATAACGTTTTTACGAAATGGACCGGTCCAATCGAACACACATCTACGCAAGATTTGCTTAGCAGCGCAGAGCAGCGTTGTATTGAACAAGGCAGCAAACTCACTCTAAAGCGCCGCCAGGTACTGACCGGACTCTTAGAGTCTAACAAGGCGCTTTCGGCTTATGAACTCACTGAATTCTGCCGGGAGCAACTGGGCTATGGCTTGTTACCGATGTCTGTTTATCGGATTCTCGAATTTCTCGAGGATAACGACTTGGTGCATCGGCTCAATACTTCCAACAAATATATCGCGTGCTCTCACATCGCTTGCGACCACGATCATGAGTCGCCGCAATTCCTCATTTGCAAAGCCTGCTTCCGCGTAAAAGAAGTCGGCATCCCGAATTCCATCATCAAGTCGATTACAAAAACCATCGAAGCCGTTAATTATCACTTAGCCAACAAGCAGCTGGAAATAGAATGCTTCTGTGAAGAGTGCGCGACGACCGACTGCAGCTCGGCATAATGTTTACGGCAATATTAGATCGATCAGCGATCGGACTCTCGACCCTGTGCATATTGCATTGCTTGGCGCTTCCAATCGCCCTTGTAATGGCGCCCTCGGTGTCAGCATTTTGGTTCGCGGAAGAGCAGTTCCACACCATGCTGCTTTACGTAGTCCTGCCGACAAGCGTGATCGCCCTCACGCTGGGCTGCAAACAACACAAAAGCCGTACCACCCTGATGTGGGGATTTGCCGGTCTGTTCATCCTGATCTCTGCCGCGGCATTAGGGCATGACTGGATCGGCGAAGCGGGCGAAAAACTGTTCACTGTCATAGGCGCCATAATGGTCATGGTGAGTCACGTACTCAACTTCAGAATGTGTCGTTCAGATCAGTGCGAGCACTAGCTTAGAATTTGCGCTTAAGACAACAGATACTCGCACACCGGCTTGCCGCAAAAGCTGACAAACAGGACGGCGTCCCAACTGACTTTTAAACCCAACCGGTTGTTCGTTCGCAGCGCGATATGGATAAGATCCTGATCGTTCGAGTTATCAACCAAAGAGTGATGCGGGCGTCAGAGACCCCTTGCCCTAGCGACCGTCCCGAATCCGGTCTCGCATCAGGTTCTCGAAAGACACCAGCCTGCGCGCCAACTCCCATTGCAGACGCGCCTTTGCACTGTTCGCCAAAAACTCGCGACACAGCTTAGTGGGCGCCATGCCGCCTGGCTCACTCGAGCGGCAAGACTTAACTTTCTCGTTACTCTTGTTCGCATAAAGGCTCGCGCCGGGAAGGAAACTGTAAGTCAACGCATCACGGGACATTTTTTTAAACTGGGCGTAGCTCAAATCGTGAGAAGTAGCCGCTAACTGATACTCGTGGGTGAGATCAATACGGGATACACCCTCATCGTCGGTAGACAGCGCGACGGGCACCTGGTTCTCGATGTAGGTATTGAGAGGATGTTCTGCGCCGCTTATGCCAAGAATAGAAGCATTGCTGGTCAAATTGATTTCAACCAAGACTTGTTCGCTCGCCATTTGTGCCAGCAACGCCGGCATATCTGCATCGAAAGCGATATCGATGCCATGCCCGATCCTTTTCGCGCCTGCGACATTTATCGCTGCTCGAATATGCCAGCCCAAGTGATCGGTGGCTACCAGTCCTAGCGTCAGTTCTCCGGCATGCAACGCGATACCTGATGGCGAGTTGGGATAACGCGCGCCGAGTTCGGAAATGAAATCCATATGGCGGCGATAGTCGCGTAGTGAGACTCGATGATCTTCTGGCGCCACAAGGTTCAATCCAACAATTCTCGGGTCTGCTTGGATTAACTTGAAAGCCAGCACCAGCTGCGCGTAAACACTTTCTATAGGCAAGTTGCGAATAACTTGTGCCAAGAATCTAACGGTCACATCACACCCGGGTGATCGAACCGCCTGCTCTTGCTCGCATTTCAATAGCACTTCCTGGCGTTGTTCAATACGGTCTAAAGACTCGATTACCTCTGCTACGGCAGCGTCGATGACTGCGTGATCTACCCGCGATCCGAACAGTTTTTCTAAATCGGCGTTTTGCGTCGCATTAAAAGCAACATTCAACATACCCAGACTTTGCATCACTTCTAAATACAGGATGTTTTGCCTTCCCGCGCGCACCCGCACTTCCGCAACCATATCTCCGTAGCGCCCTTTTGCGGCCTCGCGAAACCGATCGAAAGTAGCGAAAAACTGATCGTGCCCCGAAACTGAGCGTGCTTCGTAGTTGCGCATCGAAAGCGCGTCGACCATTGCCTTATAATTAATGTCAGACGAATCGCTGAGCACTGCAGCCACCGGAGGCTGCTGCTGCAATTCATTACAAGGCGGGGAGATAATCGTCAGCGTTTGTAAATCCACACACTTACCGTCGCTGGCGGCCCATTCCAAAAATGATTCGGCATAAACGGCGCCTGACAAATGCGTATGTAAGTCAGCTCCCTTGGGGAATCTTTGTAAGAACTGGCGCAGTTCGGTCGGATTCCCTTTTATCGATTCGAAATATTGGGAAAGATCATCGGCTTTTATCTGTGCGGTGCTGATGCTGAGCAGGACTAACGAGGCGGCACAATAGGCGCTAAACATTCGCCGACGTACAGTCTCGCTGCGATAGAAAATCATACGCATGGCCTACGGATTATTTTGCTGACGCCGCGCGAGCCTCGGCCCCTGGAGTAACGTTCGAGTAGGTATCCCAATTGCGAAGTAACTCATCAATAACCATGGATCCAGCCAAGTAAATATTTTCTAAGGAGACGTTTAATCCGGTAAATCCCTTGTTCTCATTCAACAAGTTTTCAGCAGCAGTTAAGGTCGGAGGCTGCATGGTGTAATTGCTTCCCCCTCGCAAAACCAACAGCCGATCAACATCGACATTGCCAATACGGTCTAAATAAGCCAACGATTGAAAAGTGCCTGTGTCTTCCATGCCAGAAGTCACAAAATCGGTGGCGCCATCACTCCAGTAACGCACCCACTCGTTGGCCCAGTCGTTTAGCAATTCGCCGTGCCAAAAAGTCATCGCAGCAATATGGCCTCCCGTCAACACGAATGGCGTCCTCTGAGCGTTTGGATGTTCGCTGTAGAGGGCTCTGAGCTGGCTCAGAGCAACGTCATCAGTTAGCGGGGCGTCTTTGGTCAATGCGTAGGCCCAATCGCGCAGTTCCGAATTAGCCTGAAACACTTCGCCCGTCGGCTCAGGGCGATCCGGATCGTAGGGAAATTTGGTATATCGCGCGAAAAAGCCGGTAGTCCAATCGTCCGGAATTTCGCGCGCATCAATTTCATGGCCAAGATCGCCGTCGACCAAATACGACGACCAAGCGACTGAACCGATAGAGGCGTCTTCGGGATCGATGCCGGCAATACCAGCAATTAACCAATAGGATTGCGATAAATCGAACCTTGGATCCAGCCCGAGCGCCATGATAGCGCTAGCCGACTTCGCGGTACCGATTCCCGTAACCATTCCCAAAATTCCTGAGTCTTCATTAAAGAAAAGGTCATGATGGGAATGCGGAAAAGGCATCCGCTGATCCAGATTGCGGCGGGTTTTCCAAAGCTGAAACTCACCAGCTTGATCACCCTCATCGGCGCCGATCTCGAACATGGTGACCACGACGACTTTTACTTTTAAAGGTGCGATCGCTTGCTGAGCTAAGGCCGCATTTTTCGCGGTGCCAACCATCTTTGTCTTGACCTTCGCAGTACCGAGGCGATCCTGATTTTCTTCGGCAGATCGATCTTCATTCGCAGTTGAACAGGCCCCTACACAAAGAGCCAATACAACACAGGTCGCTAGGATCCGGAGTTGGCGTTTTTTTAAAAGGGAAACGTATTGTTCGATCATCTTCTTCTCGCTGGCTTACTCGCTGCATAGTCTAATCATACCGCGCGAATTGCCAGCTCCAGTCGCAGAAAATGAGCGTTAAAACCTGCAAGACATCCATGCGCACTAATTTAGCGCAGAATTTTTGGCGCGCCACAAAATCATGCTTTTTTGCCGACGGCCATTGGTGCGAAGACGCTGCGCTCACGCTCTCTATGGAAAAATTCAGGGCACGCGAATTGCATACGCGAACTGCATAATGACAGTTTTACTACACACGCCTGAAAAATGATTACCTGCTCGCAAAAACGCTTTGCGGCGGTCAGTGCCCACCCTAATGATGGTTCTAGAAAATGGAGAGGTTATGGATCAACAGTACCGAAACAAACAATGGTTTTCTCTACGCGCAGCGCTCAGCCTGTTGGCCTCTGCGGTTCTGATAAACAGTTCCCCTTTATGGGCTGAAGAAGACGAGAACGAAGAGATTATTGAAGAACAAGTCGTAGTCGGAGATTTGAACAGTCTGCCAGGCGAAAACGTCGACTCAGTATTTGGCTTCAATAAATCGATACTGGAAACCCCAAGAAGCGCCTCGACCATCAGTGAAGAATTGATGGATCGGTTTAATATGCAGGATATCGACGAGCTGATTATCGTTTCGCCCGGATCCTTTACTCAGTCATTTTTCGGCGTCGCCGGCGCGTTAGATGTTCGCGGCACCCCTGGTGAAACCTACTTCCGAGGTGTCCGCCGTTTAGACAATCCGGGCAACTACCCAACGCCTATTGGTGCATCGGATCGGGTCGATATCGTAAGAGGCCCAGCCTCGCCTATATACGGTCCGTCAAAAATCGGCGGTTATCTCAACTTCAATCCCAAATCGGCACGTATTGAAGAAACCGGCTCCTACATTGAAGACAACGTCGGTTCTATGTCGTATACCACCGGCAGCTGGGATAAGAGCATTTTAACGGCGGAAATCGGCGGGCCCGCCACAATTGGCGACAAGCCCATGGGTTTTTATCTCTACGGCGAGATTGAAAACTCGGGCAGCTTTTACAAAAACGCTCCCGGCGTAGAACAAACGTTAGTTCAGGCTAGCTTTGACATCGACATGTCCGATACCGTGCAGCTGCAGTTTGGTGGTATGTACCACGATTTCTCCGGCGCACAGAACGCAGGCTGGAATAGAATCACGCAGGACTTAATCGACGACGGCACCTACATCACGGGTTCCCCTTCTTCTCTAGATACTGACGGAGACGGCAAGATCTCGCATCAAGAATTTGATGTTACCGGCGACGGGTTCACGGATCTCAACCCCTATGCTTGGTGGGTCAGTCCATTAGGGCCTGGCTATGAGGGCACCTACGAGGAATTTAGCCAGCCATTTGGCGCGGAAGCCGGCGACTTTTTTGATACTGCTCTGATGGCGTTAACCACCGGTATCGGCACCACAAAGCTCGACCCGTCGCTGACGCTGATCGCCGAAGAAGACCGATTGGAAAACGAAGTCGTTACCCTGTATTTCGATGTGATCATCGGTTTGGAGTCAGGCTGGGAAATCACCAATCAGATGTTTTATGAGTCCTACGACAACATTAACGAAAACGCCTACGGCTTCTCGCAGTTTCATGAAACTTACGTTTTCGAAGACAAACTGATTTTCGGAAACACCTTCGAAGGCGACAGCATGCGCGCCTCGGTACAGTTTTCCCCGTCGATACGCTATACCGACTTCGCTCATGGCGACGACTACACTAACGAATACTTCCATCGACGCGACTTAACCGGTCCGAGTACCGCACTCGACGCACGACTGCTTGCCACCCGCATTGATGATGACTATACCGAATACTATATCGGAGATTATACCGACCTCGGCGTAGCGTTCATGGCAGACCTCACTTGGTATAACGGCTTGTCAATTCTCGCAGGTATACGCTACGACTCCATTGAAATGGAGAGCATGCAGCCGGTAGATAAACTGCTACTCGCCAGCTCTAACAACTTTTGTACCGACGGATCTTGTATTGATGTCAAAGCAGATGGCGATGCTTCCGGGACTTCATGGACCTTTAGTGCTTCTTACGAAATACCCAACACATCCATCATTCCTTATGTCACGATGGCTGAACAGGCGACTGTTATCGCTGGCCAAGGAGCAGAACTCACTGTTTCCAACGTTGCATCCGGCGGGGCGTTTGATACCTCAGAACTGACGGAGTTCGGCGTCAAAGGTCAATTGCTAGAAGACCGACTTTACTTTTCGCTGTCGCTTTACGAGCAGGAACGAACCGATTTCTCGGCGCAATCTATCGTAACAAACCAGGCCGTGAAAACAGAGGGCACTGAAGTGGAGGTGCGTTGGTCAGTGAACGAAAGATTGCTCGTCGGCATGACTTGGACAGATGTCGAGGCCATGAACCTCAATAGCATCGAGGACGGCGAACGGTTTAGCTTCTTTGGCGCAGGTGACATGCCAAATATTCCACCCCACTTACTCTTCGGCGGACAAATCGGCGGCGCCATCAGCACTGCAGCAAGTGGCGGGCGGCGCGCCGGTATGCCGAAAACCATTCTTTCCGCATACGGCACTTACTCCTTTGACAATGGCGTCAGCGTGAGCGCGAGTGTGGCGGATGTGGATGCAGTACCATCCGGCTTCTCTAACAGCATCACTCTACCGGCGTACACCCTTGTTAACTTGAGCGTTGGCTGGGAGTCCGAATCCTGGAGTGCGGTTTTGACCGGCAAAAACTTAACGGATGAGCGCTACTTCCGCGCAAACTTCCCCAACTTGTTTGGCAGCAACATCGTGTTGCCCGAACTACCGAGGCATTTCTTGGCTAAGGTTCAATACCTCTTTTAATGCAGCGCGCTCGCGGTAGACGATGTCTATCGCGAGCGCCCTAACCGCTAACGACTCCCTCTTTGCCCCACCGTCGACGTCGATTCGTTCTTTCGCGTCCTTTCTCCTTCAGTCTTCTAGAAGCGCTGTTCGTAAATTCTTTATGTAATCCCCCGGGTTACTCAGGCAACAAATGCATCTACTGAATAATGCTGACGAGATCTTTCGATCAGCACTCTTGATGCAACGCTTTTCTTAGCCGCTTTT
>DJYW01000110.1:8087-20981 GCA_002450255.1 Gammaproteobacteria bacterium UBA6968
CCGCTTTTATTAACCGCTTTTGGCAACCGCTTTAACAAATCACTTTACGGAACGCCTTGGCGCATTCTTTTTGGAGAGACAATTAAGTACCTCAGCTTTCAAGAACTGCCGTTACTCTGTTGCCGTAACAGTCAATTAAGACCAGCCCAGAGACAACAGTGCCCAGGCTGCGGTTGACGTCGATACCGGCTCTGCCACGAACAATAAAAACCTAGGCAAGAAAGATAAACTTCGCAACGAATATTAGAGCAACGATATTCACCGCAAGCGGCACATCAGATAGTTTGTTAGAGAGTAGTTTGATGGCAACGTAGCTGATGAACCCAATACCAATTCCGTCCGCTATTGAAAAACTTAAAGGCATCATTATTGCCGTGAGAATTGCCGGAGACGATTCGGTTATGTCAGGCCAGTCAATGTCCACTAAGGTCTGCGCCATAGAGGCCGACACAAACAATAATGCAGCGGCAGCAGCGTAGCCTGGAATGCTCTGCGCCAACGGGGCGAACACCAGACAGGACAAAAAAATCAGCGCGACAACTACTGCGCTCAGGCCCGTTCGACCACCGCTCTCTACACCGGCGGCACTTTCGATGTAGCTTGTGGTAGACGAGGTGCCAAGTAACGCGCCAATAACCGTCGAACCGGAATCCGCAAACAAAGCCTTACCGAGCCTGGGAATTCTACCCTCCTCGTCCATTAAATTACCACGCGCTGCTACTCCAACCAACGTGCCCGCGGTATCAAACACATCAACAAGTAGTAGTGTCAGCACGACACTGAGCATCGATAGCTCAAACGCAGCTGCGATATCGAGTTGTAAGAACACTGGAGCAGCCGGCGGCGGGGTTGCGATAACGCCAAAGAACTCGGCCTGACCGGATACCCACCCGATGAAGGAAATAAAGAGAACTCCTGAGATAACAGCGCCTTTATAACCTCGGGCGTAGAGTGCCGTGATGATAAAAAAACCGATCAAAGTCATTACTGGCGCGAACCCGAGCAAATTGCCAAGGGTCACCAAAGTCGCAGCATCCTCGGCGATAATGCCCGCATTTTTAAGCGCGATGAAGGCAAGAAAAAACCCTATCCCGGCAGCGATACCCAACTTTAGATTTTTTGGAATTGAATTAATAAGCCAATTGCGAATCGGTAAAATGCTGATAATCAGAAACAAAATGCCGGATAGAAAAACCGCGCCTAAAGCAGCTTGCCAACTGTGACCGGAACTAATCACTACCGCATACGTAAAAAAGGCGTTTTGGCCCATGCCTGGCGCCAAGGCAATTGGATAATTCGCCAACAGCCCCATCAACAGGGAGCCGATCGCCGCGGCCAAACATGTCGCAACAAAAACGCCGCCAAAATCCATGCCCGCATCGGCCAAAATAAGCGGGTTCACTACAAGAATATAGGCCATGGCGAGAAAAGTGGTGGTTCCCGCCATGACTTCTCGACCTACCGTCGTTTTATGGCTACCCAAATGAAAAAATCGGTTAAGAATACGCAGCATTTTGATTCCTTGTAGGTTTTAGCAGTAGACCAGCGATCAGTTTTCAAGGAATTACTGCATCTATTTAATCTATTTAATTCGCGAGGATGTTATTCACTCAAAGCGGATGAATTAGCGATAATGTTCAAGCTTTTAGCGACACTATCGTTTCGAAATTATAGCCATTCGTACGAATAACCTCTGCACCGTCTAAATACGCAAGCTCAATAAAGGTTAAAACCAAAATACTCTGGCGGGGAATTCCAAAGTTTTCCGACAGTAGTTTACAGCACGCGAGGGCGGTACCACCGGATGCAATCACATCATCGAGTAAGATCACTTTCTGCGCGCTATGCAGAGCCGAATTTTTTTGGATTTCCAGCGAATCTTTGCCGTATTCCAGTTCATAGCTACCCGACGAATAAGTTGGAAATGCCAGCTTTCCTGCCTTCCGAGCAAGAATTAAAGGCACAGAAATATGTTGCGCAACAACGCTACCCAGTAAAAAACCCCGACTTTCGATGCAAACTATGGCGTCGCCGCTGAATGCAGTTGCTTTTGCAACCAAACCAGCAAACATTTGCTCGCTTTGATCAGGGTCCTCAAGAATCCCGGTCATGTCTCGATATTTGACACCCGGCTGAGGAAAATCCTCTACTACACGGATAGAGGCTTCTAGCTCATCCGTTCTTGCAAGCCCGTCGCTCTCAATCATCCTATCACCCGTTTATTATGTCGCAATGTCCCCGTAAGAACCCTAAGAACTGCCAGCGCAATATTAGTGTCGCTATTCGCCTTAAAACGTCTGCCTATTCTGAGTCATAGCGGGTATTATCTCAAAGGAAAACAATTTTAAATAAAAAGGATCCGATCATTGAAATTAGTTCAAATTACTAGCAATTTTTTTATTACACTACTGTTATTAAATGTAACGGTTAATAGTGTCGTAGCAGACGAGGCGATTTCAGTGGACAAAAAATTCCCTTATATATTTCACCTAATTCAAGCCGAATATTGGGACGCAGCCAAGGCAGACAATTCGGTTTATTTTCCTCCAACGTATGATGCCGACGGCTTTACCCACGGCACCGCAAATCCAGAAAAGCTGTTGGTGGTAGCTAATCACTTCTATAAAGACGTTAAAGGCGAGTGGTATTGCCTACGCATGACACTCGAGAGTCTTCAGGGTACCGGGGTAGAAACCCGTTTTGAAGGCACGGCACCCGTCGGTGATAAACAACCAGACTTCGAAGGTTCTCAAGATGAGCTCTTTCCACATATTCTCGGCGGCATCGCGCCACGAGCGGTGCTGGTAGAACATCCGGTGATTCGCAGCGAAGACGGCACGTTCTTATCCATCGAAGGTTTATATGACGAATGAATTGAATAGTGAAAGCCATCGCTGCTGCGCCTGGACAAATCCTCTAGCGACCTGGAGTCCTGTACGTTGAAGCTTAAACTAACTGCGTTGCTGTCTTTATGCTGTTTTTTGATGCCGAACGTTTTCGGCGAGGACTGGCCCTATCCTGACGACATACCCGAGCCCATGGAGGCAAGTGTTGGATTGGCCGGACAAACGCCTACAGAAATAGTCCGGTATTTAATGGCCGACGGTGCTGCATCGGCTAAGCTCTCTCCAGACGGCGAAATGGTTGCTTACCAGTGGTCGGTGAGCGGAGCGCCGCAGTTATGGGTAATCGATGCTGAGCTTAGTTACCCGAGGCAGTTGACCTTCGGGCAAGGCATTACTTTTTACGAATGGTCGCCCAACAGCAAGGAATTGTTGGTCGCTCGCGACACAGCAGGCAACGAAAAAGAGGGCTATTACTTAATCACGACGGATGGCACACAAGAGCGGGAGATTTTGCCACCCTCAGGAGCGTTTCGAAGCTTTGGCGCTTTCTCAACAGATGGCACGCAGATTATTTATTCATCGACGGAGCGAAACGGAACCGATTTCGATGTTTTCAAAACAGCAATCCATAGCCATGCAACCGAGCTCCTTTTGGAAGGCTCATTTGGCTTCTACACATCAGCCTGGCAACCCAACAATGGCGTGATCCTTGTGTCCGAAACCGTCGGTGAAGACGGCAATAACCTCTTCGCTTTAAATGTCGAGGAGAAAACGCTTAGCAGCCTCTTCGAGCCAGAAATATCCGCGAATTTTTCCGACTTCGCCTGGCTACCGGATAGCAGTGGTTTCTATCTCGCTACTAATCTCGATCGTGAATTCAACGCATTGGCTTTTTATTCCATGGCGAGCGGCGAGGTCAGCTTTGTGTCCGAGCCGCAATACGATATCAGTAACATCACGCTTGCCGGTGGCGGGCAATTTCTGATTTGGACGTCTAACCAGGACGGTTATTCGATTCTTCATGGCATTAACCTGGCCACCGGAAAAGCACTAGCAACGCCGGAACTCATCCCAGGCGTGTACAGTTTAAGCGCTGCCGTCACCGCTGCCAAAGTCGCAGTAAAAATATCCGGGCCGACCTCCCCGGGCGACGTGTTTGTTTGGGATATCGCTAACAACACAATCGCAAATCCGGTGCAATCCTCACTCGCTGGCATCGACCCGGCAACCTTACAAGCGCCCAAGTCACTTCGCTATCCCGCCCAGGATGGAGTGGAACTACAAGGCCTGCTCTATGAACCGGTAGCTGATAAAACCGTTTCAAAATATCCCGTTGTCGTAGTTGTTCACGGTGGACCCACCGCTCAAAGCAGACCGGGCTTTCGTCGCGTGGAGCAGTATTTTGTTAATCAAGGCGTTGCCGTGTTTTCGGTAAACGTTCGAGGCTCAACGGGTTTTGGCAAAACATATGCTCGCCTGGATAACCAAGAGAAGCGCCTTGACTCGGTCAGAGATCTGGTCGATACCGTTGCATTTCTCAGCACAAAAGAACAGCTCGACACCAGTCGCATCGCTGTAATGGGTGGCTCATACGGTGGCTATATGGTCAATGCGGTACTCGGCATGTATCCCGGTGTTTTCGATGCGGGCATATCAATGGTTGGCGTCTCGGACTGGGTTAGAGCGTTAAATGAAGCTTCGCCGGGCTTGAAAGCATCTGATCGAGTCGAATATGGCGATATCCGTGAACAGAAATGGATCGATTTCTATACGCAGAATTCGCCTATCGCTACCGCCGAAAATATAAACGTTCCGTTGTTAGTGATGCATGGTGCAAACGACCCTCGCGACCCAGTAACGGAATCGGACCGGCTGGTCGAGGCGGTGCGGTCAACCGGTCAACAAGTGCGCTATATGCGGTTTAAGGATGAAGGCCACTCGCTTAAAAAGCGCGGAAACCGGGTCCGTTTTTATACAACGGTCTCCAGCTTTTTAAATGAACACTTAACCCCTGACCTCACCGAACTCGATGACTAGGGTAAAGCGGCCGGATCATAGAGATAAAGATCTAGCCTGGTGAACCGCAACGGATACTCTCTATCTTTGTGGCCGCTCACGCAGTTCATCAGGCCAAGAAAGTCAAACGCCAGCAATTAACTGCCTAGCGCTTAGCCTCTGCTACCGAACGATAAATACTGTTAGCAAATAATAAAGTCAGGCCATCTTGCTGCGCTCGGAAGTTCGGGTTCTGCGTAAACGCGATCACCCGCCCCGAACCGACTCTCTGCTCGATCAAAAACGGCTTGAACGCCAGCTGTTGTTTCGTGTCATCCCAGATGTGGCCACTTCTAAGTACCGTCTTGGTATCGGCAAACCGCACAACGTTAGAGCCCGCGGATTGCTTTATAGGCCGATAGATGTCGTTGCCGACGTACATCACATTTAGCTGACTGCGCACACCCGCAGTCATAAAGTGATTAGGATCCGCCAGCGCTGTCAGATAAGCGCCACCTATCGGGTACGGGCTTTCTTTAGTTGGCGCAATCATTTGCTCGTATCGTTCCACCGTCAGCAGTGTTCCGTCCGTTGGACCAGTTCCTAAACTCGCCTCGTCTTTGGCGCTCTTGGAAGGGTCAACCGCCGCATTTTCCAGTGCGGTCGCAAGCATCTCCACGTCTTTCTCAATCAGAAAATTAACCGCGCCGCCGATCGCCAAAATTACGCCACCCTCTTGCGCCCACGCCTTCAAGTTACGTAATCCAGCGGCTGATAGCGTGTGCTTATAACCCGGTCGCCGTTGTCCGGGCAGAATCACCACGTCGAACTTGTCCAGCGCCACGCGCCTAAGACTCGCAGTTCTAATTACAGAAATCGGTAGCTGGATTTTCTGTTCCAAAACAAATCGGGTACTGCCGGCAACGTACGGCTCAGTCGGGTCGTCCCACAATAACGCAACCTTCGGTAAACTCAGATCGACAACGTTGCTGCTGCCGAAACTTGGGCCTTCGGTCACCCAACTGTCGTCTATCGGTACAACTTCTACACCGGTGGCGTGTGCGATTTCTCGAATGGATTTGTGCACGCCAGCTGGATTGTGAGCGGCGAGGACAATCAAAGTACCTGCTTTGTAGCGACCCGATCCATGCACAAAATCAAGCTTTGAGGTTTTCACCGCAAGCCCGGCCCGAAGCGCGCGGGAAAGAAAACTCACGGATTTAATTGACTGCCACCGGATCAGATAACCCAGACTGGCAGGGGCGTCGATTTGGAGCGACGGCGCAGGGACAAAGTCCTCCTCGCTCACCAGGTCGTATTTAGAATCCGGTACGGTCCGGTTACACGATGTCATGTCCACATTAAATGCGAGGGGCAAAGACCACGCTGTCACATCATAGATTTGATCATTTAAGCCGTTTTCACGACGCACTTTTTGGCTGGCAACAAAGTCCGCTGCCAAAGGCACCTCCTCGCTCAGCATAGTCCGAATAAATCGGCCCGCCGGTTGATTGGTGTTGATAACGTATGCACCAGTTGTCAGGTCAACGCCGCAGGTGGCCAACGGCTCGGTCACAACACCCGCCTCAACGCCTTGTGAAACCAACAGTTTCATTAACGCTTTAACATCATCATCTGCTTCCTGCTGCGGAAAAAGATAAGACCTTTCTTTGCCAGATGCCCCGGATTGAATCGCTGTTTTCTTGTAATCCCAGAATTGTTGTAGCAGCTGCGCCTTGTTTTTTTGCGCGGTTTCGAGCGTTCCCATG
The DNA here is from genome assembly GCA_002450255.1 of Gammaproteobacteria bacterium UBA6968. Taxonomy (GTDB): domain Bacteria; phylum Pseudomonadota; class Gammaproteobacteria; order Pseudomonadales; family Azotimanducaceae; genus UBA4421. The sequence goes on from DJYW01000110.1 coordinate 14,698, forward strand.
GAAGTGATGAAGTGATTGCGGACGCCTTCGCTGAATGTGAGTACACCACCGTCATTAGTCGCCACGGCCAAGCCGCGTGCCGAGGCTTGCTCATAAGTCATTGCAATGCTGCCAAAATATGCTGGCCAACTGGCGCCATAGCCAGGATAAAACGCATCAAAAATTTCGCGTGTGAAATAATCCAAGCCAAATTTGTCAAACCAATAGGCATTAGTTTTACCAAACGCATCGAGGCTATCGATTTGATCAGCGGTCAAATAAGGATTGAAAGGCCGAGCTTCCGGCGAGAAAAAGTAAGTCGAGTTAGAACCCATTTCGTGCAGATCGACAACAACGTGTGGTTGCCAGGTGAGCATCGCTTTTGCTTGCTCCTTCACTTCAGGCTGCGTCTGTGAGTACCAATCGCGATTCAAGTCAAACAGGTAATGATTAGTTCTGCCACCAGGCCAATGTTCATCGTGCTCCACTGACAGAGGCTCAGTGTCCGGCGTTACACCCAAACCCATATCAAACGCATGTACAAAACGGTCTCTGCCATCTGGATTCTGAAGCGGCGCAATCACGACAACCGTGTCGTTAAGTATGCGCTCGACACGGGCATCGCTTTGCGCCGAGAGTAGATGGTAAGCGGTGGCCATGGCCGCATCAGGAGACGAGATTTCGTTGCCATGCACGCCATAAGCAAGCCAGACGACTGCCGGTTGATCCTGCTGTATTATGGCTGCCGCAGCGTCACTCAAGCGACGCGGGTCTGCTAACGCTTTGATGTTGTTCTTGATCTCTCCAATACGGCCAATGTTCGCAGGCGAAGAAATTACCGCGTAATAAAGCGAACGGCCCTCCCAGGTTTCGCCATACTCCTCGATAAAGATTTTCTCTGGCGCGTGCTCAACCAATGCCTCGAAGTACTCGCGAATTTCATGGGACCAACTGATATCAGCACCAATCTGATAACCCAAGACTTGCTTTACCGTAGGTACATTTGGGTCATACTCAGTCTCCGGCCAATACACGGCCACTTCGTTTACACTCTGCGCGCTATTGGCAACACTTGAGATAAACGGAAGAAGGCTGAATAACGTACATAACAACAGAGAATGAAAAAAGCCGGACTTTGGCATTGGAGGGTCCTTTTATTGGGGTTCGACTCGAGGGAGTAGCCGTGAAAGATAGCTTACTGAAAGAGTAAAAGCATCAAGCGCGCCGTATCCACTCTGCCCTCAATGTTTAAGGCGGACCTTAAGTTGCTGTTGCAATAACTCTATTGCAATCACCCAGCAAAAAAACAGACGAAACCTGACAAGCGGGACATTTGATGGCATTTAACAACGAACGAAAACCTGGTTTAAAGCAGCGAGCGCTTAAACGATTAACTGCGGCGCTAGTGGTCTCTCTAGGCCACTTCGCGATTGATAGCTATGCAGAAAAAACACCAATCGATCTCTTGTTGCACAACGGCACGGTCTTTACCGGTGCTGATGCAATTGAGCCTGTATCCGCTATTGCGGTACACCATGGCAAAATCATCGCACTAGGCGATCACTCGCTAATCAATTTATATCAGCCGAACAAAAAAATAGATCTGGGCTGCCGATTTATCATGCCGGGCTTTAACGATTCTCACCTGCACCTGGAAGGTCAATCCAGTCGATACATTGACCTGAACAAGGTGACGAGTGTTAGCGAGATCATGCGGCTGGTAACGGCGAAGGCGGAAAACCTGGGTGACGGAGAATGGATCACCGGTTACGGGTGGTCAGAGGATGCGTTAGCGGAAGGTCGCAAACCAACCAAGACCGACTTAGATATAGCGGCACCCAACAATCCGGTCGTACTAACCAGGGCGGGCGCGCACAGCGCGGTAGCTTCTAGCGCCGCATTGAAGCTGGCGGGCATCACCGCGGCTAGCCCGAACCCTGAGGGCGGCGTTTTCGAGAAAAACGCAGCCGGTAAACTAACCGGTATCATCCGCGAGCGACACGGCCTGGTAACCAGCCTAGTACCACCTCCATCCGATGCTGAAATTCAAGCGAGCCTCAAGACCCAGGTACGGGCCCTCTTTGAACTAGGCATCACCAGTTATACCAATGCCAGTACCGACCCAAGGGAATTGGCACAGTTTGCGGGTATCTATAGCGACGGCAGCACTTTGCCACGTGGCTCGCTGCAGTTGCTTTGGCAAGGTGATAACACGCTGGCGCTGTATCGCGATTTTGCATCGCAAGAGCCATCACGCTTACGGCTTGGAGCGGTCAAAATATTTGCAGACGGTGGCTTCACTGGCCCGGCCGCCTTTACCACCAAGCCTTATAAGGGTGAAGCGACCTATCGCGGCAGCCTGAACATGCCTAAGTCTGAGCTGCAGAATGCCATTAGTGTTGCGCACGGCGCAGGGCTGCAACTCGGCGTTCACGCCATTGGCGATGCGGCTATCGATCTTGCTGCGGACTTGATCGCAGCAGCGCTCGAAAGCACGCCGCGCGACGATCATCGGCACTATCTAAATCACTTTTCCATGATGCCGAGCACGGCAACGATGCAAAAAATGGGGCGCATGGGCATCGCCATCAGCCAACAACCCAACTTCACATATACGCTAGAGGGCCGCTACAACGCCTATCTAGATGGCAAGCGACTGCAGCATAACAACCCGTTGCGAAGCCCCATGGATAACGGCATAAGACTGGCGATCTCCAGCGACATCCTACCCCTCGACCCGATTGTTGGAATTTATGCAGCCGTAACCAGAAGAGGCATGAGTGGCGCTGTCTACGGCATTGCAGAAGCACTATCTGTTTCCGAGGCTCTAAAAGCCTACACCGCAGAGGCCGCTTATCTGAATTTCAGGGAAACAGAGCTAGGCTTCATCGCGCCCGGATATCGGGCGGACATGGTGGTTCTCTCTGATAATCCTACGACGATGAATCCCGACCAATTGCTTGAACTCAGCGTTGCACACACATTCTTCAACGGCGAACTGGTTTATTCGTCGTCGTCACAACAACCAACGCAATGCCTTACAAACTAGCCGATGGCGAACTGACAGGCGGCTACCTCAATTTCGGCATTGGCGTAGCGCCTCTTTGGAAATTCACCTGGCGTGCCTTTGGGGTTGGGTTTTTCGTGGTTTGTCAGTTCCTGTGGACAGCTCAGAGCCACGCTGAACCACCCTTTTGGGGCACCATTTTTATTGATGCCGACATAATCACGCCAGACGACCCAACCACCTATATATCGCTTACCGATAGCGGCACTGCCTCGCGCACCATGTACGACCGGCGCGCAGGCTGGGTTACTGACACGCCCTATCTGTTTAAAGCGCAATATAGCGATGATCTGACAATCGAAATACAAGTGAACTCGGAATTCGCGAATACGGATGCTGCTCGGGTACAAGCCGCAAAATATGCCCCCATCATCGGGCAACTTCCAAGAGCACTGCGAGTCGATGTTGAAACGGTTTGGATTCATCAGGGTACCGAGCCTTTCGGGGGCGGTAACAACAATCTTTTGATTCACATTGGTCAGGGCGATTTATACATTGCAGACGGCATTCTTGAAGAGACCTTCGTCCATGAAGCCGCTCATACATCGCTGGACGCCAACCACGCACAATCTAGTGGCTGGCTTGCTGCGCAGGCTGCTGACAATGAGTTTATCTCCGTTTATGCGCAGGACTATCCGCTGCGCGAGGACATCGCCGAATCGTTTTTACCCTACCTAGCAATTGCATTTAAGCCCGCAACCATCTCCGACGATCTTTATAAAACCATTACCGAAACCATTCCTAATCGAATCGCTTATTTCGCGGGCTTGAATTTAGACATGAGTCCAATCACCAATAGTTTGGGAAGAGACTCCACTGGAGATGAACAAGCAAACAGCGACACTACAAAGGATTTTAACGAGGCAACTTGCAGCGCCAACTGTTTTAGCTTTGATATTGATCAAAGCGCGTCACTCTCAGCCCTAACCGATGGCTTGCTGGTTATCCGATATCTATTTGGCTTTACTGGGTATAACTTAGTTGCCAATGGGTTGGACACATCCGCCACCCGCAAGTCGCCAACCGAAATAACACAATATTTAAAAAATGCCGAAACAGATCTGGATATCGATGGTAGCGGCGACGTCGCTGCACTAACGGATGGGTTATTGCTGATGCGTTATTTATTCGGATTTACTGGCGACGCGCTGATCGACGGCGCGGTTGGCGCCAACGCTACCCGCACCACAGCAACCGAGATAGAAGCATATCTTCAAGCCCGACAACCCAGTTCTTAGTCCGCCTGTTTTAGTATTTCGCGCCCAGAAAACTCGATTTCTTTGTAGACGGAAACAGATCCACACCAAGATTGAAGCACACTGCACGTAGGGCGAACATAACGACCGCCGAATCAGCGAAGAAAACATCGATCAAGCAGCCTTTAATATCAACCGACTTTAATCGCATCTGCTAACTTTTCCGCCAGCATGATGGTTGGTGCATTAAGATTACCGTTAGTGATATGCGGAAAGATCGACGCATCAATCACCCGCAAACGATCCACTCCAAACACGCGCCCTGCGGGATCAACTACCGCACTCGCGTCACTGCCCATACGGCAGGTACCGCAGGGGTGATATGCGCTCTCCGCATGGTTGCGAATGAATTCATCAAGCTGCGCATCCGTTTGCTCATGTGCACCAGGACTGAGTTCGGCGCCAGATATCGATGTCATCGCAGGCTGCGAAAAAATATGCCGTGCAGAGCGTATCGCTTCACGAAACACTTGCCAGTCCGCAGCTTCGCTCAGGTAATTGAAGGCAATTCGCGGCGCTTGCAACGGATTTGCAGAGCGCAGCGTTACCTCACCACGACTCTGCGGCAACATTGGCCCAACATGCGCCTGGTAGCCATGCTGCTGCGCCTGACTGCTGCCATCGTAGGACATAGCAGCCGGTAAAAAATGAAACTGTATGTCGGGATAGGGCTGACTTTCACTGCTACGAATGAAGCCACCTGCCTCAAAGTGATTGGTCGCGCCAAGGCCGCTTTGGTTGTATAGCCAGCGCAACCCGATTTTTATGCGGCCCCAATGGCTGAGGTCCTTATACAACGATAAGGGTTCGGTGCAAGCTTGCTGAACATAGACTTCCAAGTGGTCCATCAAGTTTTGTCCGACACCGGGCGACTCGACCACTACACCAATGCCATGCTTAGACAATTGGTTGGGCTCACCAATCCCAGATAGCATCAGGAGTTGCGGCGAATTGATAGACCCCGCAGACAGAATAACTTCCTGGGCTGCGTCGACGGTTATTTGTCGGCGGCCGATCTTCACCTCGACAGCGTTGGCCTTGCCATCGCGCACATCGACCTTGGTCACCTGTGCATGCTTGAGAATACGCAAGTTGGATCTCGAGTGAGGCAAGTAGGCGCGTGCACTAGACTGACGAACACCGTCACCTACCGTCATCGGCAAGGGGCCGAAGCCCTCCTGCACGCCGTCGTTGAGATCTTCTCGATAGGGATAGCCCGCTTGTTGAGCCGCTTCGATAAAGCGGTTGTACAACGGGTTAGTCATAACCCCGTTCGTTGTCGTCAGCGGTCCAGCGAAACCTCGCGCGAGGTCAGCATGTGAGCCCGCTCGTGAACCCTGCGCTTTCTTGAAATATGGCAATACCGCGTCATAACCCCAACCATGCGCACCCAGCGCCGCCCAGCGTTCGAAATCCTGCGCATTACCTCGCACATAAACCATGCCGTTAATCGAAGACGACCCACCCATTCCGCGCCCACGGGGACAGTCAAGGCGGCGGTTGTTCATATGTGGTTCGGGTTCACTGCGGTAGCGCCAGTTAAGCGTTTTGGTCTGCATGGGTAGATAAAATGCCGAAGGCATTTTAACGATTAAACGCTGATCTGTTCCCCCAGCCTCAAGCAGGATGACTGAACAGTTTTTATCCTCGGATAAACGACTCGCGAGAACACACCCTGCCGAGCCTGCACCGACGATAACGTAATCGGCGGCTAAAGTTTTAGATCTCATATGGTTTGCTCTAAGTCACCTGGACGAATTGCTGTGGCACCGGGATAAATCCCACAGACAGACGTTAACACATGTTTAGCAAAGCCAGTTCGCTGAACCCAATCGCGGCTGCACAGCATGCGCCGCTTTGCGGAAACCCCTTTTTGCGGCTTATTTGCGAGGCGATTCGCTGTTCTGATCGTCTAAGGAATAAATCCTGCAATCTACTTTGACGAGATTGGCAAAACGGCCCAGAAACGATGCAAATATAGC
>DJYW01000110.1:21369-24383 GCA_002450255.1 Gammaproteobacteria bacterium UBA6968
CAACGTCTGCCCTGGCTACTGATTGGCTCAACACCACTATTGGCCTTTACCTTGCTACTCTTTGTTGCACCCGCCAACCCTAGCGTTATCTACTTCACCGCCTGAATCGTACTGATCTACTTGGCCGTGACGATTATCCAAATTCCCCATTACGGCTGGGGCGCCGAATTGTCCGGCAAGTATAACGAGCGCTCCAAAATCAACAGTTACCAAGAGAGCTTTCAATTTGCTGGTAATCTGATCGCGTCGTCTATACTGCCAGTCCTCAACCAATTCCTCGGCGTTGCTGAAATCGGATAGCAGCTATTTTATGTCGGTACTATATGCTGTTTACCTGTACCGGTAGGTATCGGCTGAGCCGCCGATGCCGCTGGTTAAGATCGAACGCCTAAGCCTTGAGCAGTACCGCCAGGACTTTCGTTTTATACTCAGAAGCGGTCCATATCTGCGGATTCCGGTCGGTTTTACAGGCAACCTATCCGGCACCACAGTCGATTCCGCCATGTCTTTCTTCTTCTGCAAACATGTTCTATTGGCCGAGGCCGTTTTCGGCCTAGCACTTAGCATCATGATGATAGAGAGCGCGCTATGTCTGCCTCTATGGCCGCTGATGCAGTAGACCTCAATACCGTGGGGAGCAGCGAAGCACGCGCCGGGGTTTACTTCTCTGGAAAAAGTTCCGCACAAAAAACCACAGGCGCTCCTGCAAGATTACAGGGCTTGACTGCGGTTGGTTTCTTCGGGTTCGAACCAACCCTCGCATCCGGCTTAGGCCAGGCAGAAGGCGGTAATAGCGAACTGGCGACTATTGGCATAATCTTGCATTACTCTGACATACCGTGTTGTTTTTATTTCGCGACGATGCCGTCGTTGTGGAAATATCCTTTAACAGAGGCCAGGCATGCACGCCTACGCGCAAAATTAGAACGAAAATTAGCGGCAAGAACAGACACAATTTCGTAGTCAGAGGCCCAGTCCTTACAGCAACGCTGATCAGTCGTACTAAGGCATACAGCGGCATCCCAAATGCAACGCATCGATACAAAAAGTAGCGAAACCGGAGAAACATCGATGAGCTCGAATCATAATCACAACGAAAGCCCGGCGCTTACTGCGATACAGCAGGCAGCGGCGGTTTTGATTGAAGAATACGTTAACGCTAACCCAAAAAGCGCAGAAGCTTTCAAAGACGCCAAAGCATCCGGAATAGCAGGCGGAACTAATCGCGCATCTATTTTTTACAACCCTTTCCCGCTGACGTTCGTAAATGCCAGTGAAGCCACCGCAGTCACTGCAGACGGCCAGCAAATCACCGATTTTTTAGGGAACTACACGGCCGGCCTTTTCGGATTTTCGCCTGATCCGGTCAAGCTGGCTGTGATCAAAGCAATGGAAAACGGCCATGCCCTGGGCGGCGCGCCAAACCTGACAGAGGCACGAGTCGCTAAACAATTCACCAAACGTTTTCCATCTATGGACATGGTGCGCTTCAGCAACACCGGCACCGAAGCCAATTCCTATGCCATCCATACTGCCAGAGCCGTTACCGGGAAAAACAAGGTCATGATGTATGACGGCGCGTACCACGGTGCATGGATACACGGCGGCAAGGCAGCCGGCCCACTGGATACCCCTTACGAAAAGATAACCGTACCTTACGGCGATGCAGACCTTATTGCTCGGGCCATCGCAAAAAACGCCGTCGACTTAGCGGCCTTGATCATCGAGCCAGTATCCATCAGCCCAATGGTTTATTTGAAAAAAGCCTCACCACCTGCGTATTTACAAAAGCTGCGAGAGACCTGCGATGCGGCGGGCTGCGCGTTGATATTTGATGAGGTAATGACTTCGCGATTAGCCCCCGGTGGTGCGCAAGCATTGCTAGGCATCACTCCGGACCTTACCACCTTTGGTAAGTATTACGGCGGCGGCTTACCTTTCGGTGGGTTTGGCGGGAAACGGAAATGGATGGAGCGGCACGATCCAGCTCACCCGAAAAGCATCAATAGCGGCGGGACTTTTAATCAAAACGCAATTTGCCTAGCCGCGGTAGAAGCAGTGTTCGAAAATCTTTGGTCGGAAGAGCAATGCACTAACCACAACGCAAAGGCCGAGCGGTTCAAACGGGCCATCAACGAACTGGCTATTAAACACGACGCACCTTGCAGAGCTTATGGCACCGGCAGCCTATTGACGATTATCTGGCAGAAGCAGGTGGTTACCGAAGAGCACTACGCCGACAACCAGACCAAACACGAATTAAATCTGGTAGCGAAAATGTGCGTATTCAAATGTGCCGAGCTGTTTTGGTTTTATATGCTCCAGCGGCATAACATTCTTGCGGGCAGCCCAAAGCTCAATTACCTCACCCTGCCGACTACGCTGAAAGACTCTGACTACGATCACTTTCTTAAGGCGATGGCCAAGTTTTTTGAAGCACACAAAACGGAGCTAGCTATGCTCTCCGCGGAGACAAAAGCAGGCCTAGAAAAAACGCCGGAGGAAGTTGAACTAATCGCAATGAGCACGACGCCTTATGATGAAAACGGCCAGGGATCCGTTGTGCACTAAGACGTTGAGCTTTATTCAAACTTAACGCCACGAGCAAGATGCGGTCTTGATACGTTAAGCCACCCGCATCGCGGACTCACTGACGTTGCCTGGCGTTTAGTCAGCCACAGGCACTAGGCGATTCAAATTTAATTGTAATGGTTCTGCCATTGCTTAAGCCGCTAACGAGCTTGCCATTTCGCAACGAGATTCGCCGAGCAGGCGAAATTAATGCTAGTCGAACATTCATTTCGAAATTTTTCGCTAAGACCTTCGTCAAACGCGTTGTGAGTCGGCTTACCGGGCCGCTGCGGCCATGTACCGTCAAGTTATTCAGATAACACGGTACAGGCTCGCTGCGAGCAGATTTGAAGTCCTTTGATCTAAGTTTGTTTCGAGAAAACACTGGAAGTAAGCGCATTGAGGGGGCGCCTGAGAAAGCGCATGAGGAAAGCGCATGAGGA
>DJYW01000110.1:24730-30164 GCA_002450255.1 Gammaproteobacteria bacterium UBA6968
GGAGAGCGCAAAGCTAACAGAAAGCGTTTCCTTGTCAGATGGTCAGCGCAGTTCGATTTACGTACATCAGAACACCCACCGCTAACCGTGTCGCTAGGCAAGCAACATCAGTGAAACAAAACCTCCGCGTAGATGGTCGACAAGAAATAATTAGCCCTTCAGCTTTCGCCCCATCAAACCCGATACACGCGGGCCGCAGTCCCATAAAACAATTCATGCTGTTCGGCCTCAGAAAACTCTGCCGCGATCTTTTTCATTGCATTCCAATACACCGCATATGACATCGAGAGCTTATCGACAGGGAAGTTGCTCTCGAACATACATCGTGACGGTCCGAAGGCCTCTATGGTGTGCAGATAGTAATCGCGGTGCGCAGCAGCCACTAAGTCGGAAGTTGGCGGGATGTTTTGCAAATGCCAATTGAACCCATTAACTGGCATTGCGAGGCCGCCGATTTTCACCACAACGTTTTCACACTGTGCCATGCGGCTGATCTCTGTTTTCCATTCAACCAGCACTGCATCCATCTTGCCTTCGTATTCGCCAACACCGCACGGTGTGCCAAAGTGATCTAGGACGATGGTTGTGTCTGGCGCAGATTGTGCAAGATCCGTGTAAGCGTTGTTTTGGAAATGATAGTGCCACGAGTCATACGTGTAGCCGAGTTTCCCTAACAGTTCGACCCCATTTCGAAAGGTTGATTCGCTAAACAAGTTTGCGCGGGGCGTCGCATTTAACCAACCCAGATTCTTGCCGGGGTCGTGTGCACCCCCATGCCGAATCCCCCGAAAAAGGCCTTGGCCGGCTTCTTCATGTGCTGCCAGCGTTTCTTGTAACAAACCTAAATCTGTACTCAAATCCGCATGCGCCACGATGCCCGCAATTTCCGCCTTACCTTTGCCTCGACTCGCAATTGCGGCATCACGGACGAATTCGGTTTCACCAACTACACGCAGATGCTCTGGGCCCCAAGTACGGTACTCAGCGCCACACTCCATAAAAACGGTTTTTACAATATTATGACCGGACTCCGTGTCGTCCCATAAGTCTTCCAACAGATAGACAGGTAACCCGCTGGTTCGCCACATGTGATGATGCGGATCAATGATTTGGCGCTGCGGATCGATAATTGCTTCGGTCGTTTGATCTAACCACGCTCGTTGCTCTTGTTTATTCACTGCTGTCCTCGTCACCTGATGTCTAATGCTCTACCTTGCGTTACCCGCTTTCAGCCACCTTTTTTGCCGTTACTAGGAATGCGACGCTCACCCTTTGCGTTTGAGATGACGTTCAGAACTCACTCAAAAATAAAGGGTTCGAGTGTGGTTTGCGCCTGAGTTCGATATTTGTGCCAGGCGCCCCCACCGTAGTACGCCAAACTCCCTGGCTCTGCTTCGCCATGACCGTTGTAATAGGTAATGCAGTCACGAAGGGGTCTGGTTAGCTCATCGGCGGATCGACAGTGCTCAGCGTAGTGCTCTTCATATTCGCTTTTTACGTCGACCAAATCACTACCCTGCTTGCGCATGGTGTCGAGCATCCAAACCACATAATCGGCATGTTCCTCAATGGCATTGGTGAAATTAAAACTGCCGCCGCCACCCTGCGGGCCAGATATTACAAACAAGTTGGGAAAGCCTTTGCTATGGAGTCCGAGAAACGTCTTCGTTCCTTCCTGCTGCCATTTATCGCGCAGGGTGCGACCCTCGCGACCAACAATCATGTTAAAGGTAGAAGTAGCCATCCATTGAAAACCGGTGGCATAAATGATTACGTCCAGCGGATATTCCTCACCGTCGTGCACAACCCCGCGCTCATTAATGGAACCAACTCCGCGCGGCGCGGTGTCGACTAGATGCACGTGAGGCATATTAAAGGTGGGTAAGTATTCGTCGTGAAACGTCGGTCGCTTGCAGCCATACGGATAATAGGGTTTCAGCGCGGCGGCGGTAGCGGGGTCTTCAACAATGGCATCTACGCGTGCGCGAATTTGCTCCATGATCCGGAAATTGGTGTCGAGTTGTTTCTGCACCATCTCTTCTGGACTCAACTCGCGAGTATGTTGCTTGCGTTCCCGAAAATCCGGCACCCGGCCGGCGAGATAATCGTCATTCGCTTTCATCGCAGTACGGCCCTGGGAAATTTTCGCAAAGCGCGCACGCCTTGCCTTAGCCCAACCCGGCTCTCGCGACCACGCCGCAAACTCGTCGCTAGAGGTCTCACGTTGGTCGCGCACATCAATAGACGATGGGGTGCGTTGAAAGACATACAGTTCTTTCACCGTTTTCGCTAACTCGGGAATCGCTTGCACGGCGGTCGCGCCTGTGCCGATGATACCAACCCGTTTGTCGGCAAGATCAATGTTGTAATCCCAACGCGAAGTATGGAAAGACTCACCATAGAAAGACTGCATACCATCGATACGAGCGAGTTTAGGCGTCGTTAAAATGCCGTTTGCAAGTACCACGAACTTGGCACGCATCGCGTCGCCTCGATCCGTGCGCACCGTCCAGCGTTTGGTTTCTTCGTTCCAGTCGGTTTGCTCCACCGTGGTGTGAAACAGGCACTTGTCATAGAAACCGAACTTTTCCGCCATTTTCTGGCAGTACTCCATGATTTCGAAGCCGGCCGCAAATTTCATGGAGGGGATATATTCCATCTCCTCAAGCAACGGCAAGTAGCTGTAAGACTCCACATCGCAGGCGATGCCCGGGTACCGATTCCAATACCAGGTACCACCGACGTCGCCGCCCTTTTCGCAAAAACGGACATCTGCAAAGCCTGCCTGGCGCAGCTTGTACCATAGCAATAAACCAGCGAACCCCGCACCGACTACAACCACATCACATGCGTCGGTTAACGCTTCGCGAGCAATGGGTTCAGCAGAATAAACATCCTCTAGGTAACGACTGAACTCGCCTTCCATTTCCATATAGTCGGCAGCCCCCGCGCGGGCTTCTTTAAAGGCCTTGTATCTGGCTTGTTCTTCGGCATCAAACACCGCCCCGGGCGGTGCGGGAGGTAACGTTTTGAGCGCTTCATCAGTAACAACTGAATAGCCTTTGCCAGTGATTTTTTCTGATGCCTTGGCGGCACGTGTGTTAAAAACCTTGAGCCCACTGCTCGGATCCACCGTGATGGACATATCTACCCCCGATAATTTCCCCTATGCACAAATGTATCCGTCAGACAGCTCAAGAAGTCAAATATTTTCAGGATTGCACAGAGTTGTAGCTGATAAATCCCATAGGTTACGCGGGGTAGCTTGATACGACCCTAGTGCAATTGCTCTTTTAGAAAACGAGCGCAATCTAACACCGCTTCATTTGCCGCAGGTACAACCGCTGTTTGCATAACGAAGTTATGCATAAGCCCAGGATAGCAGTGATAGGTAGCCGTAACGCCAGCGGCAGATAAAAGCTGGTAATACTCCTCGCCCTCGTCCCGCAGCGGGTCATACTCAGCCGTAATAACATGAGCCGTCGGCGCTCCTTTAAGCGCCGGAGCGAGCGCAGGACACAGACGCGGATCGTTAGGGTCAATATCCAGTCCACCAACATACATGTCGTTGAAGTGGTCTATTGTTCGCTTATCCAGGGTGACGCCGGTTTCGAGTTGCTGACGCGATTCCGTCTGGAAGTCCACTAAGCGAACACCAGGATAAATCAGCAATTGGCAAGCCGGCAGCGCTTCGGCACTTTGATTCAATTCATTACACACCACTGCGGACAAGTTACCCCCAGCACTATCACCACCGATGGCAATCTTGTCGGCTCGCAGACCAAGCGCCTCGGCGTTACCCAAAATCCAACGCGTTGCCGCCAAACAATCATCCACAGCAGCCGGAAACTTATTCTCGGGCGCTAGCCGATAATCCAGCGCGACAACTGTAATACCGGCTTGTAAAGCAAATTGGCGGCAGAGGCTGTCGTGAGAATCCAGATTGCCTATGGTAAAGCCACCGCCATGAATAAAGATTAAACCCGGCTGGAGCGCAGGTGTCTGTTGAGCGCGATAAACTCGAACCGGAACGGAACAACCATCATTGTCTATCATGGAGTCGTAAACCTCTTCACAGATCAATCCCTGCAAAGCTTGCGTCTGTCCCTGCAGCACATAGCCCGCCCGAAACAGATCAACAGGTATGTCCGCAGGATGCGGCGGATTTGGGTTGGCTTGTTGTGCCTTTTCAACGACTATGGCCAGATGAGGATCGAGTTCGATTTCCAAGGTTTTCTCTCCTATAAAGTTGCATGGCCCGTGTCTTAACGAGCAACGCCATATACTTGACCTATCGGTTCCCGCTACACGGTCAACCGACAAGCTATTATTCGTGAACGGTCTACTGCTCGGTCTGTTTCGAAACTCTCACAAATACAGGGCTAAAACAACGTAGCCTTAGGCAAGGCATAACGTATATCAATCCGAATAAACCGATAGGACCGCGCGGATGTTAGCCTTTGCCAGCCGTTCTGTGCCGAGTGCCCTACGCCTTATGCTTCTCGCCCTAGGCTGCGGTGAAACCTCCATCAGCCAAATAAACTGCGCCGTTACAAAAGGACGATTCATCCGAGGCGAGAAACAACGCGAGATTGGCGATTTCTTCGCTGGTGCCGTAGCGCTGCATGGGTACATTCGATGACACCATTTCTCTGACAGCTGACGGATCGTCGCTGTTGATCTGCTCGCCTAACGATTCCATCATCCGGGTATCGGTAGGACCCGGCGCAAGCGCATTAACGCGAATGCCGTGCGCCGCATTCTCAAGACAAGCTGTTTTGACCATGCCACAAACAGCATGTTTGCTTGCTGAGTAGGGACACAAACCTGGAAAACCAACCAACCCGGCACCGGAGGAAATAGCAATAAAAGAACCCGCGCTTCGCTGTCTCATCAGCGGCAGACCATGCTTAAGATAGAGCCAAACACCAGTCACATTGACCATCAACGTTTGGTTGAAGTCGTTTACAGAATACGCTTCGAGCGGCTGCACAATGCCTTCAGTCCCCGCGTTAGCGACAATCACGTCTAAGCCGCCGAAAGCGGACTGACACACTTCAAGCGATTTTTTAACCGCGCCTTCGTCGAGCGCTTCAACAACACAACTCATCGCGTTATCCGGGTTACCTAGTGTTTCGAGCAAACTACTTAGTTTTTCCTGCGAGCGTCCGGTTAAAACAACTTTCGCACCCTCATCGAGAAACAGTTTAGCCATTGCGGAGCCGATCCCACCCGTTGCGCCTGTGATCAACGCGACTTTACCCTCAATACGCATATCAACCTCTTCTAGTTATTTTCGCTCTCGTTTTTTTGCTTTGATTGTTTTGCTGCATGCGACTCTAAGATATCGATAAACCTATTTTCTGAAAAGTCCGCCGTGCCGTTTCACTCTTATGCTCTCTTCCTTTTCTTCGCTTTTTAGCCTTTTCCCTTT
>DJYW01000110.1:30493-33878 GCA_002450255.1 Gammaproteobacteria bacterium UBA6968
CCCTTTCCCCTTTGCGCCGCGCTGCTCGCCCAAAAATCTTCGCACGCTGGTCCCGAAAAAATACCTAAAGCTAATTAAAACTCAGACGATTACTGCAGTAATGATTAGCATGATCCGATAACAATCTAACTTGTGTCGGCGATAGACGCTCCTGTCTGATCAATAAGGTAATGAAATGACGACATCGCGCTGCATAAAAATCGCCGTTTTGGTGCCCCTCTTAGCACTCTGTACTTCGACCTATGCCGATGCACACCGGGCAATCGTGGCAGGCAGCTTTAACGACCGGAACAACGCGGTCGCGTTTCAAGATCAAGTCGCTCAGAAACTGGGCGGCGTCGCGCCCGCAGCTCAGGTTGATATTGCAGCCACAACCGTACGCAACAAGCCATATTTCAGAGTCATCATCCATGAGCCGGGCAAGCAGAGTGATAGCGCTGTACACACACTGCTCGATGCTGTCAGAAAAAGTGGTTTCCCATCTTCATGGGTGACCCGCCTCAATACAACAACAACTGCCTCTCAACCGATGCTAAGCGCCGCTAAACCCTCCCCAGCAAAGGCACCCATAACAAGCGCGGCTCAAACAAGCGCGACAACCGTTGGGCAGGGTCAACCCACTGAGCAACAAGCCACCGCAACCGAAGCTACCCAATCTGCGTCCGGGCTTTTATCCAACGCTGGTGATTCCTTAATGAACGTCGGTGATTCCTTCCTGAATGTGCTATCGAGTGATCTGCCCAGTCTATTTGACTCAGCCAAACTCGCCACCTTTGCGACGGTTTCTCATCACCGTTACGAGAAGACCCAAGAAGCCTCCGTTGGTGCCACATTAGAACTGGCTGGCGCAGACGACGTTCGCTTTATGGCGGCGATAAGGCCGGATTTTTTCGAGAAGCCTCTCGATAACCTGATGTTTCGCTCAACTGTGCGTGAGCCCTTGTTGCCGGACACGAGGCAACTGCTCATTACCGAAACAGAGAAACTTGGATTGGCTCCAAAGCGAGCCGACAAAACTGCCCTTTTCGAGAGACGGTTATTGAAATTAGAGAACAGCCAGGCGGCCAATATTCTCCCTGATTCGTTCATGCCGGAAATAAGCTCCTTCTATTCTCGACGCATCGGCGAGCGCAGCTATTACTCGATGATTGACAAGAACGGACAAGTGGCTGGACTAATGCAAGCGTATCCGACGCCCGTTAACGGAATCTATACCGGGAGTATTTCCAGTGAGTCACTTAGGTATAGCGCGCTGCTCGCTACTGAGAGCAACGGATCCAACTCCGCTTTTTCTAATCGTCCAAAACGATATCACCCTTCGTCCAATTTCTTGGTGCATTCATTGTCTGTCGGTGATGCGGATGAAACCGGCTTAAGACTCGCCTACGTCGGGGCCTTTCGAGATAGAAAGAGCTTTAACTCTGAGACCCATGAGATTCGACTCGATACGCAACACATGGACGGTTTGCTAAAGTCATCTACACAACTCTTTGCTTCCCGGCGAGCTGATTCCGAGGGCTTGGGCGGTCGAGTATTTGCGCAACTTGGCAGCGAAGAATCGTTTTTGCATGAGTTTCAGCTCACCGCGATGGATACATCCATCGACCTTAACGATACCGGTTATCTACAGCGCAACGATTTTGCGGACGTTAGCTACACTTTGAGATCTCACTCAAGCCGGCAACTGCAGCAATATTTGTATGCACCATTTGATACTTCACGTCGCCCTATCGGCCGACTATCCATGGACAAAATCGGCTTCGAACTAAACGCCTTTCAAAGACATAAGGTCAGCACCGGCCAGGTCTTAGGCCGCGGCATTACCGCAGGTGGGTTCATACTTGGCCCCCAACAAGATTATTACTTTGCCAACGTCGGCTACTTTCCCAGCCAAACAGAAGATCTGGATACCCGGCGTGGCAAAAAGCTACGCGTGCCGGGAAGGGGTTGGCTAGAACTGGGCGCTGTGAATGTACCTCTCGCGAATGAGGATTTTCGGGCAGATCTCTCTATCGGGCAAGCTCAGGAACTGACTGGTGCATGGAGTCGCTATGCGACGCTCGGCTTGTCCATCGACACGTATCCAGAACTTTCCCTGCGCACGGGTTTGAATTTCAGCTGGCGCGACGACTCGATGATTTACAACGGGATCAATCTGGCCCAGACCGCCGACTACGCAGTGCTCCGTCCTTTTCTGGACGCTGAATGGACGATTTATCCCAATCAACAAGTCAGCGTGACCTATCAATTTCTGGGCTTACGCCAGAGTAATCGAGCCTTGCTTTTGAACGCACCAGAGCTCAATCACGCGCAATCGGTAGGCCAGATCAGATATCTGTGGCGCATTACCAATAACGCTAACCTGTCAGTACTCTATACTCACGGCGCCTTTGTTGCGGAAAACTCACAAAATTACACCGGCTCTCTAAGGTACATGTTGCGTGAAACCATGAATGCGCTCGCTACGGATGACTACTTTTCCGCAAAGCTGAATTATATGTTTTAAGGCGCGCTTCTTGCCTTCAAGTGCCTCGCCGCTGCATACAACAAGATACTTTTAACGCCGTTCGCTCTGCTTTAAACGCGGATGACGAATATGCCTTCGCTCTATCCTACAGGGGCTATTCCCCCGTCTAACGAGGCACCTTACGCATCAAAAAAAACATCAGAGGCAAGGTCAGTGGCATAGCAAGCACTGTACCCAGCAATCCCGCATAGAAAAAACTTCTCTGTAGACCATCGGCTGGTTCCGGCGCTGCAACTTCTGGTTGGAAGTAGTTTGCGGAAAACATTAACGGGTAGCCGTCATAGCGTTCCTGCATAACGCCGATCCAATGGCGTAAAGATTGCAGTCGCGGATCTTGACGCAGCGCTTTAAGCGGTGGAACCGGGATACTGGAGTGACACTGCACTAAACCGAATAGCAACATGTCGCGAATGCCGGGCTTCTCGCCATCCACAAACGGGCCGGAGGAAGCTTGTAGCGCACCCTCCCAATACAAAAACTGATCGCCAAAATTCTCTGGATCCTTCGGCTTTTGCGTGAACTTCACCGTATTGATGAGCGTAAACATGTAGGCGGGTATAAATCCCCTGATGAAGTTGACGCACGAGCGTTTAAACAACGACTTCGATTTGTCACCGGCGCGGCTGAAGCCCGCGAAAAAACGCGGCGGATTGTCGGGACGATGGAGCACGCCTTGCCAAGCCATGCGAATCGCGGCGAGATCTTCTTCTGATATCGGATCAAAACCAATATTGGCAAGAATGTCAGAAGATTCAACTTGCCAATCCTGGTTATCGATGGACACAGCTGGCATTAACAACCCCCATTTTTTAAACGTGGCATATGGAGGTAGCGCACGAAGCGAGTGATCAATGCCTT
>DJYW01000050.1:0-1362 GCA_002450255.1 Gammaproteobacteria bacterium UBA6968
GCGTTGCTGGTGGTCATGCTTTATATCTTGTTCCGATTCACCAAGCAGTTTTCTGTCGGCGCCGTGGTGGCCCTAGCCCACGACGTCATCATCGTACTGGGGTGTTTTTCTATCTTCGGGTGGACTTTCGACCTGACCGTGCTGGCCGCACTGCTTGCTGTCATTGGCTACTCGCTAAACGACACCATCGTGGTCAGCGACAGAATACGCGAGAACTTCCGTCGTGCTCGCCGCGGCAGTCCGGTCGAGATCATCAACGAAGCCCTGAATCAGACCCTGGGCCGCACCTTGGTCACATCGTTGACCACGTTGTTTGTGTTGCTGGCTCTGCTGTTTGCCGGCGGCGAAGTCATACGCGGGTTTGCGACAGCGCTATCGATCGGCGTGGTGATCGGTACCTACTCATCGATCTACGTCGCGGCCAATGTGTTGCTGGTGATGAACATATCGCGGGAAGACCTGCTCGTGCCCGAGCCTGAGCAGGATGGCAATGAGGACGGCAGTTTCCCCTAGATAAGAGGCAATGGGTAATGGACTAGGCTTTAAGTGTCTGAATAAAGCTCTTAAAGCATTTTGGATTGGCGGCAACGATGTCACCGGTCTCCCAAAACTTCTCGCCGCCAGATAAATCGCTAATAAACCCTCCAGCTTCTCGAACCAGCACTATGCCAGCAGCGATATCCCATTTGCTTAAACCCATCTCCCAGAAGCCGTCCATGCGCCCGGCCGCCACATAGGCAAGGTCCAATGCCGCGCTTCCGGCACGGCGAATGCCTCGGCAGGTGCCGGTTAGGGTTTGCAGCGATCTCGTATAGTCCTCAAGACGCGACATGCTGCCTGGAGGTATGCCCGTGCCAAGCACGCAATCTTCCAGCTTTGCGCGGGTGGTGACGCGCATGCGTTTGCCATTGAGCTGCGCGCCGCTGCCGCGGCTGGCAACAAATTCCTCGCCGCGCACCGGATCGACAATCACCCCATGTTCGTGGTGCAAGCCCTTCATGACGCCAATGGATACGGCGAAGTGGGGAATGCCCTGCAAAAAATTCAGCGTGCCGTCGAGGGGGTCGATAACCCAAGTAAATTCGGAATCGCCGCTTTGCTCGCCGGATTCCTCCGCCAAAATTCGGTGGTTTGGGTAGGTTTCGCGGATTTGTTCGATAATAATCTCTTCCGCGGTGCGGTCGATGTTCGAGACAAAGTCATTGTGGCGTTTCTCTTGGATCTCAAATTGATCTGGGCGATCCATGCTTCTGGCCAAATAGTCGGCGGCTTTGCGTGCCGCGCGCAGCGCGATGTTGGCCATGGGTTGCATAGTGGTGTGTCCTGTCGAAGAGGCAGCGCATGCTAAAGACACTTGTGCGT
>DJYW01000050.1:1751-2854 GCA_002450255.1 Gammaproteobacteria bacterium UBA6968
CGAGCAATGATGGCACGCGGGACCAAGCAGTGCGCAGCGTGTCTATTAATCCCCTGAGGAAATGAGTGAATTGAACAGTCTTTTTCAACGCCTGCGCATTGTGCTGGTCGAACCCAGTCACCCAGGCAACATCGGCGGTTCTGCCCGGGCAATGAAGACCATGGGATTGGAGCGCTTGGTGCTGGTCAATCCAGCACGCTTTCCCGACCCGCAGGCCGATTGGCGTGCCGCCGGAGCCATGGATGTGCTCGATAGCGCCCAGGTAGTAGCAGATGTCTCGACCGCCGTCGCAGGCTGCCACTACGTGGTGGGTACAAGCACGCGAGCGCGGGCAATACCGTGGCCTGCGGTGCTCGCCAGAGATCTCGGCCCGGTACTCACTGAGCAAGCACCTGAAGCCGAAATCGCCATACTGTTTGGTCGCGAAGACAGTGGTCTAACCAATGAAGAACTCCAGCGCTGTCATACCCATCTGCAAATTCCTTCCTCCAAGGTTTACGGATCTCTAAATCTCGCCATGGCAGTGCAAGTCATTTGCTATGAGATTTTTCAGCACCTAGAGAAGACGGCAATTCAGATTGCTGGCGATACCAAGCAAGAAGACTCCGCGCTGGCAGGACGAGGTAGTCGAATCTGGGACAAAGAACCCGCGACGGGTCAGCAACTCGACGGTCTGCTCGCTCATTTCGAAGCATTGGCAGTCAAGACCGGATTTGTAGATGCAGATAAGCCTGGCAATACCCTGACTCGGCTACGACGCTTGTTCATGCGACAACAGCTGGATGAAACTGAGGTGCAAATCTTGCGTGGTTTGCTGCGAGCGATAGCGGAAAAGTAAGCTTGTGCATTATTTGTGAGAGGTGTCACAGCGAAGCGCAGAGTGGTGCGCGGGGCTTGCATTTCGGTGTCTGGCGAGGTGAACTCGCGACATGAAAAAAATCGTTGTTGTAAACAGTAAAGGCGGCTCCGGCAAAACCACGATTGCCATTAACCTCGCTGCCACCCTTGCAGCGGGCGGTGGCAAGCCAGCCCTGCTTGATCTAGATCCGCAAGGCTCCTCGACGCGTTGGCTGGGACAACGACCATCAGATCGGCCCACCATT
>DJYW01000016.1:0-424 GCA_002450255.1 Gammaproteobacteria bacterium UBA6968
AAGGCAGATACGAACAATACCCAGGTCGTCATTGAAGGCCGCCGCCTGAGGAGAATCCTTTGCGTATTCAGTCAAATCGATTTTCGGAAAACTGTGATCAAGTTGCATGATGCAGGCGCGAGCTGTTGTGCCTGATGGGACACCCAATGCATTGCGTTGTTCGGCTGGGATCTCAGAACGTGAGTCCTTCCTGATACCAAGATAGGGCACGCCAGGGATGAGGAGACTGAATCCCAACTTTTTGTAAAACGCAATTGATCTGTCGAGATCGCTCACATTGATGTTGATGTGTCCCCAGCTTAATTTCAGTGCTGTCATTCTGGCTATCCCTTAAAGCATTTGGTTTATCGCGTTTTTATGCGAAGTCCGCGCAAGTCTATAGTAACGCGCCATATTTTCTCGGTCTCCGGTCTCCGGTCTCCGG
>DJYW01000016.1:770-9197 GCA_002450255.1 Gammaproteobacteria bacterium UBA6968
GTGGTACTTGGCTGTTCTTTTATAGTAATACCCGGAGCATTTTTGCGATTGAATTGCCGTGCATCCGCATTTGCATTCATTTGTCTACGGTAGCGTTATGACTCTTCTTACCTCACTTTCAAACTCATTAAACATTGATATTTTGAAAGCGAGTAGTAGCCCTGCTGCAGACGATCACAGTGAAAGAGGCCCCACCATGGCTTTTATCATATGCAAAGCTCTAATTCGGCGGCGGTTGTAGCGGCTATGAATAAGTTTTGGGCATCAGACGGTGGTAAGGAATATCCTGCGGATGTTGCAATTGCGCAGGAACTATTTAACGGTTCATGCTCATCAAAGCACCTTATAATCATCACGTTCCGAACAAGGCATAGAAATGAAATTTAATATTTTCCACATTCTTCCACTAATTCTTTTCGTAAATCCTGCAAATGCCGGTCATCATGAAGAAAAAGACGCCACACAGATGAATGTGGCCGAGAGCGGTTCAGGAATCTTCATGAGCTCAGATTTAACGGTGAAGAATCAATTCCCTTTCTCTGATGCGGTGCTCGCGGGAAATACACTGTACTTGTCAGGCATGGTTGGGATTGATGTAAAAGGCACTTTGGTTGATGGGGGTATTGCTGCAGAGACTCATTCGATCTTTAGGCAACTACAGAGCCATTTAGGCAGTTTGGATTTAAATCTCAGCCATGTTGTTAAGTGCCTTGTGATGTTAGACGATATTGATGAGTGGGCAGACTTCAATACGGTATATATGAGTTATTTTAAGCCGCCGTACCCGGCTAGAAGTGCGCTGGGTGCCGACGGTTTAGCGCTTGGTGCGGCAATAGAGATGGAATGCATCGCCATTGTGCCGGCGGAGTAGCTTCAGCCGGCTGAGTGATCTGTGCTGGGATTGTTGCGGTTTTGATTTAAATAAATGCAATAAAAAAGGATCAGGTGATGAAACTGCGGTCTCTCCTCATGGCGGTATTAGCCGGCCTCTCCTCAGCTGCTTATGCAGGGCACCATGAAGCATCATCAGTGGAGGCTTTCATAGCTGAGTTCTTTGAGCTTTTTAACACGACAACCCTAGAGCAGAATCCAGAACAGAGTTTTACCTTCCCGGCAGTCTTCATCAATGATGGAAAAGTCAGAGTGATTAACAATGCCTCCGAAAAGGTTTTTGACTACAAAGTCATTAAAGCCACAGGTTGGGCGTATACCAAACCGATTAACGTATCTGTGCTATATGAAGGCAAAAAGTCCGCTATGGCGCTGGTGGAATTTAATCGCTATCGAAAAGATGACTCGCTCATGAGTACTACGAAAGTGGTCTATACCTTGAGTATGACCGACGCGGGGTGGAAGGTTGTCGGTGTATCTATTCCGGGTGGCATTCCTTTAGTTGAGTAGGGCGCGTCTTTACCCGTATTCTCTCTACTCGATGCTGGCTGATCAGCCTCACGCCTTGATGACACGTTGAGCATTAATTTGGCTAGGCATTCGCGAATCCTGTGCGACCATTCGCCTGATGGACATCCTTTGAATATGAAAAGGTGCGAAATGCGGATGCGCTCTGCTAAAGGTATCTTGGCTACTAAGAGATGGCCGACTCTTGTTTCACTTCCACAATCACCATATACGGTCCCTTGCTGCTATTTTCGCCCATAAAGAAGGTGTCCCCAACAGACATTGATTCGCTTTCGATAAAATCGCTAAGGTTTTTTTCGTAGTCTGCCGCCATCGGTAGACCGAAGGCGAGGCCTTCATTCGTATATTCCAATAATTTCTTCGCGCCGCCGCTGCCGCCCAGTTTCTTCACGAAGGTTTCGCTATATAGGTCTGCGATGAATACGCTGCCTGCCGGTGAATGTCTGCGGACTTCTTGGATGGTTTTGCGCACGTCTGCTTCTCTCAAATACAAGGTCACGCCTTCCCATAGAAACAGAGTCCTTTTGTCTGGGTCGTAGCCTGCTTCGGCCAATTTGCTGAATGCGTCGTCGTTGCTGAAGTCGACGGGCACAAATCTGACGTGCTCGCTGCTGATGCCTGCATCGGCTAAGGCTTGTCGTTTGTGAGTCTGAACAGCAATCTGATCAAGTTCAAAAAATGTGGCGTTTTCGCGGGCTAGTTTGCCGTAGGCTCGAGTGTCATAGCCTGCACCCAAGAAAACCACTTGCTCTACCCTGTCCATCGCATTTTCGATTAAGCGATCGATGTAAAGGGTTCGTGCAACTATGAGGTCGCGAAGGTCTTCATCGCCTGCATCGGGAATGCGCGGATACAGAAATAACCCGCCGGTCAATTTCGCGGTTAACCAGAGCGGGGCCAGGGTTAGCCATAATCCGATAACAGACGTATTGGCGAGCGTGTTCGCGAGTTTGTCAGTTGCCTCGTCTTCGCGTATGCCGAAAATGTGCATCGTCCAGCGTCCGTTCAAGACTTCTATGGCCGTTTGTGAAACGCCGAGTGTCTTGCTTACCTTTATTTGCCGGTAGCTGACGAGGATAACGCCAAGTATAGCCATTGGAACAAACAGGATCTGGAGCGGGATAAAGATGAGTAGGCGTAGTAGCGACATATCGGCCTCTGTATAGCGGTGGTGGACGAGATTACCAAGGTTTTTTGCTTGCGGCGATTTTTCCATTGCGTGGGGTTTGTGCGATCGCGCGCTTTAATTTTTTCTTCGGATGTTTTGAAATGTTCCTTTTTTAATTTTCCGAGGATTGGTTACCGGCGTTGGCTCAGGTTTTGTTTGCTCATCGGCTTGCAAGTATTAACGCGTATCGAGCACATCGTAAGTTTGCCGAGTTTCAAATAAGTACCCACGGTTGTTCCGGTTCCCTGTTATGACACATGTTGTGCGTGAGCTGGCGCAGTCTAAGTTGATGCCTAAATTGAGCTCTACGACAGCGCTCGAACTAAGATAGGATTATGGCCAGAACCAAAGTCGCTGCGACCTAAAGTTGTCGCACCTGATCAGGAGATAAACAGTGCATAAAAGCGTCCTAGTCATTTTGCTCTTGGGCTCGTTAATCAGCTACCCCGCTGCCGCTGATGCAAACCGCGAGTTGCACGAACGCATCATGGTTTTAGATTCCCATTTGGATACGCCGGTCAAGCTCATTGATCCTGACTTTGACATTATGCAGCGCTACAACGTTATCGAAGACAATTCCCAAGTCGATTTTCCTCGCATGCAGGAGGGTGGCTTGGATGGCGGTTTCTGGGTCATTTTTTCGCGCCAGGGTCCGATAAATCAGAAAGCTTTTCAAACTGTTCGCGATATCGCGGTTATGCGCGCATTGGCCGTGCACAAGATGGTCGCTGCTTATCCAGACGTATTCGAACTGGCGACCACTGCTGCCGATGGACCGCGTATCCACGCGGCGGGCAAACGTATTGTCTATTTAAGTATCGAGAATGCTTATCCATTGGGTGAAGACCTGTCTCTTATCAAAACGTTCTACGATTTAGGTGTGCGCATGCTGGGTCCTGTGCACTTTGCTAACAATCAGTTTGGCGATAGCGCGACTGATCTCGGCGGGCAAAAATGGCAGGGTCTTTCGCCGCTTGGCATAGAACTGGTCAAAGAGGCCAATCGCTTAGGTATGATTTTGGATGGCTCTCACGCCCATGATGACCTGGTCAGGCAAATGATGGAGCTTTCCGCGACCCCGATCGTTCTATCCCACTCCGGTGCTAATAGCATTTACAATCATGCACGCAATGTGCCTGACGACATCTTGTTAAAGCTGGCGGAGACCGGCGGCGTTATTCAAATGAATGCGTTTGGCGGATACTTAACCAAGCTACCAGAAAATCCGCGGCGAACAGACGCATTGAATGCGCTTCGTGCAAAAAGTAACGCCGTTACCAAAATGACGGATGCGATTGCGGCAGAGTTAGACGCAGAGCGTCGCGAAATTGATCGCAAGTTTCCGCGTCAGCTTGCCAGTTTCCAAAGTTACATTGATCATTTTTTATACGTGCTGAAACTCATCGGTCCTGACCATGTTGGCGTTAGCGGTGATTTTGATGGGGGCGGTGGCGTAGCAGAATTTAACGATATTGCAGCGATGCCGCATCTTACTGAACGGCTTATAAAAGAAGGTTATTCCGAGTCAGATCTCGCGAAAATCTGGGGCGGTAACTTAATCAGACTTTTGCAAGCCGCTGAAGAGCATGCGGCCAAGTAGCCAATTAACTTTTTAAAACTAAAGCAACGAGATGTGCTGTAAAACTGACCTAAAGGAGATTTCCATGCGTCAATTACTCATTGTGGTCACCGTCGGTGCTGCGCTTGGGCTCAGCGCCTGCGCGGACAATACAGCACCGCCGCAAACCGACACCCAACTCAACACAACTACGGTATCTGAAGTGAATGCAACAAACCCGTTATTTGCCAAGAGCGCACTCCAATATGAAGCGCCTGATTTTAACGCCATAAAAGACGAGCACTTCCTGCCCGCCATTACTGCAGGAATGGAACAGCAAATGAACGAAGTGCTGGCAATCGCTAACAATCCTGAGCCGCCAAGTTTTGAGAACACGCTGGTCGCGATGGAACGGAGCGGTGTATTGCTGAATCGAGCCGCACAAATTTTTTACAACCTGGCCGGTTCGAGTTCTAACCCAGAGCGTCGCAAAATACAGGCCGAATTAGCACCAAAAATGGCGGCTCATCAGGACAACATCAATTTAAACCCTGCATTGTTCGCCCGGGTTAAGAGCCTTTACGAGCAGCGTAACGAGCTGCAGTTAAACAGCGAGGCGGTGCGGCTGATCGAAGAGTATTACGAGGACTTTGTTCGTGCCGGCGCGCAGTTAACTGAAGAACAGAAAGTCGCGATTCGTGGGCTAAACGAAGAACACTCTACGTTGACCAATCAGTTCTCGCAGAACCTATTGGCCGAAACCGAGAACATCGCGGTTTTAGTGGAAACCAAAGAAGAACTTGAAGGTCTGTCTGCAGCGCAAATCACCGCTGCAGCAGAAGCTGCTGAGGAGTCAGGCCATACTGGCAAATTCCTGCTCGATATTACGAATACAACGCGCCAACCAATGTTGGCTCAGCTGCACAATCGCGAGTTGCGTCAGCGGCTTTGGGAAGCTTCTGCGAATCGCGCCCAAAGCGGCGACTATGATAACCGGTCGCTGGTCTCGCGTTTGGCGCAACTGCGTGCTGAGCGCGCAAAACTGTTGGGGTACGACAACTGGGCCAGCTATGGCTTAGAAGCGCAGATGGCGAAAACGCCAGAGGCGGTCTTCAACATGTTGGGCAGTATGGCACCGGCGGTCGTGACCAATACCAAGCGAGAAGCAGCAGCAATCCAACAAATGATTGCGCAGCAGGGTGGAAATTTCGAGTTGCAGCCTTGGGACTGGGAGTATTACGCGGAGTATGTGCGTCAGGCTAAATTTGACCTCGACGAAAGCGAAGTGAAGCAGTACTTCGAATTTAACCGCGTCCTGCAGGATGGTGTGTTTTATACCTTCAACCGACTGTTTGGTATCACCTTTAAACCGCTGCCCGACTTGCCAACTTATCACCCGGATGTGGCGGCGTACGAAGTGTTTGATAAGGATGGATCCAGCATCGCTATTTTTTATGCGGATTACTTTGCGCGTGAAGGTAAGCGTGGTGGCGCGTGGATGAGTTCCTTTGTGGGTCAATCGCATCTGACCGGACAAAAGCCGGTAGTCGTCAATGTGATGAATATTCCTAAGGCACCGGATGGACAGCCAACGCTGGTGAGCTATGACCATGTGACCACGATGTTCCATGAGTTAGGACATGGCGTGCATGGCATATTCTCTAACGTAACGTATCCGTCTTTAGCAGGTACGGCGGTGCCGCGTGACTTCGTAGAGTTTCCATCTACGTTTCAGGAGGACTGGGCCGGGCACCCTGACGTGATCGCGAATTATGCGAAACATTTCGAAACCGGCGAGCCGATCCCGGCAGAACTGTTGGCAAAGACGATTGCGTCGCGCAGCTTTAACCAAGGTTTCGATACGCTGGAATATTTGTCTGCCGCATTGCTGGATATGGAGTGGCATTCGTTGAGCGCTGATCAGCCGCTACAGGACGTTAACGCTTTCGAGGCGGCGGCTTTAGCAAAACATGGCGTAGATTTGGCGGCCGTTCCGCCACGCTATAAGTCGACTTATTTTTCGCACTCTATGGGCGGGGGTTATTCCGCGGGTTACTACGCATACATGTGGAGCGAAATACTGGCAGCGGATGCCTATGCCATTGTGCAGAGTCGGGGCAGCTTGCAGTTAGAAAACGGACAGCGCTTCCGTGACGAAATTTTGTCAAAGGGAAACTCACGGGATCCTATGGAATCTTACGTCGCATTTGGTGGTCGTGAGCCGACAACCGATGCGTTGTTGATTCGGCGTGGATTGGAGATTGCTGTCGAGTAATCGCCTAGCATTTAAAATTGCCGCGGAGCAACCTCCGGTTACCGAGGTAAGGTCGGTTGGCTACCATTCATTAGTAAGCAGAAAAATGAGTACGCACCGATAAGGGTGTCTGCCCTTTTCGCTGGCCTGCGTTTGGTTTATTGGATTTCGCCCGAGGCGGTTGTACTTTGAGAGCCGCGTAGTTTTTCGGAAGCGGGCTTTCCGGGTGAGTCAGTGAGTCCAGTTTAGCGCGAGCGGCGCTAGCGTTGATTGGCGGGGCTGGGGGCGATTTGAATCGGTTTTCCTTGCCTTTGCTTTTACCTAGGTCGTCAGCTTGTCGATTCGATCTGCTTATTAATTCACTTAGTTTTTCTCTATTCCTCTGCCTCTCGCGCTTTGGCCCTTCGCTTCTTGCTGGTCCTTGATCCCGGCAACATCGCTTGCCCGTGATTCTTTTCCGATTTTTTTGGGTACGTCTTGGTGTTGTCGCTGTTTTTTCCTCATTCATCTTATCCAACGCATTTGAGTCATTCCGCCGCTTCTGGAATTATTAGCGTATGGGGGATTTGTATATGGGAATCAATTTTTTGCGGCTGCCGGTTCGCGCCTTGTCATTAGAAGGTAGGGAGGGGCGTTGAGCCAGTCTAAGAGCGCATTTCAGGGTTTAAACGTATTGGACCTTTCCGAGCGTCTTTCGGGCGCGTTTGCTGCACGTTTTTTCGGCGACTTTGGCGCTGATGTGTTGCTTGCTGAGCCACCCGAGGGCCATTGCCTTCGGCATGAGCCGCCTTTTTCTAAGCGCGCTGATGCCAACGCAGAAGACGCGAGTCCGGTGCATGCTTATGTGAATTGGAACAAGCGTTCCACGGCGTTTGTTACGCTGGCGGATCTGCAGCCTTTGGTCGCTGAGGCCGATGTGGTGATTTGTACGCAACTCGATACGGCCGCTGCGGTGACCCCCTGGCTGCGAGCGGATGGCGTGATATTGGTGGTGACGCCGCATGGCGCGACTGGCCCGCTGGCTGGCCTGCCCGGCAATCACTTAACCACCAGCGCGCGCACGGGCTGGTCGTATATCAATCGCTTGCGTGACGAACCGCCTTTGCAAATGCCGCGTCATCAAGTGGGTTATGTGGGCGGCATTGCGGGATTCATTGCCGCTTCGGCGGCCCTGCTGCGCCGTGCCGATGCAACCGAGCCCGAGCGCGTTGATGTCAGCGAAGTAGAAGCTTTCGCCCACACGGTTCACCCCTGGGGCGTTATGTCCATTTACGCGGGTATGGACGACTCGCATGGGCCGGCCGGATGGCGGCCACGCGGTGCGCCAAGCCCTTTATGGGATGCGCGGGATGGGCGCATGCACTTAGCGATTGGCGATTTTCATAATTGGACGGAGGCGATGGATTTCTTGGGATTACCGGAAATTGCCCGCCAACCGGATTTGATTTCTGACAGTGGCCGTCACGGCCGCGATTTGCGCGGCGTGTTTCAGGGTGTGGCCGAGACATTGCCTAATATGAACCGTTGGGAGGTGTTTGCTAAGCTGGCTGATCTGCGCTGCGTGGTTGGTGTCATGCAAGACACGACGGATTTGCTGGTGGATTCACAATACCAAGCCCGCGAATATCTGGCGGAGACTACCGTCGCTGGCAAGTCGATTACCACTGCCGGCGCGCCCTTTAAACTTTCGCCAACGCCTTGGAAACTGCGTCGATCGGCCCCCGCAGTGAACACGCGGCAAGTCACTTTCGACGCGCCGTCCCAGTTTGACGCTGCGCCCTTGGCCAATCAAAAATCGGGTAAAGCGTCTACCCGCGCCATTAAAGGCACCGCCAAAGGGGCGGGTCCGTTGGCCGGCGTGCGGGTCCTGAGTTTGGGCCAAGCCTGGTCCGGCACGTTTGGTTCCGAGATTTTTTCTTTGCTGGGTGCAGACGTGATTCAACTCGGCGGTTTGCAGCGCCCGGATGTCTGGCGGCGTGTTCGCAACGAAGTACCTGCGGGTGTGTTTGACCCTACTCGCGAACAGCA
>DJYW01000013.1:0-11635 GCA_002450255.1 Gammaproteobacteria bacterium UBA6968
GCGAGCGAATCGGTCGATGCAGGAGCAACTGGCAAAAGCCTGGTCTAGCAGGGCGCCGGGTACCACGTTGGCAAGTCAGGCAGACCTTTTGATCCTCGCGTCCATTATAGAAAAGGAGTCTTCGCTCGAGACTGATCGTTTTCAGATCAGCCAGGTCTTTCACTCGCGGCTGGCAGTTAATATGCGGTTACAAACAGATCCAACAGTAATCTATGCGCTTGGCACAGAGTTTGATGGCGACCTAAGACGGCGCGACTTGCGGGTCGACTCTCCGTACAACACCTATCGTCGCAGAGGGTTGCCGCCAACGCCGATCGCATTGCCTTCGCTTTCGTCGCTGCAGGCTGCAGCGCATCCAGCTGAGGGAGACTTTTTGTATTTTGTAGCTAAAGGCGACGGTACCAGCGCTTTTTCACGAACACTCGCTGAACACAATCGGGCGGTGCGGCGTTACCAGCTTAAAAGGGA
Organism: Gammaproteobacteria bacterium UBA6968; assembly: GCA_002450255.1. Taxonomy (GTDB): domain Bacteria; phylum Pseudomonadota; class Gammaproteobacteria; order Pseudomonadales; family Azotimanducaceae; genus UBA4421. The sequence goes on from DJYW01000013.1 coordinate 469, forward strand.
GCAACCGTGAGTTCTCCTAACGGTTTATTCTTAACGCTTGAAGGCACCGAAGGAGCCGGCAAATCCACGAATGTCTTTAGAGTCTGTCAGACGCTGGACCACGCAAGGATTCCTTACATTCGCACACGTGAGCCCGGCGGCACTGAAATGGCAGAAGAAATACGCGAGTGTATGTTGCGCAGTCGACAAGAGTCTGTTGCTGGTTTAACCGAGTTACTTTTGGTTTTCGCGGCGCGTACACAACACCTCGAAACCGTTATCAAGCCGGCCCTCGCGGAGGGTAAGTGGGTCGTTTGCGATCGTTTTACTGACGCGACATTTGCTTATCAAGGCTTTGGACGCAATTTGAATTTGGCGCAAATTACCACTTTGGAGGGCTGGGTTCAGGGTGACTTACAGCCGGACTTAACCTTGTTCTTAGATGTGGACCCGGTGTTGTCCATGGAGCGCATTCGCGGTCGTCAGTTGGATCGGATGGAACAGGAAGAGATGGACTTCTTTATTCGCGTACGCAACGGCTATTTGCGACGGGCGAAACAATTTCCCAGGTTTAAAATCGTGGATGCGAGTCGCTCCATCGAAGCCGTACAGCAGGACGTTCAAAGCATCGTCGAATTGCGCGTCACGCATTGGCTTAAAGCGCAAAAAAGCGCTTCGCAGGACACCGAGTGAGCGCGCGCTTGCCGTGGCATAACACTGTGTTGCGGAGACTTGCCTCGCAACGGGCTGAGAACCGGCTGCCAGCTGCGATTCTGCTGGATTGTCCAGAAGGTTGGGGCGTCGATGAGCTTTTAACTGCAGCCGTCTGCCAGATTCTTGAGCTAACAGAGCAACAATCGCTGACGGAGTTCGCGCATCCAGATTTATTTTGGGCGCAAGTGGATGGGGCAGCGCTAAAAGTCGAGCAAAGCCGTGAATTGATCTCTTTTGCCACTAAGACACGACAAATTGCGCCGCGCAAAGTGGCCGCGGTTCCGCATGCTCATTTGCTGAATACCAATGCGGCGAACGCCATGCTGAAAATACTGGAAGAACCGCCACCCGCTACGCATATTGTGCTGGCTACGAGTTACAGGAGTCGTCTTTTACCTACAATCCGCAGCCGCTGTCAGGTTTATTCGGTACAGCGAGATGTAACCAGCGCGCTGCATTGGTTGCAGGATCAAAATCAGATGGTGACCCCGACAGAGTTTGCGATTAGCGGCTACGCGCCGTTGCGCTTCGTCGCCGGCGAACGTTTCGACATAGCCGGCTGGGTCGAGCAATTGGGCAGTGAGCGTAACCGCGCGGCCTGCGTGAAAGCGGTGCTGGAGGGCGACGTATTGGCGATTCTCGGTGACTGGTTGCGGTGGATACTTTGGCAGCAACGACAACGGCCACAGCGTCGTCAGTTAGCCTTTGCAAAAGAGTTGGCGGAAACCCGCTACAACATTGAGCATTCGAACGCGGCCAATACGCGCTTGCTGGTTGAGCGTCTGACAACGTATTGGCAGCGCATTGCGTGAAGCAGCAACCGTCGAGATTCGTTCATCGCTGCACTAACGCGTAGCACTTATGACCCTGGTGGGTATTCATTGAGGAGACCATTTTGCTTATTGATTCGCATTGCCATCTGAATTATCTCGATAACGTTACTGATGTGTTGCAGCGCGGCAGAGCGTCGGGTGTTAGCGGTTTTATGTGTATCAGCGTCGAACAGAGTCGTGTCGATGAAGTGGTTGCTATCGCGCAGCAGCATGCAGATGTTTGGGCAAGCGTAGGCGTGCATCCGGATGCGGCGGCAGAGGATTTCAGCTGGGTTTCCGACTACGCAGATAAACCTGACGTAGTGGCGATTGGTGAGACGGGACTTGACTATTATCGTACCGAGGAGACTTCGGTGAAGGTCCGCCAACAGGAATCTTTTGCTTATCATTTGGATTTGGCGCGGCAGCGAGAGTTGCCGGTCATCGTGCATACGCGTAAAGCGGAGCAGGATACGCTCAAGCTAATGGCTCAGTTCCCTGACGTTTGCGGTGTCCTACATTGTTTTACAGAGTCTTGGGAAATGGCCGAGGCCGCACTAGATATGGGATTCTATATCTCCATTTCTGGCATCGTCACGTTTAAAAACGCGGCAAGCGTTCGCGATGTCGCTGCACGCGTCCCCGAAGACCGACTTCTGGTTGAGACTGACGCGCCTTGGTTAGCGCCGGTCCCATACCGAGGCAAGACCAATGAACCTGCATTTGTGGCGGATACCGCCCGGTTTATTGCCGAACTACGCGACGTCTCGTTGCCTGATTTGGCCGCTACGACTTCTGCAAACTTCACGCGCTTGTTTCCGCTGACGGCAACCTCGTCATAACACTTCCAGCTCGGCATCTGAGCGTCGTCTAAGGTTAGAGCAATTACAAGCTACGCTTAAAGAAATCTAGGATTAAAGCAAAGCGGTGCATGGAAACATGCGGTTCCTGCATAGAGTGTTTAGCGCCCGGGTAGGTCATGAGTTCGAACGGGATGTTGTGCTGCTGTAATGCGGACATAATTTGCGTGCTGTGGCTAAACAGAACATTGTCGTCAGCCATGCCATGAATGAGTAGCAACGGATTGTTCAACTTAGGTAGGTGGCGCAAGACACTGCTATTTGCGTAGGCTTCCGGTTGCTCTTGCGGCAGACCCATATAACGTTCGGTGTAGTGCGTATCGTAAAGTTCCCACGAACACACCGGCGCTACCGCGACGCCGGCCTTAAAGTGACCGCCAGCCAGGCATAAGCACATCAGTGACATATAGCCGCCATAGCTATGCCCAAAAACGCCTACCCGTTGCCGATCGGCCCAGGCTATGTCGTCAAGAATATCCAGCCCTTGTATTTGGTCAGATATCTCGACCCCGCCCATTTTTTGATAAATAGGCGCTTCAAAAGCCGCGCCTCGGTTGGTGCTGCCGCGGTTGTCTAATTCGAGCACGCCAAAACCGTGGTGAGCGAATAGCTGCAATAGCAGGCTCGGCCATTCGTTGCGTACCTTTTGTGCACCTGGTCCGCCGTAAACATAAACGATCACTGGGTGTTGTGTGGCAATCGAAGCGGGAGGAGTGAGGCGGTAATAGAGCCGCTGGCCGTCAGCCGCTTCGATATGCCCGTACTCGGGTTGTGCATGCGTCGGCCACCACGGGAGATAAGGGTGGTCGTTAGTTATGGTATCGCATAGCAGTTGGTGCGACGTACCGTTATCAGTCAGCGAAGTAAGCGTGACCTGCTTTGGTGTTGCAGCGTTGGAAAAAATATCCAAAAACCGGCTCCGCTCGATATCCACTATACAGTCATGCCAGCCCTCGCCATAGGTAATTTGTTGGCAGTCTCCACTGTCTAAGTTAACGGCAAAGAGATGGTTGTCAATCGGGCTCTCATGCCAACCCAATACGTAAGCCAGGTTGCCGTCAGCGGTAAGTAGCCGATTGATGTGAGTTGGTCCGCGCAGCACTTTGGTCCTGTGGATTGCGTCGGTTTGGTCGATACGGATAAGCTGGCGACCGCCATGCGGGTCGGTCTGCTGGGTTTCCGTGCTCAGCAGGTAGGTGCCATCGTTAATCTCAAAGAAATCGTCGGTCAGATTGATCCAGGTCGCGGCTTGGGCTGCGTAAATCGGCTGCCAAGCAGTTGGGTCTGTCTCCTCGTAGCTCTGACTCTGCACGGTTAGATTTTGCTGCAAACGATCTTGGGTTTGGATGATCCAGCGATTCTCGGCGCCATTTACTCGAGCGAGATAGGGTTCGGCATCGGAGCTTTCCCAAACTTTCGTTTGGGCATGCGTGTCGAGAGCGTAACGCATTAACTGAGTGTCCGGATTGGGACCACCAGCGAAAGGGTATCGCTGGCTTACCGTGCGGCTTGCCAACGCGTCAATCTCCAAGCGATGGCTTGGCGGAACGGCAGCGTCGTCTACTCGGGTGAAAAGTACGTAGGCTTCGTCTTGTGACCACCAATGACCGCTAAAACGATGCATTTCTTCGGCTGCCAAAAAGTCCGCTATGCCATTGCTGACGGTTTCGGAACCATCTGTCGTTACGCGTATCGGCTCATCTTGAGCGCCATCGGCGCCTAATCGCTGCAGATATAGGTCGCCGGCTCGAACGAAGCTTAGGAAATTTCCTTTCGGACTGAGTGTGAAGGCCGACTGACGAAAACGCTTATCGGTCAAAACAATGGGTTTGGCGGCTGTGTCACCATTTATCGCTGAATCTAAGTTAACGCGGTAAGCGTTTCCATCTGCAAACAAAATCAGCGCGGCGTCTTGCGGATGCCAGACATATTGGCTAATACCAAAAGTGAATTGGCGACGGCGCTCCCGCTCGGCGCGCTCTGCCACGGTGAGCTCCGCAACATCTTCGGAATCGGCGGCAATAGCGGCGCTGCTGCACACGCAGTTAATGGTTTGTGTGGCGACGTCAAACAGCCACAGATTCAGTGAAGTCGAGCCTTTCGCCGCCTGTAAATAGCTCACGAATTGACCGCACGGCGATATCGCAAATTGGCTCGGCTGCGGGTTTACCAACGGGTCCTTACCAAACAAAATGCGTGGGGTGAGTTGCATAATCAAACCTTAAAGTAGCGGGCTATCGGACGGGATAGGAGGGTTGCCGTCCGAATGGACTGTCTTCGTAGCCATCAAAGTGTCGCGAACGCGGCGCGAGTCAGGTTCTCGCAGCCGGATTCAGTCACCAGCACATTGTCTTCAATACGAATACCGCCGAAGGGCCGTAGCGCATTGATCAAGTCCCAGTTCACGCAATCGCCGTGAGCCTTCAGTTTTGCTAAGAGAGAATCAATAAAATACAGCCCTGGTTCGATGGTAAACACCATGCGTTCTTCGATTGGTCGAGTCATACGCAGGCTCGGATAGTTCTCTGGCGGCGCCTTTTGTTCGCCATCTGCATTAATTTGTTGGCCGCCCACGTCATGCACCTGTAATCCGAGTAGATGTCCCAGGCCATGTGGACAAAAGACTTCCGTTATACCCTTACTGAAAATCTCATCCGCGCTGAGGCTAATCAGCTGACTCTCTTCCAGTAATTGCGCTAGGTGGCGATGGAACGTGGTGTGCAATGCCAGATAATCAAGATTCGAACGTACCTGGCTCACCAAAGTTTGTTGCAGGCTATCCATGCGCTTTATCAGTTCGGCAAATGTTGCACCTGCCATGGTATGCGAGCCCAGTTTTGCAGTATCGGGATGAATGTAAGTGCGGGTTATGTCGCTGGCGTAGCCGTGGCTGCGCGCGCCAGCATCGATAAGCAGGCTAAGTAACGGCTCACCTACGTGGCGATCTTTATGCTGATAGTGAAGGACACTGGCGTTTTGATTGACCGCGACAATATTGCCGTAGGGCACGTCGAGATCGGTTTGTCCTGAGGCCGCGAGGAAAGCCATGTGGATGCTGAATTCCGATCCGCCATTTGCAAATTCTGCCGCGGCTGCCTGATGGCCGAGCACACCGAGGCGACTCGCTTCGCGCATTGCGGCGATCTCAAAGTCGCTTTTAAAGGCGCGTTGGTAGTGTAATCGGTTGATCAATGCATCCGGGTTGGTTGAGCCAGTTGCCCAGTTAGCGCCGTCGTTAGCAGGTTCAGGTGAGATATGGCAGCAATTTGCAGATTGACCAATGTGTTGAGTTAGCGCTGTATGCATAGCGTTGAGTGAAGCATAAGTAACCACCTCTAGGTCCGTGGCGAGACCCTCAGGTACCGGTGCTTCTGCATGCCAATAATCGACCGGCCGGTAACAAAAAAGTTTCGCAGGCTCGCCGTTAGCCAAAGCCAGACAGTCTTCTTGACCGATGAAATCTCTTGCTACCCATTGGGTTAGATTAGGGTTCGGTTCAAAGCGGGGTCCCTGATCGTCCTGAAAATAATCATGGGTTCGACCGGCGTGTACGACCGCTGCATCAAAACCGCAAGCTGTCATGGCGGTTGACCAAGTCGATGTGAGTTGCTGAATGTGATCGTGATAAAGGCTCGACATAATTTTTTTTGATTCCGCTATGCAAAAGGTTTGAAGAACTCAGGCTGCAAGTCTAGATACAAAGATTCACTAAATAAATGCCGATCCCGAGCTGTGAAAAGAAGGGGGCGGTGGCGTGAGGCGCTCTATCAACAGTTCGCTCTCCTCATAGATTGTCCCCGCCGCTTGTGTCGAATATACGCTTGCTCAATTGCTTCGCTGGACCGTTCGCTTGGTTCCGGGATGCGTCGCAAGTTGGTCAAAGGCAAGTCCAACATTAGTCTGAGGTAGATCCGTAATCAGCGTGTCGAATGGGATGCAAAGCGGCTATAGACCATGTTAGATTCCTCGCGTTGACGCAATATTTTTGGAGGGATGATGGAGTCATACGGATATGCAGCCCCGTCTTCGGTATCGGAGGCAATCTCTACTATAAAAGCCAGCGCGGCAGCCGGACGCATGATCCAGGTGTTAGCGGGAGGCACCGATGTCATGGTGCAAATGAAGGCTCTCGGTCATGAAGCCAGAACACTTATCGACATTAAGAAACTGAGCGAGACGAATCGCTTGGAAGTCGGTGCAGACGAAATTTATATTGGTGCGGCAGTCCCGAGTGCACTGATGAACGAGGACGCGCAATTTAAAGCGTTGCTACCTGGGCTTGCTGAGGCAGCAGATTTGATTGGTTCGACGCAAATCCAAGGCCGAGCGACGATCTGCGGAAACCTTTGCAACGCGTCACCCGCTGGTGACAGCATTCCAGCGATGATTGCTGCCGGCGCGGTGTGCGACATAGCAACAGCGGACGGACGACGTGAATTGCCTGTGGAAGACTTCGTCGTCGGCGTGGGTAAGAACGCCCTTCAAGAAGGCGAGATTTTGTTGGGATTGAAGATTCCAACGCCTCAAGCAAACAGCAAAGATGCTTATCTGCGCTTTACACCCCGCACCGAAATGGATATTGCCGTAGCCGGTGTTGGCGTAAGCCTGACCGTTGTTTCGGGTACCTGTACCGCAGCGCGAGTTGCGATCGGTGCCGTTGCACCTACGGCTCTATTAGTCGCTGACGCAGCATCTGCTTTGATCGGCACCCAATTGGATGAAGCAGCGCTAGCCGCTGCAGCAGACGCTTGTCGCGCGGCAGCGAGTCCCATTACGGATAAACGTGGCACTGCCGACTATCGCAAGACGGTGGTTGGTGTTTTGTGTAAACGCGCGATAGCACTAGCGCACAGCAGAATCTAGGAGAGAAATATGGCTAAAGTACATGTTGAGTCATCCATTAATGGCCAAGCACAAGAGTATTTGTGCGAGCCAAACCAGACTTTGTTGGACGTGCTGCGCGACGAACTCGGTCTAACGGGTACCAAGGAGGGGTGTGGTACCGGTGATTGCGGTGCATGCTCGGTTTTGGTCGACGGTCGCTTGGTTTGCTCCTGCCTGGTCTTGGGCGTAGAGGCCCAAGGTAAAACAGTTGAAACCATTGAAGGTGTTGCGGGTAAAGACGGTCTGCATCCCTTGCAACAAAAATTTCTCGATAACGCAGCTTTACAGTGCGGTGTATGTACGCCTGGCTTTATCATGGCAGCTAAAGCGCTTTTGGATAAAGACCCAAACCCGGATGAAACCACCATTCGCTACTGGCTGGCAGGTAATCTCTGCCGATGCACGGGCTATGACAAGATCATTCGTGCTGTGCAGGAAGCCGCTGCGGAACTCGCACATCCGGCGTAACTTGCGGCCGTCGCCACGCGAACGACGCATATTATTCTTGCTTTGGCTCTTACACGCATATTAGCGCGTAAGGGCTAAAGCTCGGTCTCTATCCTTTGTAACTTTTTTCCTGCTCTGGTGGACTAAGCTAAACGGGTCTATTTTCGGTGATTCCTATCTCGATTTGAATCAGGGCGAAATCGATCCCTTGCTTTGGCGTTTCCACTCTTGGTCATTGGATTTTTCTGTCGGCTATACCCTCGCCATACACATTACTAGATCCCATTTGATTCAACTCCTGAGGCAAGCTCGAATGACTGTTTGAGTGCAGGCCAATTTGGGGTAATTCAAACTCCACTGGCTGTTCAATTAGCGCGGTTTCCTAGCATGGTTATAGCGAGAGACCTGACAGCCTGCGGACTTAATCAGTAAACTTGTGCCTTCATTCTGTGACTAGCGAGGCGCACTTGGCGAGACTATTCAATATCGGGTCGTTGTGTGTTGACCACATCTATCGGGTCCCCAGTTTGGTGATTGCGGGACAAACCATAGCGTGCTCTAGCGAGCGTCTTGTTCCCGGCGGCAAAGGCCTTAACCAATCCATCGCAGCGGCTCAAGCTGGCGCCAGCGTATGCCATTTTGGTGCCGTTGGCGGCGACGGCGATATGCTTGTGGACGTGCTGCAAAGGTTTTGCGGAGACGCAGGATCAGTGCTCCGGCTGGACGGACAATCAGGTCAGGCAGTTATCCAGGTAGATGATCAAGGTCAGAACGCCATTGTGATCTCTGCCGGTGCCAATCGACGCTTACCTGAGGATTTGTTGTCTGCCGCAGTTGCTGCGATGGCACCGGATGATTGGCTGCTTTTGCAGAACGAAACAAATGGCGTAGCGGAAGTCATTCGGATGGCTAAAGCAAAACAATTGTCCGTCGCCGTTAATCTGGCGCCGTTTGATGCCAGTTGCCTCGATTTACCGCTTGAGTTGGTTGATTTGTTGATCGTTAACGAAGCTGAAGCGGCGGGGTTAGCTGGTCTACCTGTACCAACCGAATCTACCGCGACAACAGTAGCGGCATCGGCGGCGCACGCGAACGAATTGGCTGCTAAAGAGCAGGCCATATTTGCGGCGTTGGTCGCAAAACTGCCAAAAGTTTGCCTGATTATGACGCTCGGCGCACGAGGCGCGCTTTCTCAATCACCTGGCGATCCGGAGTTGATGCGGCACGCCGCCATATCAGTTGAAGCCGTCGATGAGACCGCGGCAGGGGATACCTTTGTCGGCTTTTTGATGGCTGAACTATTGATTGGTACGGGCATGCTAGCAGCGATTGAATTAGCTAGCGTGGCTGGTGCATTGGCAGTTACTCGCTCCGGCGCTGCGGAATCGATTCCATCCCGCGCAGAAGTGGTTGCCGAAATCGCCCGTCGTGGTGTTTAGCCCTTGCTCCAAAAAGGGAACGGTATCCGGCTATGGGAAGGCCAGTCCTGTGATTTGCTCCAGTTCTCGAATCGCTTGCTGCTCGTTGAGCACCTTTATGGTTGACATTCCCATCGCTCGGGCGGGTTTCAGGTTAATCCCCAGGTCGTCCAAAAACAGCGTCGCTTCGGCTGCCACGCCTAAACGGTCTAACGCCAGCGTATAGATGGCCGGATTCGGTTTACGGATTCCTTCCAGACTCGACTCAATGACAAAATCGAATAATCCCATTATCTCTGCTACCGCATCTGCTTTTGCCTGGTCTTTTGACATGCCGGGACCGTGGCCTGCTTTGACGTTGTTGGTGATGCAAGCCACTTTGAAGTGACGTTTACAAATCTTTAGCACCTCGGCCATTCGCGGCCGAACCGTTCCGCTTAACATGGCGATGACTTTTTTGCCCTCTATTCGATGACCTGACAGCGCGGATTCCTCGGCGAACAAAGTATCAAATTCCTCTATGCCGATTGCGCTGGACTCGAACTTCGCCCATGCGTTGTGCTCTGGATTGGTCGCGTTCAGATGGCGAATGAAATCTTTCGGAGCGCCAACTTCTGCTTCTAATTCGTTAAAAGCTTCGAAAGGACTGCTGGTGAAAACACCCCCGAAGTCCCAAAGGATTGCCTGCAGGGATGAATTAAGATTGCTGGCGGTTGTTGCAGAGGTTTCAGTCATGGTCGACAGCCTTGTGTAATGATCGTGCTATTTTAACAGCAGATAATAGTGAAACATGGCGAGAGCGTTGTCGAACTTGGGGACTGAGTTTTTGTGGTTCATTCGAGGCGCGCTGGCGCATGTGGCGAATTGTTGAGGATGTGATCGCGCGACACATCGAGAGCGCGGTCTAGGTCCGACTCCAACAAGGTGATGAAATAGCCGCGCTGACTGATTGCCAAACAGGGACGCTTGAGAAGGCGCTGCTTCACGCCTCGTGTGGCATCAATCAGCGGCCAATGCGCGTTGCAGGTGGGTGTGGTTGTCTTTGATTCAAGCGCCTCTAAAGGTTTCGCTTGGCGTGAATTTTTGGTCAGGTCTGCGGCGTGAATCGATAGCCAATGCCGCGGACTGTCTGTATGAAACCGTCAAGCCCAAACGGTTTAAGGATTTTGCGCAACCGCAAAATGTGTACGTCTACCGTGCGTTCTTCGACATAGACGCTACGTCCCCACACCCGATCCAATAGTTGGCTTCGATCAAAAGCACGATCCGGATGGCGCATTAGCAGCTCTAACAAACGATATTCGGTAGGTCCCATATGAATGTTTTCATCACCTACACTGACCCGGTGGCTTTTTAGATCCAGCTTGATGCCGGCTATGGACAACAAGTTGTCTTCAGGCGATCCGCTTCGTCGCAGTAGAGCTTTAACACGGGCGATTAACTCGCGTGGCGAAAAAGGCTTCGTGACGTAGTCGTCCACGCCTGATTCAAAGCTTTTGAGTTTGTCGCTCTCTTCACCGCGCGCAGTCAGCATGATAATAGGTAGTTGAGCGGTGAGTTCATCTCGTCGCAAATGTTTGGCGAGATCAACGCCACTCATGCCAGGTAGCATCCAATCGATGATGACGAGTTCTGGTGTACCTCGGTCGAGACGTTGCAAAGCGACTTCGGCAGACTCTGCCTCAATGATGTCGTAGCCTGCTCGAGATATGGAAAAGCCTAGCAATTCACGAATTTCAGGTTCATCTTCGACGATTAATATCGACGTGGCCATGCGCTCTCCTGCTTTCTCTCGATGGGTTTTTGTTATCCCCGCGTTTGTTGGGGATTACACCCAGACATTGTGACATTTGTGTGATCACCTCGCACCCGCGATGAGAATTTTAGCCGCTTGAAAGTCGCCTAGTTGCGGTCACAGTCACAGCCTCGGTGTTAGCCACAAGGCTTTATGTGCCGTTTTCATTGCCTTGCCGTTCCGTGGGCACTGCGCTGGCGCACTCATTAGGGCTTCGTTGCGGTCGAGATAGTTGGTCGCGAAAGCCAGTCAGAGAAA
>DJYW01000013.1:11967-25235 GCA_002450255.1 Gammaproteobacteria bacterium UBA6968
AAAGCCAGTCAGAGAAAGGCCAGACAGAGAAAGGCCACTTTAAGAAAAGAAAATGGTGTAGAACTTTTACACTGATCACTTTCTCGAAGTTGGCCGAGCATTTTGAAATTATTGGAGTGCATGTGTCGTACTCTCGGTTCCCACGGGAAACTCTCAGGAAAATCTTACGGATGGAACGAAATCCTTCGGATAGAATAAAATCCTACAAAATAAAACGCGGTGCTGCCGTTAGTGCGGGCTAGCTAACGTTTTTTCGGCGGTTAGAGAGCCGCAACGCATGGGAGGGAAGCATGGGAGCGAATATCAGCATTGGCTCAGCCGATGACTTTAACTTGGGTGTTTATGTGGCCGAGCCGAGCCAGGCACCCTCGTCAGCTGTAATTGTCATTCAGGAAATCTTCGGTGTTAATCAGCACATACGAGAAGTGGCTGATGGTTATGCCGCAGCCGGACATTTAGCGATAGCGCCGAAGCTGTTCGATCGTATCGATCGGAACATTGAGCTAGGTTATGACTCAACGGCGATGACCGAGGGTATTTCATTGGCATTTTCGCAATTGAATATGGAACTAGCCTTACATGATATTCAGGCAGCCGTAGATTTTGCGTTAACTCAAGTCAGTTCTGTGGCCGTCGTAGGCTATTGTTTTGGTGGCTTGATGGCGTGGCAGAGCGCTTGCTTGCTTCCCGGGGTAGCTGCGGCTAGCTGCTACTACGGCGGCGGGATTGCTGGGCATCTGGAGTTAATACCACGCTGCCCAATCATGATGCACTTTGGTGAGTTGGATCCACACATCCCGCTTACCGATGTTGCAAAAATTGAGCAGGCCCAGGCGGCGGTACAGGTTCATGTTTACGCCGCTGATCATGGCTTCAATTGTGATCATCGAGCCAGCTACGAACCTAATGCTGCGGCTTTAGCGAGAGAACGAACGCTGGCATTTTTCGCCGAGCATTTGACAGCGTAATTTCAATGATACATCGAGTCGGAATTTGGATAATCGTCTGCTAGCAGTTCCGTAACAAAATATCTTGATTCTACCGTAAGCCAGGGGCCGTAACAGTGCTTATTCTGTCGGCCTGTGTCTACAATAAACGAGGTGACAGACGCTCACGAATCGGCAGGTGTTTGTTCGTGTTCATTTTATAACTTATCCGGCCAAGATCAGGGTGTTTGCGCTTGACATCAAACTTGGGTTTGTTGATCCTTGCTTCGCGGTGCGATAGCCCATGCGGGCGTTGCTTGATTCTAAAGGGAGTTTTAGGTAGCGCACTGTGAGGGGCGTATGCAACGAGGGATCTGGTTACAAAGCCGTTTAGCGGTTATAGCGGTACCCACCATTGCGCAGACAATGCGGTAAAAAAAATTGAACACGCGAGTTGCTTCAATGTGACACGCTTGAGTGCTAGGTAGATTAGCCGTGGCACAGAGTTGTGCACATAGAGCGCCTGGCGAGCACCAAATTCCATCATGGGTAATGGAATAGGGAGGCAGGATCGGCGTCCAAAAAAATGGGCGGCACCTTAAATTAGGCGGTCAGAAAGACGGTAGTTGTTAAGTTGTAGATTGGGGTGTTTATGCATCTTGGAAGGCAAATGGTCTTCGCAACTTCATGGCGGCCTTAAAATTTTGCACCCGTGACTGAAATTCGAGGGTTGATATGGTAATAGCGATACAAACACTCGACTTGGTTACTGTTAATTGGGGCGAATGAGAAGCGTTTCATCATTATTTAACGCTTTTGAAAGAGCATCATTTTGATAGATCATCATAATGAGTAGAAGGTGGGTTTAGCGTGAGCGACAAGCTATTAGTCAGTTTCGAGAGCCTTTAGAGAAATCGTAAGTTCTGTTAGGAAGTTTTCATGAATAAATACTTGGGACGAGTTTTTGCCATTGCATTGGCGTTTGGGTTAAGCCTAAACAGTGGGACTGTCGTTGCATCGACTTTAGCGGATATCTTTCAGGTAGCTGAGCAAATGAACGCAGCCGCGCGTCGCTCACAGGCGCAGGTGGATGCGCTGACTGAAGATACGCGCAAGTTGCTGGGTGAATACAAGACGGTGCTGAAAGAAATTGAAGGCCTGCGTGTTTATAACCGCCAGCTAGAAAAGCAGATTGCTAATCAAGAGAAAGAAATGTCTCAACTGGCGCAATCCATCGATGATGTAACTGTTATCGAGCGTCAAATCACTCCGCTCATGCTGCGAATGATTGACGGCATTGAGCAGTTTGTAGAGTTGGATACCCCATTCCTTTTGGAAGAACGCCGCGCTCGCGTTGAGCGGCTTAGAGAAACGATGGATCGGGCTGACGTTGCCGTTTCCGAAAAGTTTTCGCAGGTGTTACGCGCGTTCCAAATAGAAAACGAGTACGGCCGAACCATGGAAGCCTACAGCGACACCATTACCTTGAATGGCGTAGAACGAAAGGTAGATGTGTTGAAAGTCGGTCGCATTGCGCTCGTTTATCAAACTCCAGATGGTGCCGAAACCGGCATGTGGAACCCTTCTATAAAAGACTGGGAGCAGGTGGATGACAGTTATCAATCATCTATCAAGCAGGGCATTCGTATGGCTCGCCAGCAAGCATCTATCGATATGCTCGGCATACCGGTATTTGGTGCAGGAGACGCACAATGAGAGGGTTTACTAAGGATTTTATGATGTCATTAGGTACGAAATTCACAGCAAGCGCGTTGCTCGTTCTAGGTCTGAGCCTAGGCACAGTTCATGCCGAAGAAAGCGCGCCTGCGCCAGCTACCGATCTGATCGTCAATGAAGCGAACTCCCTGGACGAGCTTTTAGAAAACGTAAGAGATCGCCGGGTTGTCGAGTCGCGTGAAAATACACAACGCGAACGTCGTTTTGCACAGGCTAAAGCCGATCAAGCGAAGATGCTGCAGGACGCGAAGAACGAGCGTACTCGTGAACAACGTCGTTCCGACCGTCTGGAAACGACGTTTGAAGAAAACGAAATTCGTATTGGTGATATGACCGAGCAGTTAGATAAGCGTCTCGGCAGTTTGCGCGAGTTGTTCGGTGTATTGCAGCAGGTGGCTGGCGATACGCGGGGCTTATTTGAAGCTTCGTTGGTCTCTTCAGAATATCCTGATCGTGGTGAGTGGCTTGGTGAACTCGCTAAGAAAATGGGTACATCTAGCCAACTCGCTACCATTAGCGAAATGGAAGACCTTTGGTTCCAACTGCAGCAGGAAATGACCGCATCGGGCGAAATTACTAAGTTTTCAGGCACCTTTACTCGCCTTTCTGGCGAAAAAGTCGAGACAGATATCGTTCGCGTAGGCGCCTTTGCGCTGGTTGGCGAAGGCCAATACCTGCAGTGGGACCCAGACAGCCAATCGATCATTGAATTGGCTCGTCAGCCGGGCTCGCCACATAACGGTACGTCTGAGGCATTGCAAGAAGCAGGTGCTGGTGAACTGATTAGATTCTCAGTTGACCCGACTCGCGGCTCTTTGTTAGCACTGCTGATTCAAGCGGCAACTTGGGGTGAACGCATTGGTACTATCGGCGGTGGCTTCTTCGATGGCGCGGGCGGCGCAATGGGTGGGGTAATCATCTGGGTTGGTATCTTCGGCGTGCTCCTGTCACTGATTAAGTTCGTGATGTTGTTTGCTGAGCAACGCAAAGTGAACGCGCAGCGCGCAAACCCCAGCAATATTCAGACCAACAGCTCCCTTGGCCGTGTTCTAAATGTTTATGCAGAAAATAAAGAAGCCGACACTGAAACTCTTGAGCTAAAACTGGGCGAAGCAATCTTGGGCGAAACGCCGAAGATTACTAAGTACATTCAAATCGTTCAGGTTATCTCTGTCGTCGCGCCTTTAATGGGCCTTCTGGGTACGGTTATTGGTATGATCGAAACGTTCCAGGCCATCACACTCTTTGGCGCCGGCGACCCTAAAACTATGGCTGGCGGTATTTCAATCGCCTTGATGACCACGGTTCTGGGACTGGTTGTAGCGATACCCACTACCTTCCTCTATACCATTGTAAACACCTACGCAAAAGGTATTACGCATGCGTTAGAAGAGGAAAGCGCTGGTATTATCGCAGAGCAAGCAGAGCGTTCAGGGCGCACCCTGGGTGCTTAATACAGGGCGAAACTGATGTTATACGAAGCCTACTTAGCTATTGTTCAGTTCATCGAGCTGGGCGGCAACGTGCTCTACGCCATTGCCTTTGTCACCTTCGTGATGTGGGGACTGATTTTTGAGCGGGTGGTATTCTTTACTACTGAGTATCGAGGCATGGTACGTGAAAGCGTAACCAGCTGGGAACAGCGCAGCGAGCGCAGCTCTTGGGGCGCCCGACAGATACGCGACGGCATGATTTCTAATGCGGCGGATAAGATCAACGGGAGTTTCCCGGTAATCCAAATTTGCGTCGCACTCTGCCCGTTGTTTGGCTTGTTAGGTACCGTAACGGGTATGATCGCTGTATTCGAAGCCATGGCGACTCAGGGTGGTAATGCCCGGTCGATGGCCGCAGGCGTGTCGATGGCGACAGTACCGACCATGTCGGGCATGGTCGCCGCTCTATCAGGCGTCATGGGTACAACGTATCTGCAGACGAAGATTAAGCGCGAAACAGAATTATTTGAGGATAACCTCACCTTAGATCACTAGAAGCCTAATAACCGGCAATGCGTGGTTTCGTTGTTTCGAAAAGCGGTTAGATTGGAAAAAAGTTATGCGCAGAGGAATAAGAAGGGTACAGCGTGACAGCGAAGACGGTGACATCAACCTGACACCGATGCTCGACGTGGTATTTATCATGTTGATCTTCTTTATCGTCACGGCGACGTTCATCAAGCTTCCAGGGATAGAAGTCCGCAAACCAGTAGCGGAAACCGGAGTGAAGAAACCGACGGTTTCGCTGATCGTCGCGATCAGTGCCAACGATGAAATATGGATCGACAAAAAGCGTATTGATAAGACCGCCATACGCGCACACATAGAGCGGCTCCATGCCGAGAATCCGCTCGGTACCATGGCTATCCAGGCACATGGCGAATCGACTAACGATGCCTATATGGCAGTGCTGAGTTCCGCGCGAGCGTTAGGGTTAACGCAAGTGGCAATCTCAATAGACGAGTAGGAGGTTTATCGTGGTTTTACGCTATTCAATAGGCGTACTCGCTGGAGGCGTCATCACATTCTTCCTATTCCTTTTGATGCAAGCACTGATTGCATCGGATGAAGCGAAGCTGGAAGAAGGTGTTAAGGGACGATTGCTTGATTTTGTTCGACTTAATCAAGACGAAGAAGTACAGACGAAACAACGCAAGCCCAAGCCACCTCCGCCACCTGATGAGCCACCACCAGATATGCCGAAGCCGGACTTTGAGACGTCCGATTCTAACCAAGGCGTTTCGATGGATGCGGTGGATGTAGACGTTAGCCTTAATGTCGAAGGCGGTGGTTTTAGTTCCGATGGAGAATATCTGCCGATCGTAAAGGTGGCACCGCAGTATCCTCGACGCGCGCAAACTCGTGGCATAGAGGGCTTTGTGCTTCTAGAGTATATCGTTACGAAGACGGGCGCGGTTCGTGATCCGGTTGTAATTGATGCCAAGCCACCCGGTATTTTTAATAGAGCCGCGATCAATGCCGCGCTGAAATACAAGTATAAGCCTAAGGTCGTTAATGGTGAACCGATTGACGTCGCGGGTGTGAAAACGCGCATAACTTTTGAAATGGCGGAGTAGTAATTATGCTCGGTAGTGTGTGCAAGTTAGTGAGCAAGGCGTTCTTTGTTATCGCGGCGCTGGTATTTTTTGGCGCCAGCGGCATCGGGCCGCTCTCGATCGAGAGCGTTGTCGCACAGGAAGCCGAGAAAAAGCAAAAGACACGCCGCGTACCTTCAATTTCTGAGCAAGTCTTTAAGCTTCTGGGTAAGGCTCAGGAAGCGATCGACTTAAAGGACTATGTCGAAGCTGAGCGAGTCGTCACAGAAGCGCTGCAGCGAAAGCGTCGTTATAACGAAAACGAACTGGCGAATATCCGGAATACGCTAGGTTACGTCTACTACCTGACTGAGCGCTACGGCAAAGCGATCGAAGAATATAAAATCGTCGTTGCTCAGGGGGAGAAGATTCCTGAAGGTCTAGAAACCACCACACTCTATACCATTGCTCAGTTGAGTTACGTTGAAGAAAACTACCGTGACGCACTGAAATATATGGAGATTTGGATCACAAAGGCGGCTAATCCATCCGCTGCGCCACGATTTTTCTTGGCGACGGTTTACTACCAAATGAAAGATTATGTGAAAGCAATTGAGCAGATGGAACTCGGCATCAAGGTAGCTCAGGATCGCGGCACAACAATCACTGAACAAAACTGGAGTCTGCTGACTTTTTTATACTTCGAAAAGGAAGACTGGCCAAACGTGATACGCGTATTAGAAATTTTGGTTAAAGAGTTTCCAAAGCGCGAGCATTGGGTTCGCTTAGCCGGAGTGTATGGTCAGGAAGGCCGTGAAAAAGACCAGCTATACACCTTAGAAGCGGCCTATACCGCAGGCTTCTTTGAGCGCCGCACCGATTATACCAACCTTGCCGGCTTGCTGATGCAGGATGAAGTGCCTTACCGCGCAGCAAAAGTTCTTGTAGCCGGGTTTGAGAATGAAGCATTAGAGCGAGATTCAGATAACCTTCAATCTTTGGGTCAGGCATGGCAGCTCTCGCAGGAAGTGTACGAAGCAATACCGGTTTATGAAGAAGCCGCTAAGCTGGCCGATGACGGCAAAATCTACGAGCGCTTATCGTATTTGTATCTCGAATCGGATAACTATGATTCGTGCGTGGCGGCTGCAGATGGTGCGCTGGACAAAGGGGGATTGCGTAAAGTGCAAGCCGTTCAAACTGTGAAGGGTATGTGCCTATACAACAACAACAAGCTCCGGCAGGCGCGTGATGCGTTTAGTTCATGCAGACGCGAGGCGCGTCGTGACGAAGACACAACGAGCACCCGCATCTGCGCGCAGTGGATTACCTTCATTGATCGAGAGCGTGATCGTCAACAAAAGCTTGCTGAAGCTTCTGGCGGTTAAACGTCTTATTATATTGCGGTTGGTTTAGGAAGAGCCCGAGCGTTTGATTCGTTTCGGGCTTTTTAATGTTTAGCCCGCAATCCTGGTTTGAGTGGTGCCACACGGCGCAACCCCGCAACGGGTGAAACCTACTTGCACTTTCTTATAGTTCAACACAGGATTTTCGCACACTAGAAGAGACCATTATGTTTACTGGCATTGTTCAGCACCTGTCTTCGATAAGCTCAATTTCCACCGACGGAGAACTACGGCGTTTTCAAATTCAACTAGATGATTTAACCAAGGATCTGCAGCTGGGTGCATCTGTAGCCGTGAATGGAACCTGCTTAACAGTAACCAGTGTAACCGAGGCGCATGCGACGTTCGACGCCATTCCAGAAACCCTGCGAACGACCAATTTAGGTAAGCTAACTGAAGGGTCGATGGTGAATCTTGAGCGAAGTTTCCAATTTGGCGACGAGGTTGGCGGCCACATTCTTTCAGGCCATATTACGACAACGGCTTCGGTAGCCGATATTTATCTTAATGGTCACGACCGGGTGATTACCTTTGCAATTGCTCCAGAGTGGCTGAAGTTTATCTTTCACAAAGGCTATATTGGTCTGGATGGGGCGAGCATCACGGTATCGGCAGTTGATCGTGATCGGAACCAATTCGCGGTCAGCCTCATACCGGAAACCATCGAGCGCACGACACTAGGCCACCTTGTAAAAGGCGATGGAGTTAACATCGAAGTCGATAGTCAAACTCAAACGATTGTAGAGACCGTAGAGCGGATTCTTGCCGAGCCAGAAATGCGCCAACAGTTGCTCCAAAAGACAGGCGCCGCCTAATCATCATAACCGCTACAAAAGCGCGCAACATGGCTAATCATTTTCACCATCGTTTAGGTCAGGCTTGGCAGCAGTCAGGCTCACTTGTTTGTGTTGGGCTCGATCCAGATCTGTCGCGTATTCCTGCGGTGGTTCGTGACTCAGCGGCGCCTTTGTTCGAATTTTGCAAAGCGATAGTCGATTCAACGGCAGCTTATGTTTGCGCTTTCAAACCGCAATTCGCCCACTTTGCCGCACTGAAAGCAGAGGGGCAGCTCGCCGATGTCATTGCCTACGTACACGACCGATACCCGCATATTCCTGTTTTGCTTGATGCAAAACGAGGCGATATAGGCAGCACGGCTGAGTATTATGCGAGGGAAGCTTTCGAACGTTATAACGCCGATGCTGTGACTGTCTCGCCGTACTTGGGCTACGAAAGCATCGCGCCATATTTCGACTATCCCGACCGTGGCGTAGTGGTTCTTTGCCGAACCAGTAATCCAGGCAGTGATCGGCTGCAAATGATAGACGCAGGCGGTACACCTTTGTATTTACGGGTTGCTGAGTGGGTTAAAGAATTGGACCAAAACAACCAGTGCTTATTGGTAACTGGCGCGACGTACCCTGAAGAGCTCGGTATGGTCCGCGAGATAGTTGGGAACATGCCGTTGTTAGTGCCAGGCATTGGTGCGCAAGGTGGGGACTTAGAGAGAGTTTTGAAAAACGGCCTGGATGGCGAGCGCGCAGGCCTGCTGATCTCCAGTTCGCGAGGCATCTTATATGCTGGCGATGGCCCTGATTTTGCCGCAGCAGCCGGATTCGCAGCGCGTACGTTAAGCGATCAGATCAACGCTCTGCGAAAGAGCTGACGCGCGCGCTAATACAAATGGGAGAGTCCTTAGCTGCAAGCAGGCGCGAACGCTCGTTGAAATTGCTCGCGCTTTAGCGGTCTCGCAGCATATTCCGAGCAATAATGGTTTGCTGGATCTGGCTGGTACCCTCGTAGATGCGGAACAAGCGCACGTCACGATAAAAGCGTGACACAGCGTACTCTTCCATGTAACCCGCGCCGCCATGGTACTGCACTGCACGGTCTGCGACTCTGCCCACCATTTCTGTCGCAAATAATTTGCAGCAGGATGCTAGGGTATTCACCGCTTCACCGGCGTCTCGACGACGTGCAGCATCCAGGACCATACACTCAGCGGCGTAGCTTTCAGCTTTGCTGTCCGCGATCATTGCTTGGAGCAGCTGGAATTCGGCGATGGCTTGCCCAAACTGCTTACGCTCTGTGCCATAGTCTAGGCACAAATCGATTAGCCGGTTTGCACATCCGACGGATAGAGCGCTGATATGAATGCGACCTCTGTCGAGAGTCTTCATAGCGCTTTGGAACCCTTTGTTGAGTTTGTCCGCGCCGCCTAGCATTTGCTCTGCTGGAACCCGGCAGTCTTCAAAAATCACATCGCAGACATGAGCACCTTGCTGCCCCATTTTTTTGTTCGCAGGCCCAAGCGTGATGCCTGGCGATTTTGCATCTACCAGGAAAGCACTAACGCCTTTGGCGCCGGGTAGATTCGCATCAGTGCGCGCGAATACGGTGAATAACTGTGCGCTTGGAGCGTTGGTAATGTAGCGTTTGGTGCCGTTGATGACATATTCATCGCCATCTCGGATAGCTTTAGTTTGCAGTGACCCTGCATCCGAACCCGCATTAGGTTCTGTCAACGCAAACGACCCGATAATCTCGCCGCTGGCCATCCTGGGTAAATAGTAGGATTTTTGCGCCTCGGTACCGTCCATAACGATACCTTGAGACCCGATGCCGTTGTTGGTGCCGATGATGGATCGAAAGGCAGGGGCTGCACGGCCGAGTTCCATCACAACCATGCACTCCTGCAGCGTGTTTAAGCCGACACCGCCGTAGCTTTGTGGAATGGTCAGCCCGAACAAACCCATTTCGCGCATCTCATCAATGAGCTCCGGAGGCATACGGTCTTCGCTAGCCACCTGCGCTTCCAGTGGAATCAGTCGCTCGTCTACGAAGCGCCTTACGGTGTTTACGAACTGGTTTAACGTGTCATCGTCTAATGAAGTTTCTTCCTGAACTGCTGCAAGCGACATAGCTTTCCTCTGCTGAATCGTAAAGGTGTGATTAGGTGTTGGATAATGACTTAACTGAAAGAGTATAGCGGCGATTTTGCATATACCCTAGCCTGGCGGAACTGCTGTAGTGACTGACAGGCCCCTGCTGGAAGTTGTATCATAACGGAATTACGGCACGCTGTTACTAACTCTAGCGTCGCCGGCTAATCTATTTTCATCATCCACACGATTAAGACGAGCACTAACTTATGAGCAGTGATAAAGCACCGTTTGCCTGGGAAGACCCGTTTCAGCTACGCAGTCAGCTAACGGAAGAGGAGAGAATGGTCCAGGACAGTGCACGAAACTATGCACAAGATAAATTAGCTAGCCGCGTTCAACATGCGTTTAGGCACGAGACGTTCGACCGTGAAATCATGAACGAGTTCGGCGCACTAGGAATGTTGGGCGCAACGCTGCCTGAGAAATACGGCTGCGCAAACGTTAACTACGTCTCCTATGGCATCATGGCGCGCGAGGTCGAGCAGATTGACTCTGGTTATCGTTCTGCAATGAGCGTTCAGTCGTCATTGGTCATGCACCCGATTTATGCCTATGGCACCGAGGCTCAGAGAGAAAAATATCTGCCGAAGCTCGCTACCGGTGAATGGGTTGGTTGCTTTGGACTTACCGAACCCGATCATGGATCCGATCCCAGCAGCATGATTACCAATGCGGTATCAGTGGACGGTGGGTATTGCTTAAACGGCGCTAAAATGTGGATTACTAATTCGCCTATCGCGGACCTAGCTGTTGTCTGGGGCAAGCTCGATGGTCATATCCGAGGGTTCATTGTAGAACGTGCATTCAACGGTTTCTCCACGCCCAAGATTGAAGGTAAATTGAGCCTGCGTGCCTCAGTAACTGGACAGATTGTTCTCGAAGATGTCTTTGTGCCAGAAGAGAATCTGTTGCCAGAAGGGAAGGGGTTAGGCGGGCCTTTTGGCTGTCTTAATCGCGCTCGCTATGGCATTGCCTGGGGAGCAATGGGCGCCGCCGAATCCTGTTGGCATGCAGCCCGGAGCTATACGCTTGATCGCACGCAGTTTGGCCGACCACTTGCCGCTACCCAATTAGTCCAGAAAAAATTAGCCGATATGCAGACCGAGATCAGCTTGGGACTGCAAGGTTGTTTGCGAATGGGGCGAATGTTTGATGACGGCACCCTGCCCATTGAGAACATCTCCATGATGAAACGCAATAACTGTGGGAAGGCGTTGGACGTTGCTCGCGTTGCTCGAGATATGCACGGTGGCAATGGAATATCGGACGAATACCCTGTTATGCGGCATTTGATGAATTTGGAAACGGTAAATACATATGAAGGTACGCACGACATCCACGCCTTGATCTTAGGGCGCGCCCAAACGGGAATCCAAGCGTTTATGTAAAAGATAAGGGTTTTCTTCATCTAAGTCGTATGCTGGGAGATGTCTGTTAATTACTAACGACATTGTCTAAACCTGTTCCCTTTCTTGTCCACCATGACTATTGTCAGGCAGACAGTTTAACCTGGAAGGGGTTCATATGAATGTTTTAATTGCTGAAAAACACAAACTTTTAAGAGATTGTCTTACAGATAAACTTAACAACGTTGACGGGGTGAAGGTCGTTGCGGAGCTGGAGTCTTCAGGTGCGGTTCTCGAAGCAGTAAAAGACCCGCACTTAGATGTGGTTTTGCTTGACTTATTCTTGCCGGGTTGCGGTGGGCTAGAAGTTACCAGACGCATACGACTCGCTAACAAACGGCTAAAGATTATTGGTCTGGGAGCGGATTTATCGTTCCCGAGCCCGCAACAATTTCTGAAGTCTGGTGCAAACGGTTTTCTGACGAAGAACGTTAGCTTTGAGGAACTGAAAGAGAGCCTGCGGCGAGTCGCCGGCGGCGGCAAATATGTCTGCCATGAAGTTGCTGAGGCACTCGCTAAGACCGTGTATGAAGAGGGCCAGCAAGCCGCGTTTAGTCAGTTGTCACAGCGAGAGATGCAGATAGTACTGATGTTAGTTAACTGTCGCAGAGTGCCCGAAATTGCCGCCGAATTATTCCTCTCACCGAAAACCATCAATAGTTATCGCTATCGAATTTTTGAAAAATTAGACCTTACCGGTGATGTGGAACTCGTGCTCTTTGCTATGCGCTGTAACTTAATCTCACCCGAGAATCGGCTGGTTCGAGAACCGTTGCCGCAATATCAGGGACCGGCTAGCGGCGCGGTGTCAGCTTTGTCGCATGGCACGTAGGAAGATTAGGTGTGGACGACCGTCTTCGCGGATACTACTCAGCGACTAAAGTATTTTTAAACAATAGACTCATTAGAAAATAGACGGCGGTAAACAGCTAGTCATACCCAAAGGGTGTTGGTTTCGATGATCTTGAAGGGTCGCAGCTGGCGTTAAGCGGCTAACTACTCCGATAAGTGAGTTTGACGAGGCGACACCACTTTTGGCGTGACCGTGTGCGGAGCCATTGCGAGCGCAGTGAGAGCAATTGCTCCGGATTCGCAAAGGCTGTAATCGTATGACTCGATGTTTACGTATCTTAGTTTAGCTTCACTCATCGTTTATGCTCAATCGAGTTATTGCATTGTCTGCCGATTGAAGCCAGCTTTTATCTGTTAAAAGGTCGGTAATTCGGTTGGTTCTGAGTTCGGCTTTTGTTTCAGTCCTGACGCGAATCATTATTGGTTAAATATTTTGCCAGCCCTAGTTGAATCTCATTATCTTCTTTCTCAGGTCCGCACACCTGCTTTCATCATCCATCTGTCCTCATCGAATAGGTCAGCGTCTTTCACTTTCTTAATTTCACTGCCACGATTTATTGTTGATAAAAATCGTCTCTTGGTAATTTGCTTGCTTGGATGAGAGCCAGCGTTACGCTCGTCAATTGGTTCGATGGTGTTTGCAACCAATTAATGTTTGAGACCTAACGAAGTCGTATGGAAGCGTGGGTGTATTTAGCCTTAAAACATTAGGCGTCACTGAGGTTACCAACAAGTCTTATTGCAGGACGAATTGTACCCACTCCTATGAACGCGCAGCAGGTTCAGATCCAGTTAAGTTATTTGTCGTACGCTGCACAGTTGAGACTGAAGGTGCAACGAGCGCGGATACTAATAAAGGCACAACAACATCAGAGACTATTCTTGATTTAGTAGGCGCAGATAGGCTCATTGCTAATGCCGGCGTCGATACTTATGACTACAACGCAATCACTGATGGCAATGACACA